>NZ_MUEW01000008.1:0-183569 GCF_001995655.1 Salinivibrio sp. IB868
TACTCACCCGTCCGCCGCTCGACGTCCAGTAAATCCACCGAAGCTTCAATACTGCCGTTTCCGCTCGACTTGCATGTGTTAGGCCTGCCGCCAGCGTTCAATCTGAGCCATGATCAAACTCTTCAATTTAAGTTTTGGTGTTTGCTTTCCCAAAAGGAAAGACAAACGGCTCGATAAATACTGTTTTGTTCGTCTCTTACGAGACAAACGAATTGACTGTGCTGAACAACTATTAAAGTTGTCGTTTGGTCACTCAGTTCATCGAATAAATCTTTTTGTCTATTCTCAACGAGTGCCCACACAGATTGCATAGGTCAAATTGTTAAAGAGCGCCGCTCAATCTTGAGCGGGAGTGGCATTTTACGCCACCTCGGCAATGAGTCAAGCGTTTTGTTTTGCTCGTTTGTTTTGCCGTTGTTAGCGCGGTTTGCCGTGCCAACGAGAAGCGAATTATAGAGGGTAGATTTTTGGATGCAAGCGTTTTTGTTCAAAAAAATCTAACCGAGCAAATAATCGCCAACTCACTCTATAAAGACAGCTTTTTAGCGGCGAGAGATTAACGTGGGTATATCCGCGATCGAATTAACCACCTCAGTGGCTAATGCGACGCCCTGCTCGGTGATAGGTTTACCAGAGCGAACAAGAAAACGCGTAGTAATGCCCGCAGCCTCTGCCGCTATCATGTCATCTGCTTTATCTCCCACCATGACAGAGTGGACGAGGTCGATATTGAGCTCTTTCGCTGCATCTAGAAGCATTCCAGGCTTAGGCTTGCGACACTCACACTCGATGCGGTATTTCCCGCTTCCTTCGCTGGGATGATGGGGGCAGTAGTATATCCCATCAAAATCGACACCTTTGTCAGCAAAGTTCCAGTCCATCCATTCAGTCAATTGCAAAAAATCTTGCTCAGTGTAGTAACCTCTCGCGATACCGGCTTGGTTGGTCACGAGGACGAGTAAATAGCCTCTTTCTTTCAGCGCCCTACATGCGTCGAACACGCCCTCAATATATTCAAAGCTATCGATACTAGACACATAACCGTGATCGACATTAACGACACCATCACGATCGATAAAAACGGCTGGAAGACTCACGCGTTGTTCCCCTCGGTAAATAATGTTGGGATTATGTCACGCCCAAGACTGACTTGCATCCATACTCCCCTCTTCTATCACATGCTAAAGTATACCCACTTTATTTTCGGTTTATTTGATTATGTGTTCCCAGTTTTCTATCACGCCGATTGGCACACTTCATTCTCCTTTTAAAGAGAAATTTGCGGTACCTCGTCAACCTGGGTTAGCGCCTAACGCACTCGCTTATCTTTACTTGCAGGGGGATGCCAATCAGATCGACGCCGTGCGAGGCATTGAACAATACTCCCACCTTTGGTTACTTTTTCTTTTTGATCAGAACCTAGATAGGGGATGGCGCCCTACCGTCCGTCCACCTCGACTGGGGGGGAATGAGAGAATGGGTGTGTTTGCTAGCCGAGCTACATTTCGTCCTAATGGCATTGGTATGTCAGCCGTAGAGCTGGTTGATGTCACTCAAGATAGCGGGCAAGTCATCTTGGTATTACGAGGGTGTGATCTTGTTGACCAAACTCCGATTGTCGATATTAAGCCATATATTCCTTACTCTGACAGTATTGCCGACGCCCAAGGCGGATTTGCTCAAACCAAACCTACTCCGCTCGATGTTCATTTCTCTGACCGAGCCTTATTGGCCTTATCTCCATACCCTCAGCAAGCATACTATCAAAGCGTGATTGCTGAAGTCTTAGCGCAAGATCCACGCCCGGCTTACAGAAAAGGTCAACCGGATAATCGCCGCTATGCGGTTCACCTGTTCGACTTTAACGTCACGTTTTACGTTCAAAACGAGCAAATCGAAGTGGCTTCCATAGAAGCTTTTGTCGAAACTCCCCCACGCTGTTAATATGCTTGAACTTATTGATCGCCAATATCAACGGATAACTTTACATGCGTACCAGTCAATATCTGCTTTCTACTTTGAAAGAAACCCCTAGCGACGCAGAAATTGTCAGCCATCAGCTGATGCTGCGCGCGGGTATGATTCGAAAACTCGCTTCAGGCCTTTATACTTGGCTCCCCACAGGTGTTCGCGTCCTTCAACATGTTGAGCGTATTGTCCGCGAAGAGATGAATCGTGCCGGTGCCGTCGAAACCATGATGCCTGTCGTGCAACCAGCAGATTTATGGCAAGAAACGGGACGTTGGGAAAAATTTGGCCCTGAGTTACTGCGTATCGCTGACCGCCATCAACGCGATTTTGTCTTGGGTCCTACGCATGAAGAAGTGATTACGCACTTGGCGCGTAACGAAATTAATTCTTACAAGCAACTGCCGCTCAACCTGTATCAAATCCAAACCAAATTCCGTGACGAAGTACGCCCACGTTTTGGCGTCATGCGCTCTCGCGAATTTACCATGAAGGATGCCTACAGTTTCGATATTGATAAAGCAGGCATGGAGCAGAGCTACGAAAAGATGCGTGCCGCTTACTGCGCCATCTTTGACCGTATGGGATTAGACTATCGCGCGGTGCTGGCTGATACCGGCGCAATTGGTGGTTCCGCCTCACACGAGTTCCATGTTTTGGCAGACAGTGGTGAAGACCTGATTGCTTTCTCGACTGAGTCTGAATACGCAGCGAATCTCGAAAAAGCTGAAGCGCTCGCGCCCAAAGATCAGGCTGATGCGCCAACCCAAGCGATGGAATTGGTCGATACGCCAAATGCAAAAACCATCGCTGAACTGGTTGAGCAGTTTGATCTTCCCATTGAAAAAACGGTGAAGACGCTTTTCGTCAAAGCGTCTGAACAGGTCGAGTCTGATCTTATCGCGCTAATCATCCGTGGTGATCATGAACTCAACGAAGTGAAAGCAGAAAACCTACCAGAGGTTGCCGCCCCGCTGACTTTCGCCACCGAAGAAGAGATACGTGCACTTGTCGGTGCCGGTCCTGGCTCTTTGGGCCCGGTAAACCTACCCGCACCTTTCATCGTTGATCGCAGTGTTGCAGTGATGAGTGACTTTGGTGCCGGTGCAAATACCGACGACAAACACTACTTCGGAATAAATTGGGAACGCGATGTACAGCTGGGTCAAGTCGCCGACCTGCGCAATGTCATTGAAGGCGATCCTAGCCCTTGTGGTAACGGCACATTGATGTTTAAGCGTGGCATCGAAGTGGGCCATATCTTCCAGCTGGGCAATAATTACTCACAAAAGATGAATGCAGGCGTGCTAGGCCAAGATGGTAAGAACGCCTTGTTAGAAATGGGCTGTTACGGTATTGGTATTACGCGTGTTGTGGCTGCAGCCATTGAGCAAAACCATGACCAAAACGGAATTATATGGCCTGACGCTATCGCGCCTTTCAAGGTGGCCATTGTCCCCATGAACATGCACAAATCTGAACGTGTGCGTGAAGCGGCTGAAAAGCTATACGCCGATCTCTCAGCGGCAGGTATCGATGTACTCTTTGACGACCGTAAAGAGCGTCCAGGTGTAATGTTCTCTGATATTGAGCTTGTCGGCGTGCCTCACACGGTAGTGATTGGTGAACGCAGCATGGACAACGGTGTATTCGAATATAAACACCGTCGAGAGGGCGAAAAAGTGCCTTTTGCTATCGACGATGCACTGACGTTTATTCAATCCAAGCTTAGCTAAGCCGGAACTGACAGTACCATTTTAATGCCCCGCTCTGCGGGGCATTTTATATTAGCTAATGTTGCATCAGCTAATCGTCTCAAGCGCTTTTTGGTATGCCTTTTCAGCAAAATCCCAGTTGACTACTTGCCACCAAGCATTGACATAATCTGGCCGCTTATTCTGATAACTAAGATAATAAGCATGCTCCCACACATCGCAACCTAGCAGAGGCTCCCCTTTCACCTCAGCAACATCCATCAATGGATTGTCTTGATTAGGTGTCGATGTAATCGCAAGCTGTCCATCTTCTTTCACCACCAGCCACGCAAAGCCTGAACCAAACTGACCAATGGCCGCCTGACTAAAGGCCTCTTTAAACGCATCAAGTGAGCCGTACGTCGCTACAATGGCATCGTAGAGCGGCCCTTCTGGTGCCCCCTTAGGGTTAGGTGTCATTGATTGCCAGTACACCAAATGATTGTAATAACCACCGCCATTATTACGGATGGCAGCAGGCAGCGTTGAAATCTCAGCAAACAAAGCCTCAAGCGATTCACCATTACGCGCCGTCTCTTCGATCGCCGCAACAAATTTATCGTAATAGGTTTTGTGGTGACGCTGATGATGAATGCGCATCGTCGCCTCATCAATGTGGGGCGCTAGCGCATCGTAGGCATAAGGAAGATCCGGAAAAGGATAAGTCATAGTGTCACTCCATTGATGATTAAGACACCACCAGCCTAGATCGAATTGATAACAATTTTCAACCTAATTATCATTAATGATATTTAGGGTCTGTGATATACCGCCGCGCGTGAGATAAAAGAGCATCTATAATCAAACTGTTAGCGCGGTAATAATGGTAGCCCTATGTCAAAAAACAAACCTAAAATTGCCTTGGTACTCACCGGCGGCGGCGCACGAGCGGCTTATCAAGTGGGTGTCTTATCGGCCATCGCTCACTGGTATCCGCGTGTGCACACGAGTCCATTTACCATTTATTGCGGCACATCCGCCGGTGCTATCAACGCGGTATCTTTGGCAAGCTATGCGTCATGTTTTCGACTAGGCGTCAAAAAATTGTCTTGGCTATGGCATCGGTTGAACACCTCTCGGGTGCTCGCCAGTCAGCCCAGTGCACTTATCGGCCATCTTTTGTCGCAAACCGGGCAACGCTTTCAATCTCACTACCAGCCCACTCAGCCTTTCGGGTTGCTCAATAACCGGCCATTAAGAGAGTTACTGAATCAAACGATCAGCTTTAACAAGCTTAACTATCAATTACTGGCTGGGCATTTGAATGGCTTGTCTGTCACGGCCTCAAACTACCAAACGGGGCAATCGGTGAGCTTCTTTCAAGGCGCATCACATATCAAACCATGGGAAAGAGCCCGTGCAGTGGGAAAACGAAGTCAAATTTCCACCGAACACTTACTGGCCTCTTCTGCCATTCCTTTCATTTTTCCCGCCTCCAGGATTGGTCACGAATTTTATGGTGATGGCGCCATTCACCAAATTTCCCCGTTGCGTCCCGCTGTCAAAATGGACGCGGAGCGGATTTTAATTCTGGATCTGACCACAGGGATACGGCGGCCTGAACAAATTAAACACACCGCGCCAGGTTTAGCGATGCTCGGCGGTCATTTAATGAATGCGATCTTTGCCGATACGCTCTCGGCAGACTTAGAGCATTTACAACGGCTTAATCATGTTGCCAGCGCTTTATCTCCCGACCAAAAAGAGCGTCTAGGGCTGCGCCACATTGATGTTCTCCACCTTCGGCCTTCAGAGCCATTTGAACCCATGGCGAACCGCTACTACAGCCATATGCCACTCGCATTGCGCAGCTTGCTTAAACTTTTGGGGATTAATGCCAGTCAAGATGCCACCTTTGCCAGTTATCTATTATTTGAGCCGGCATACCTTCGCCAGTTGATTGACATTGGTTACCGTGATGCACACAATCACCAGTCTGAGATCCTTTCTTTATTGACAGATTAGTTACTTTAAAACAGTATCCTCACTCGCATCCACCCATCGCCATTCGCAAAAATATATAGACTGGCACGATACCTGCTTCATAGATTGAAACCGACGTTGTTACTGAGTAGTTGATCACGCATGAATGCCTCGCACATCAAACAATATACAAACTCTGATCGCGCCCCGCGGATTGTCCCGCTCGGTGCCGATCAACGTTTGTTGTTGTTACAAAAGCTGCAAGGCCACCTTGATATCAAAGTGTTGTTTGAAGTGTATGCGCGTGAACTAGAAAAGCAGATCGATATTGGGCGAATTATTTGGGAGCATGATGATATCTCCAACATCATTCGTCGTGGCGCACAACACACATTTCGTCAGACGTTTTCCATCAAGTTCAATAAGCAGCCATTGGGTGTGTTGCAATACTCTACCCCTTACAAGCTCGACCCAGATGAAATCAGCTTGCTCCATACCTATCACAAGCTGCTCGCCGGCCCGCTGAATAATGCCGTTGAATATACGCGAGTGAAAAACATGGCATTGCTCGATGGCCTCACTGGCCTACATAACCGCACCAGCTTTGAACAAGACCTTCAGCATGCCGTCGCAGTCTGTGAACGGGAAAATATTGGTCTGGTCATGGTGATGTTCGATATGGACAACTTCAAACAAGTCAACGATACCTATGGCCATTTGGATGGTGATAAGGTACTACGTCGTTTTTCATTGCTGGTCAAAGAAGCCGTGCGTGGCAGCGATCGTTGTTATCGACTCGGTGGCGATGAGTTTGCCGTTATCTTGCAACCTGCCAGTAAGAGCTCAGTGAAACACGTGACCTCACGAGTGAAGAGCTTAGTTAGCCAAGATCATTTGTTATCAAGTCACCAGATCAGCGCGTCAGTGGGTTTCTCTGTCTATCGACAAGGTGATAATAACTTGTCGCTCTATGAGCGCGCCGACCAAAGTATGTACCGGCAAAAACGCGCACGTTAG
Organism: Salinivibrio sp. IB868; assembly: GCF_001995655.1. Lineage (NCBI taxonomy): Bacteria > Pseudomonadati > Pseudomonadota > Gammaproteobacteria > Vibrionales > Vibrionaceae > Salinivibrio > Salinivibrio sp. IB868. Next base: position 6,663 of record NZ_MUEW01000008.1, read on the forward strand.
CGCTTTCCTCTCCCTAACGAGATTGGGTATAGTGATCCTCATCATTACTTGAGGAGAACACCATGAAAATAGCAGACTGCTGTGACTTAATTCGCCAACGCTATGCAGAAATTGGCAGTGGCGAACAAGGCTATATACCGGCGGCGATCCATTGCGCATTAAAAGCCCTCAACGATATTGCACAAGACACTGAGATCCAGCAAGCGCGTCGAGAGCAAGCCGCATTTGCCGCGGCCAACTTGTTGATCAGCGATCACGAGGACTAAGATGGATTTAAACAATTACGCCACCATGGACCCTGTCATGCTGATGAGCATCGTCAATATGAAACTACGTGACGAGTTTGACAGCTTAGAGGATCTGGTTCGTTATTATGATATCGACAAAGCCGTGTTGTGCACGCGGCTCGAAGAAGCAGGCTTTACGTATATCGAAGACGCCAACCAATTTCGCTAAGCCCATACCTACGGAAAAAGCGGACACATGGTCCGCTTTTTGTCTGCATTGACTTTCCCAGTACGCTTGTTAACCCAACGAAACCCAAAGGACGGTTGCCACTAAGACAGGACAAACGAACTTGACGTAGACAGGCCATACCTTCCAAAACATCCCCTGCTCAATATCCTCGTACCCTTCACGCAAGGCTGACAATTTGCGGTCACGCGACCAAATCCACCCACCAAACAAGCAGAATAGCAAGGCAGCAAAAGGCTGGAAGTACTGTGTTGCCACTTTCGCTACAAGTCCAAATAAAGTGCCAAAATGAAACACGATAACGGCACTGAATGCAGCAATCAGTCCACCCAGTACCCAACTGGTGATTTTACGGCTTGAGCCTAACCGTTCACTGGCGAGCGCGACCGGGCACTCGAGCATCGAGATAGAAGAAGTCAGCGCCGCAATGGTCATCAACAAGAAAAAGACCAAAGAGACATAAGGCCCTGCAGCGCCCAAGCTTTCAAACAACAAAGGTAACACGGTAAATACCAGTGTATCGGCACTCAGCAAGCTGCCATCTTGAGCATAGATTTCGACGCCCTGATTCATCGCCACGAACATCGCGGGCAGAACCACTAGACCGGCAATGACTGCCACCGCGGTATCTACCAGCGTGACACTCAATGCCATCTTAGGCAGGTTTTCTTTCTGACTCAGGTAAGAGCCGTAGATCAGCATCGAACATCCACCAATGGTCAACGAGAAGAAGCCTTGCCCCATCGCTGCCAAGAGCAGATCTCTGTCCATGATCTTGGAGAAGTCAGGAATAAGGTAGTGCTTTAAACCCTCTGTCGCCCCAGGTAACGTCATGATGTAGAGGAACATCGCGGCAAACAGCACGAATAACGCTGGCATCAAACGGGTTGACCAACGCTCAATACCTTGTTTCACACCTGCTTGCACAATAAAGATCGTCAACACATAAAAGAGGATGGCGCCAAACAAGTTACGTGAAGCCGAGAAGCCTTTTAACCATGCTGCCACGTCGGTAAAGTGCAAGATCTCTGCAACCGCGGCGAGGAGGAATGACACTAACCAGCCTCCAACAATGCTATAGAACGCCAGCACCATACAAGGAACGGCCAGTCCCACTAAACCCACACCGCTTCCTAAGCGCTTCATCAAAGGATTATCACTCAGTGCACGCATGCTATCCAGTGGATTCGCACGCCCATGACGGCCAATCGCCATTTCCACCACCAGCATGGGAAATGCAACCAGCAAAATCATCAACAAGTAGACGAGTAAAAAGGCGCCTCCGCCATTACTGGCCGCTTGAGTGGGAAATCCCCAAATATTACCCAGTCCAACTGCAGCACCTGCTGCAGCAAGAACAAAGCCAATCCTAGTACCAAATAATTCGCGACTTGATGCCATTACTGCTTACCTTATGTATCATTAGACTAGTACATTAAGTAATTCGTCACGATTAAGCAAGACAAGATAGCCTAACTGCTCAATTAATCATCACCAGCTCAGTGTTCTGATCTCATCCAGCTCGCCCGACGTTTGCTCTGGCACCTTGTGAGCGATGTTCAGTGAGCAAATCGCACAGGTGACAAGGAGACTAAGACTCTTGCTGCCAAATAAGCCGCCATTGTTTACCGCTCGCGGTCTGGCTAACATACCTATCGGCAATGGCCACCACTGTCTCGCCATCGCAAATAATCGGTTGGCGTCGGCGCAACCAGCTGGGGATCCCCGCTTCTTGGTAAAGTTTTTTCAGCTTTCGACGCCCTTGTCGGCCAGCAGGATGAATCGATAAGCCACGAGGGTTAAAGTGTACATGCAGTGCCCGCGACGCGAGATCTCCCAGCGCGAGTCCTTTCGCTGTCGACGAATAAGGCAGTAAGTATAAGGTACCCAGTCCATCTGGCAGCACTAACGGCGATTCTGACGTCAATGTGCCCTGCCATTGAGATAAATCTGCATAAGGCATCACGATATAAAGCTGTTGCTGGAAGCGGCGAATGCTCACCGTTCCCACGCTCAAGCTTGGGTTGGCATCCGATTTAGCGTTGATGACATCTGAGAGCAATGCCTGTAACTGTGCTTGCGTTAAGGTAATACTGTGACGCTTTAGCCAATGGCGCAGCATGGCCTGCGTGAGTGCTAAATCGTCTTGTGGTAATGCGGTAATAGGCAGGCTACCTGCTTCTGTCTCCGCCTGTGTCACCATAGGCTCAATCAAACGTGCCAATAACGAAGCTTGTTCGGCACACAGAAGTTGGGTCCGTTGTACCGCTTTACGAAACCCTGGCCAGCGCGTATCCGCTTGCGGTAACCAGTGCTGACGCAAAAAATTGCGATCAAATCGCGTGTCTTGGTTGCTCGGATCGTCTACCCAATCGAGTTGATGTTGGCGCGCATACGCCTCGAGGCTCGCCCGTGATTGCGTCAAAAAAGGACGCACCAGATAGCCTTGCCCGAGAGCTCGCACCGCTGGCATCCCTGCTAAACCTTCCAAACCACTGCCGCGTTTTAGCGCGAGGAAAAAGGTTTCAACCTGATCATCGCTATGCTGAGCGGTTAACACCAGTCCATTGGGCTCAAGCAGGTGCGCGATGGCCTGATACCTTGCTTGTCTTGCCGCATGTTCCACACTGAGCGACGTATCCAATCTTACCCTTTCCACGCAACAGCGAAATCCGGCGTTGTCCGCCCACGTTTGGCACTGTTCCGCCCATCTATCTGCGTCGGGATGCAAACCGTGATGAACATGAACCACAAGGTAATCATGTTGGGGGTGCTGGTCGCGATACTGCGTTAATAATTCAAGCAACACGCGAGAGTCTAACCCGCCACTGAGCGCTAGCACCACCTGTCGCGGTGCCGATGTCAGCGGGGCTAATGTGTCACTCAGTTGATGGTAAAGCATAGCCATTCATCATTGATATAATGTGTCATTGTTACTGCCCTTTACGTAAAAGAAAAGGGCCCGCAGGCCCTTTATCGCAGTTCATTCCATCACGATTAGCAGTAACCGTAATTGAGCAAGCGCTGATAGCGGCGATCCCGCAAGCTTTCGATATCAAGACTGTCTAAATCGCTTAGCTGGGTAAGCAGCGTTTGCTTAATGCTCTCAGCCATCGCGTTAATGTCGCGGTGTGCGCCCCCCAGTGGCTCAGTGATCACACTGTCAATCAAGCCAAGCTCTTTGAGGCGTGGGGCGGTTATCCCCATCGCATCAGCCGCTTGCGGCGCTTTTGCAGCATCACGCCACAAAATAGATGCACAACCCTCGGGGGAGATCACCGAGTAGGTGGAGTACTGCAGCATATTGACATAGTCACCCACGCCAATCGCCAACGCGCCACCTGAACCACCTTCACCGACCACATTACAAATTACCGGCACGGTTAGGCCCGCCATTTCTTTGAGGTTACGTGCAATCGCCTCTGATTGGCCTCGCTCCTCGGCACCGACACCTGGGTAAGCGCCTGCGGTATCGATAAAGGTAATCACCGGCATATTAAAACGCTCGGCCATTTTCATCAGACGCAGCGCTTTTCGATAGCCCTCAGGCTTGGGCATACCAAAGTTACGCTTAACCTTTTCATTGGTGTCTCGTCCTTTTTGATGACCAATCACCATCACTGGACGCCCTTCTAATCGCGCCATTCCTCCCACCAATGCTTTATCGTCAGCATAGGCGCGGTCGCCAGCCAATTCATCAAATTCATGGAAAATGCGATCCAGATAGTCGTAGGTATAAGGACGTTGAGGATGACGCGCCAGTTGTGCCACCTGCCATGCGCCTAAATCACCAAAAATCTTTCGCGTCAGCTCAAGGCTTTTTGTTTCCAGTTGCTCAATTTCTTTATCTAAGTTAACCGCGTCTTCTCCACCCCGCTTAGAGACAGCGCGAAGGGCCTCAATTTTGGCTTCTAGTTCTGCGATAGGTTGTTCAAACTCTAAAAAATTAAGACTCATACCAAGAGAATCCTATTGGTCACCGCCAGTGTACGCGTTACGTCACCAGCCTGGCTTAGTTAAACTCTAATTCGACCTGCTCGTTACCGAGCAAGCCTTTCAAGGTGTCGATTAATTCATCGGTTGGCGTTACGCGCCACTCTGCGCCTAAGCGTAACCGCGCGCGCGCATCGTCGCGCTGATAGTAAAGATTCACAGGAACGGTACCGGATCGGTAGGGTGCCAGTGCATCATGAAACCGTTCAAAAAAGGGCGCATCGACCTGCTCAGATGTCATCGATATCCCTAAACAACGCGCATATTTTTCCCGCGCCTGACTAATGTCCATCACTTCACGGGCGGTCATTTTAAGCCCCCCGTTGAAGTCATCAAAGCTGACCTGTCCTGAGACCACTAAAATTCGATCTTTCTCCACTAAATCGAGATATTTGTCGAGCACATCAGAGAAAAGCATCACTTCCATACGCCCTGAGCGATCGTCTAGTGTGAGGATCCCTAATCGAGACCCTCGTTTAGTGGTCATCACCCGAGCTGCGATCACTAATCCTGCCACCGTCGACACCACATCGCGTTTCGTTGCATGAGCATCCTCGAGCCGCCACGTGATATAGTTTTTTAGCTCTTTGCGGTAACTGTTGATCGGATGACCGGTCAGATACAAGCCCAGTGTTTCCCGCTCCCCTTCTAACCATACTTTATCTGGCCACGGGTTGGCATGCGCATAGGCATGCTCGACTTCTTCGGGGGCATCGGTCAACACCCCAAACATATCGGTTTGCCCGTAGGCTTCCGCTTGGTGATGTTGGCTCGCAGCACGAATAGCTTCATCGACCGAGGCCATCATCGCCGCACGATGAGGGCCGAGTTTGTCCATGGCACCAGCGCGGATCAGGCGCTCTATCACGCGCTTATTGACTTTTTTGGTATCAATGCGGGCGCAAAAATCAAACAAGTCGCGGAAATAACCGTCTTGCTCTCGCGCGGCGACAATGGTGTCGATAGGGCCTTCACCGACCCCTTTTATCGCCCCAATACCGTAAACAATTTCCCCTTGTTCATTGACGGTGAAATGGTGCAGTCCCGCATTCACATCCGGCGGTAACACCGTCAACTTCATTCGCCGACACTCCTCGACCAAGCCAACCACTTTATCGGTGTTATCCATATCCGCGGTCATTACCGCCGCCATGAACTCCGCCGGGTAGTGAGCTTTCAACCACAAGGTTTGGTAAGAGACCAGCGCGTATGCGGCTGAGTGCGACTTGTTAAAGCCATAGCCGGCGAACTTTTCTACCAAGTCAAAGATCCGCATTGCCAGCTCGCCATCAATGCCGTTGGCAATCGCCCCTTTTTCAAAGATGTCTCGCTGCTTGGCCATTTCTTCTGGCTTTTTCTTACCCATTGCCCGGCGCAACAAGTCCGCCCCACCCAAGGTGTAGCCTGCGAGTGTCTGAGCAATCTGCATCACCTGCTCTTGATAGAGAATGATGCCATAGGTCGGCTCAAGCGTTTCTTTCAACGAGTCGTGTTGCCATTTTTCATCCGGGTAAGACACGACTTCACGGCCATGCTTACGGTCGATAAAGTTATCCACCATCCCAGATTGCAATGGCCCAGGCCGGAACAAGGCCACCAATGCGATCATGTCTTCAAAGCAGTCAGGCTGAAGGCGCTTAATCAGCTCTTTCATGCCACGTGATTCAAGCTGGAATACCGCAGTCGTCTCTGCCTTACGCAGCATCTCGAATGACGCTTGGTCCGCCATGGGAATCGCGGCGATATCAATAGGATCTTTCCCTTGACGCTGTAAGCGCGGATTTATCATCCCCAGCGCCCAGTCGATGATGGTCAGCGTCCGCAGACCCAAGAAGTCAAACTTAACGAGACCGGCGGTTTCAACGTCGTTTTTATCAAACTGCGTGACCGGATGATGCCCTTCACTGTCGCAATAAAGGGGGGCGAAATCGGTGATCGTGGTGGGTGATATCACCACCCCGCCCGCGTGCTTACCCGCATTTCGGGTTACCCCTTCAAGCATCCGCGCCATGTCAATCAGCGCTTTGACTTCCTCATCGTTGTTATAAACCTCGACCAGCTGAGGTTCGGCGTCGAAGGCTTTCTCGAGGGTCATACCTGGGTCTGGTGGCACCAGCTTGGAAATCCTGTCCACAAAACCATAAGGATGGCCCAACACACGGCCCACATCGCGGATCACGGCTTTCGCAGCCATGGTACCGAAAGTAATGATCTGAGATACCGCATCACGGCCATACATTTCAGCGACGTGATCGATCACCAGATCCCGCTTGTCCATGCAGAAGTCGACGTCGAAGTCAGGCATAGAGACGCGTTCGGGGTTCAAAAAGCGCTCGAACAGAAGATCAAACTGTAGCGGGTCGAGATCGGTGATTTTTAGGGCGTACGCCACCAAAGAGCCAGCCCCTGAGCCGCGTCCTGGGCCCACGGGGATATCATTATCTTTTGACCATTGGATAAACTCCATGACGATCAAAAAGTAGCCGGGAAACCCCATTTGGTTGATGACCCCAAGCTCGCGCTCTAGCCGAGCATCATAGTCGGGGCGTCGGCGCGTTCTTTCCGCTTCGTCAGGAAAGAGAAAAGCGAGACGTTCTTCCAAGCCTTCTTGTGAGCGCTTAACCAAATATTGATCAATTTCCATTCCCTCAGTCGGGAAGTTAGGCAAAAAGTACTCATTCAGCCGCACCGGGACGTTACATCGCTTGGCGATTTCTACGCTATTGGTCAGTGCCTCGGGAATATCCGCGAAGAGCTCACACATCTCTTGCTCGGTACGCAAATACTGTTCGGCGCTGTATTTCTTGGGACGGCGAGGATCATCGAGAGTGAAACCATCATGAATCGCAACTCGGATCTCATGCGCATCAAACTCCTCAGATGAAATGAAGCAGACTTCATTGGTCGCCACCACAGGCAAGTCATGCTCGGTCGCGAAATCAACCGCAAAATGGAGATACACTTCTTCATCTTGCCGCCCGGTGCGCACCAGCTCCATGTAGTAGGCATCGGGAAAATAGGTTTGATAGAAACGGGCGCATTCCTTAGCCAGTGTTTGATTGCCTTTGAGTAAGGCTTTCCCCAAGTCGCCGCGGCAGCCGCCAGACAACACAATCAATCCTTGTGCATGCTCAACCAACCACTGCTGATCGATCACTGGGCGGTGCTGAATATGGCCTCGGAGGTAGGCCTTGGAGATCAGCAAGGTCAAGTTCTTGTAGCCGGCTTTATCGGTCGCCAACAAGGTAAGCTGGCAAAGCTCCTCGCCAAAGGCGTCAGACTGGACCAGAAAGTCAGCGCCGATAATCGGCTTAACACCAACGTTATTGGCCGTGTTGTAGAATTTGACCAACCCACAAAGGTTACTGAAATCGGTCAGCGCCATGGCGGGCATGCCCATTTCCGCCACTTTTTTTACCAGTGGCGGCACTTTGGACAACCCATCTACCATGGAAAAGTCACTGTGGATGCGTAAATGGACAAAACGTGGCTCAGACATACGGCTCGTTACTTAACGGTAATAGGGCTGGAATTCGCCGCACGCACTAGTCAATGCCCAGTGCGCGCTTAACAGGTTTAAAACTTTTACGATGCATTGGCAGAGCGCCATGCTCGGCCAACGCCGCCATGTGGACCTTGGTGGGATAGCCTTTGTGTTGAGCAAACCCATAGTTCGGGTAAGCGGCATCCAACATGGCCATTTCATGATCGCGATCGACTTTCGCCAAGATCGAGGCGGCACTAATTTCTGCTACCCGCAGGTCACCTTTTACCACGGCCTGTGCCGGCATCGGCAAGGATGGTACCCGGTTGCCATCAATTAATGCGTAATCAGGGGTGACCGATAAGCCATCAATCGCACGCTGCATCGCCAGCATGGTCGCATTTAAGATATTCAGCGAATCGATTTCATCAGGCTCTGCGCGCCCCACTGACCAAGCCAATGCTTTTTGTTTGATTTGATCATAAAGCGCGAGCCGTTTTTTCTCGCTCAACTTTTTCGAGTCCGTTAGACCCGCAATAGGCTGAGCCGGATCGAGAATCACCGCGGCAGTGACCACGGCACCGACCAAGGGCCCACGTCCGACTTCGTCGACCCCCGCGATAAGCTGTGCGTCAGGGTAGTGAAAAGGGTGTTCAGTCATGGCTATCTAATAAATTTAATACGGCATTGGCTGCAGACGTATCCGCATCTTTGCGGATGGTGTGATGCAACTCAGTAAAGGTGGTCAACAATGCCTGGTTATCACTGTCTAATTGCGCACTGACCGCGTCAGCCAGTGCGCCTGGCTCACACTCTTCTTGCAGCAGTTCCGGCACTAAAGGCGCGTCAGCGAGAATATTGGGTAAGGAAACATACTGCGTTTTAAGCAGGCGTTTGGCAAGCCATGCCGTGACCGGCTTGACCTTGTATCCCACCACCATCGGGCGTTTAAGTAACATGCACTCTAACGCTACGGTGCCAGAAGCGAGCAGCACCGAGTCGGCGGCGCTAATCACTTGGCGTGCCGTATCATCAACCAGGGTAAATGAAAGCTCTGGCGCGATCGCTTGCCAAGCCTGCTCAAATTGCTGTCGCCGGGTTTCATTAACGAGCGCGACCACAAACCCCAAGTCCGGATATCGCGCCGCTAGTTGCTGACACGCTTGTAAAAACGGCGGAGCTAACATCGACATTTCACTGCCACGGCTGCCAGGCAGCACTGCTAACCAACGTTTTTGGCTATCTAACCCAAGAGCACTCTGCGCGGCGAGTTTGTCCACCTGCATCGGAATGCTATCGGCCATGGTATGGCCAACAAACGCACAAGGCACATTAAACCTATCGTAAAACGCTTTCTCGAAGGGCAAAAAAGCCAGAACCAGATCAGTGGCTGCAGCAATCTTAAAAATCCGCTTTTGCCGCCATGCCCACACTGATGGGCTGACATAGTGAACGGTTTTGATCCCCGCTTTTTTTAATGATGCCTCGAGACGTAAATTAAAATCTGGGGCATCGATACCAATGAACACATCCGGCGGATTGACGGTAAAATGCTTGACCAACGCCGTTTTTACTTTCAGCAAACGTGGCAGTCGTCCTAGCACTTCCACCAGCCCCATCACAGAAAGCTCTTCCATATCGAACAAGCTGTGACAGCCTTGAGCCATCATTCTTGGGCCACCGATACCGACAAACTCAACATTAGGGTGTTGAGCTCGCATCGCTTTGATCAGGCCTTCACCTAAAACATCGCCGGAGATTTCTCCGGCGACGATTCCAACGCGTAATGGACGTTCACTCGGTAACATTAACGAATAACGCCTCGCGTCGAACGCTCAAAGAAGTCAATGAAAAGAGCCAGCGCCGGCTCGCTCTCGGCTTGCTCTGCAAGCTCTTTTTTCACTTCTTCCAACGTTTTACCGGAGCGGTACATATTTTTATATACCGCCCGAATGGCGCGAATCGCTGATTTTTCAAACCCGCGTCGCTTCAGGCCTTCCACATTAATACCAAATGGCGCGCAATGATTGCCCTGTGCCATCACATAAGGGGGGACGTCTTGAACCACAATCGAGCCACCGCCGAGCATGGCGTGGCTGCCAATCACACAGAACTGGTGAATGGCTGACATGCCACCGACAATCGCATAATCATCGACATGAACGTGGCCCGCTAAGGTAGCGTTGTTGGCAAAAATACAATGATTACCGACCACACAATCATGGGCGACGTGGGCATTAATCATAAACAGGTTGTCGCTGCCAACTTTGGTTTCGCCTTTATCTTGGACCGTACCACGGTGCATCGTCACGCTTTCACGAATGGTGTTACGATCACCGATTTCTAGCGTGGTTGGCTCCCCAGCATATTTAAGATCTTGGCACGCTTCACCAATGGAAGCGAATTGATAAATGCGATTGTCTGCGCCGATACGGGTCGGGCCTTTGATCACAACATGTGTCATCACCTCGGTACCTGTACCGATTTCAACCCCTTCGCCAATATAAGAAAAAGCGCCGATTTTTACGTTTTCGCCCAATACGACGCCGTCTTCGACAACCGCAGTGGGGTGAATGTAAGCCGTTTCGTGGATCACAATTAGATCTCTCTTCTTGCGCACTTCAGTTCCGCCGAGCAGACAACCTCGCCGTCTACTTTCGCCACCCCATTAAAGGCCGCAATACCTCGACGCTCTTTAATAAATTCCACCTCAAGCACCAATTGGTCACCCGGTGAGACCGGACGGCGGAATTTCGCATTATCAATGCTTGCAAAGTAGTATAGCTCGTTGTCTTTCGGCTTACCGAAGGTCTTAAACGCCAACAAGCCTGTTGCTTGCGCCATGGCCTCTAAAATGAGTACGCCTGGGAAAACAGGCAATTGCGGGAAATGACCCGTAAATTGAGGCTCATTGACAGTGATGTTTTTAATCGCGTGAAGGTATTGCCCTTCTTCAAAATCGATAACGCGATCAATCAACAAAAAAGGATAGCGGTGTGGTAACAGCTCTTTGATTTCGTTGATATGTAGAACTTTGTTTTCGCGAGTCAAGGTAGTATTCCCGTTCAAATCCAATACTGACTTCATTAACGCAAAACGGCCCGCGTTGCTAAGGCGGGCCTGTCATCTCGGCGTTAATCTTGTTTTTCGAGCTGATTTTCCAGCTCTTTGAGCCGCTTGTGCATCTCATCAATTTTGAGTACACGCGCGGCAGTCTTCCGCCACTCGCGGTTGGGCTGCAACGGAATGCCGGACGAATACATGCCCGGCTCAGTGATTGGCCGCATCACCATCGCCATTCCCGTGATGGTCACGTTATCTGTGATTTCCATATGGCCATTAAACACGCTGGCGCCACCAATGATGCAGTGTTTACCTACCTTGAGGCTGCCTGCCATGACAGTCGCGCCGGCGATTGCCGTGTTCTCACCGATCGACACATTATGCGCAATCTGACACTGGTTGTCGATAATCACCCCATCGGCAATTTCGGTATCATCCAGTGCGCCCCGGTCAATGGTGGTGCACGCACCAATTTCGACCCGATCCCCAATCACAACGCGGCCAAGCTGAGGGATTTTAACCCACTTGCCTTTGTCATTGGCATAGCCAAAGCCGTCCGCACCGATCACGGTACCCGCTTGAATCAAGCAGTCTTGCCCTATCACTACCTCATGATAAAGGGTGACATTCGCCCAAAGCTTGGTCCGAGCGCCCACCTTTGTCCCTTTGCCGACAAAGCAACCCGCACCGATTTGCACACCATCACCAATGAGCGCGCCGGATTCAATCACCGCATTCGGTCCAATCGCCACACCTTCTCCCAACACTGCATCATCGGCCACCACCGCGGATGGGGCAATGTCGGTGGCGCAAGCTGGCGTCGAGTCGAGAATTTGCGCGACGTGGGCATAAGCCAAGTAGGGGTCTGACACCACCAAGGCGTTGCCTTGGCAGTACGATAGGTCGCCCTCTTTTAGCATCACAGCGCTGGCGCGGCAGAGTGCCAAATTTTTACGGTATTTAGGGCTGGATAAGAAGGTGATTTGCCCTTCTCCCGCTGAATTCATCCCTGCAAGCGAGGTTATCGTTACAGCGCCATCTCCGTGGAGCTGTGCATCCAGTTTATCCGCTAATTCAGCGAGAGTAATCGAAACCATGGGCTCCTCGACTGTTATTTAACTGCGTTGATCACTTTTTCAGACAAGTCATCACTTGGGTTGGCGTATAAAACGGCATTGGCGTCAATCACCATGTCGTAGCCTTCTTGCTCAGCCACTTGATCGACCGCTGTCTTCAGCTTTTTGACCAGTTTAGACTCTTCTTGACCACCACGCTTGCGTTGATCTTCTTGTAACGCTTTCACTTTCAGCTTGTAATCGGACTCCATTGATTGGAGTTTACGCTGAAGCGTTACGCGCTCGTCTTCACTCATCAACTCACCATTACGCTTGAGCTTTTCCACGCCTTCAGAGAGCTTCTCTTTCAAGCGCTCAATTTCGGCCACTCGGTCTTTAAACTCACCGCGTAGCTTCTCATTGAGGTTGTTTTTCTTCGCCAATTGCGACATCACGGCCCCGGTTGATACATAGCCCACCTTCTGTGCAGCATCAGCCGCTGATGCGTACATGGACGTCGTCAATACCGCGACACTCAGTCCCGCTGCTTTCAAAAATGATTTCACAATAGTCTCCTTTCTGATCATCAGAATGTGCGCCCGATCGTGAAGGTAAAGAACTCTTCATCGTCGCCAGGCTGGCTTGTAATAGGTTTTGCGATGGAAAATACCAAAGGTGCCATCGGGGACATCCACTGCAGTGCCATACCATAAGAGGCACTGATATTGGATGGATCTGAATAATCCTTAATGTTATCTCGGCCACTGTAATTAGCAGCAGCGGATACGTCATACTCGGTATCCCACACTGAGGCAGCATCAATAAACACACTGGTACGGATTTGTTCGCGCGCTTCCTCTGAGGCAAACGGCGTTGGCACAATCAGCTCAGCACTGGCGCGTGCCATAGCGTTACCACCGACGGAGTCTGAAGAGCCATAATCTCCTTCATTTTTCTCAACATCGTCACTACCAGGCTGCGTGGAACCACCGTTCTCATACACCGCTTTAGGGCCTACAGAGTTCGAACGGAAGCCACGCAGTGACGAGAAGCCCCCCGCGTAATAGTTCTCATAAAACGGCAGCATGTGATCTTGGCCATTGGTTTGCCCATAACCGTTACCATACGCAAGTCGGCCACGCATCAACAGCGTAAACTCGTGCTCTTGTGTCAGCGGCACGTATTGGCGGATGTCATACTGCATTTTAAAGTACTGTACATCCGAGCCGGGTACCGTCATCCGATACGAGGCACGTTGGTAGTTACCTGCGGTTGGGAAATAGCCGCGGTTGAGGTTATTGCGCGTCCAGGATACTGAAATATCAAAGTCGTCAACTTCCAGGCCTTCATTGTGATTCAGGTTATCCTGATGACGCTCCAAAAACTCATCAATTTGATAATAACGGCCGAGGTTCTCAATCTTGTTATGCGTGTACCCTAGCGAGAAATCAATCGAGTTCAGCTCATCAGTCCAAAAACCCCAGGTGAGGTTGGTACCGTAACTTTGGTTGGTATACTCAACGATGTTAGCGTCACGGGCTTCAAACTCGTTATAGAATACCTTACCGCCCAGGCTCACACCGTCGAGCGTAAAGTAAGGATCACGGTACTCAAGCGTCAGGTTTTTGCGATAGTCGTTGACCATGGCGTTGATACCAAACCGGTTCCCAGTGCCCGCAAAGTTATCTTGCTGTAAGCCGAGCTGTAAGCTTGCGCCTGACTCGGTGCCATAACCGATACCAAAGTTGATACTACCTGAGTTAGCTTCTTTAACTTTGTAGTTAACGTCGACTTGATCATCAGTGCCTGGTACGCGCTGAGTGTCCACTTCAACATTCTGGAAAAAGCCGGTTCGACTGAGACGCTCTTTACCGCGGGTGACCGCTTTTGAGTTAAGCCAAGTGCCTTCAAGCTGTCGCATTTCACGGCGCAACACTTCATCTTTGGTGGTGGTGTTGCCTGAAAAACGGACATTGCGCACGTAAATACGCTTACCTGGCTCGACATTGACCGTTAACGACACTTGCTGATTGTCATCATCAAAGCTGGGTAAGGTGTTCACTTTGGGGTAGGCAAAGCCTGTCTCGCCTAAGTGGCGTTTGATCGCCTCTTCAAGTGCAGTCACTTTATCACCGTTATAGGTATCACCACGGGTGAAGGTGACTAATGAACGGTAAATCTCTTCATTCTGTGGATCACCACGAAAGTCCAAATCAGCGACCTGATAAGGCTTGCCTTCGTTGACATTCAAGGTGATGTAGACCCCTTTTTTGTCAGGTGAGATAGCCACTTGTGTCGACTCAACACGGAACTTAAGGTAACCGCGATTGAGATAAAAACTGCGTAGTTTTTCAAGATCGCCTGCAAGAACCTGTTTTTGGTACTTTTCGTTGGCGAGGAAGTTCCACCACGGCACGTCGGCACGCAAATCAAAATTATCACGCAGCTGCTCATCACTGAACACGTCATTGCCGACAAAGTTAATTTGCTCAATTTTGGCCGATACGCCCTCAGTGAAAACAAATTTCAAATCGGCACGATTACGCGGCAAGGGAGTAACCACCGCTTTCACCGACGCACTGTACTTACCGACGCTGTAGTAAAAGTCTTCAAGACCTTTTTCGATTTTGCTCAGTTGGGTGCGATCGAGCGCTTCACCGACACGAAGGCCTGACGATGTCAGGTTCTCTTTTAGCTGCTCTTCCTTAATCGCCTTATTCCCTGAAAAGGAAATACTGGCAATGGTCGGACGCTCTACCACTTTGACCAGCAGTGCTTCGTCATCGCGGTAAACTCGCACATCCTCAAAGTTACCAGAGGCAAAAAGTGCATTGATAATGTCAGCCACATCGTCGTCGTCCACTTTGTCGCCGACACGCACTGGCATTGACAACAAAGCGGCCCCTAGACTGACTCGTTGCAGTCCCTCAAAGCGGATATCGCTGACTTGAAATGTGTCAGCATGCGCCATACTACTGCTTACTAAAAGAGACGCTATTAATAGTTTTTTCATCGCCATCTGCTATCTGACTTATCCTTGAATACTAACCGTTTAAAGTCGGGCGAAGTCGTTAAACAATGCCACTGCCATTACCATCATCAACACGGCAGCGCCGATTCGATACCCAAAGTCCTGCACACGCTCCGATACCGGTCGCCGTGTGACAGCCTCAATCCCAAAGAACAGCAAATGGCCGCCATCCAATACGGGCAGAGGGAGTAAATTGATAATGCCTAGGTTCACACTAATCAGTGCCATAAACCCTAAAAATGAGATCAGCCCGATCTCCGCGGTCATCCCCGCGCCTTTTGCTATCGATATTGGGCCACTCAAATTATTCACCCCAACATCGCCGGTAATCAGTTTTTTGATCATATTGACCGTCATACTGATCACTTGGCCTGTTTTCCCCACTGCCTCCGGTATCGCTGCGAATGGTCCATACTGTTGGGTGAATCGATATGACTCGGGCCACTCGCCCATTTGTGGCGCAATGCCAGCATAGCCTGTGACCTCACCATGACTGCGACGCGCATCCGGCGTTAATACCACAGATTGACGCTGCCCCTGTCGCAATATTGTCAGCGACAGGGCTTGGTCTGGGCTCGCTTTAATCACCTCGACCAAGCGCTGCCATGACGACAGCTCGGTATCAGCCACTGCAATAATTTTGTCGCCTTGCTTGAGACCCGCTTGCTCTGCCGCGCTTCCTTCTACCACTTGCGCGATCGATAAAGTAATCGCAGGGCGATAGGGGGTGATCCCCAGCGTCGTCAGAGGTGATTGGTGCTCTGGGTCAAACTGCCATTGGCGTAAATCCAGTTGATAGTCTCTGCCATAACTAGACGTTGGGCTCGGTTTGGCGGTGAGGGTCATGCTCTCATCACCAATGTGACCAATCAACGCAAAATTAACAGCTTGCCAATCAGCGGTTTCGACGCCTGAAACCTGGGTTAGTTCCATACCTGGTTCAATTCCCGCTTCTGCCGCGATCGAATTGGGTGCAATTTCACCAATCACAGGTTTGACGGCAGGAACACCTATCATCATCACCAGCCAGTATGCAAAAACGGCAAATACGAAATTAGCGATGGGGCCAGCGGCAACAATAGCACTGCGCTGCCACAAAGGCTGGTTGTTAAATGCGCGTGGTTTATCGGCATCCGGCACCGCTTCGATGCGCTCGTCCAGCATTTTGACATAGCCGCCAAGGGGGATGGCGGCAATCACATATTCGGTGCCATCCTTACCAAATTTTCGCCACAATGCGCGACCAAAACCAATGGAAAAGCGCTCCACTTTCACGCCACAACGGCGAGCCACCCAAAAATGGCCGAACTCGTGAATCGCAACCAGTATGCCCAACGCGACGATAAACGCCGCTGCATTCCATAGAAACCCGCTCATGGTGTCACCTTAGCAATCTGCTCATTTGCAGTGATGCGCGCTATTCTATCCAGCTCAAATAAGCAATCCAAGCTTGTTGGCGTAGGAAGCGAGGACTGGGTCAAAACCTGTTCATTGATACGCGCAATATCCATAAACCCGATTTTTCCTGCCAAAAAGGCTGCTACCGCCTGTTCGTTGGCCGCATTCAAGCTCGTCGTCGCCGCTTGTCCTTGCTCGCAGGCCGCGATCGCGAGCGATAAGCAGGGATAACGTCGAGCATCCGGTGCCATAAAGGTAAGTTCGCCAATTTGGGTAAAATCCAGCGGCGCAACGGAGGCATGAACACGCTCAGGGTACCCCATCGCATGAGCAATAGGGGTACACATATCTGGCGTCCCTAATTGTGCTAACACCGAGCCGTCACACATTTGCACCATGGAGTGGATCACTGACTGAGGATGGATCACCACCTCCAGCTGTTCAGGCTTGGCGTTGAATAACCAACGCGCTTCTATGTATTCCAAGCCTTTATTCATCATGGTGGCTGAGTCGACTGAGATTTTAGGACCCATCGACCAGTTCGGATGTGCGACTGCCTCTTCGACGCTCACACTGGCAAGACTTTGCGGATCGCGATAACGGAACGGGCCACCAGAGCCGGTTAACAGGATTTTGCTGACCCCCGCGGCATGAAGATCGCAACGCCCAGGCGTGTGTTGAACCGCCTGCGGCAAGCATTGAAAAATGGCATTGTGTTCACTGTCGATAGGGAGCAGCTCGGCGCCATATTGATAAACGGCGTCAATAAAGAACTGTCCAGACATCACTAAGGCTTCTTTATTGGCAAGCAGAACACGTTTGCCCGCCTTCACCGCCGCCATGGTCGAGGATAACCCTGCCGCCCCGACCACGGCAGCCATCACCATATCTACCTCAGGTAGCGAAGCCAGTTGACACAGCCCCTCCTCTCCAGCAAGCACCTCGGTAGCTAGGCCTTTGCTCGCGAGTCTTTTCCTGAGCTGCTGAGCCGCATCGTGGTCGGCCATCGCCGCATAAGCGGGCTGCCAACAAAGACACAAAGCGGTCATTTTTTCCACATTGGTATGGGCAGCCAGTGCCACTACCTCATACTGCTCAGGGTTCGCTTCAACCACTTTCAATGTGCTTGAACCAATCGAACCTGTCGCGCCTAACACGGTGATTTTTTGCATTTCAACGACTCGTTTCACTTAATTCGCAAACGCGAAGTACAACACGGTAAAAACAGGGAATGCCGCCGTCAGACTATCAATACGATCGAGAATGCCGCCGTGACCGGGCAGCAGGTTCCCGCTGTCTTTAATCCCTGCCACACGCTTAAACATGCTTTCCGCGAGATCCCCCAATACCGACGCAAGGGCCGTCACCATTGCAATCGCCAACAAGATACCGAGGTTGGCAAAATGAAGCTCGAGGACATGGGCGCCAAGCCAGGTCACACCAACCGCTGCGGAAAGTCCACCCAGCAACCCTTCGAGGGTTTTATTGGGGCTTACCGCCGGCGCCATTTTGTGTTTGCCAAATTTCTTTCCGGCAAAGTAAGCGCCACTATCGGCGCACCACACCAAAACAAAGACCAGCAAGACTAGCTTCGCACCGTAATAGGTCGAAAACTGATAGTCCGCCGCCCGCAATAACAACACACTCCACATAAACGGCAGCATAGTAAGCAGGCCAAAGACAAGACGGAGTAGCTTGCTATGAGTCCAATAGTTACCCGAGCGCGGGAACGCGAGCACTAAAACGGTGGCAAACAGCCACCACGCCGCCCCCGCAGCAGCAACCGCAAAAGGCGGAAAACGTACGTGCCCCAATGCCATGGCATCAAAAGGGAGAGCAAACAGAGACAATGCCAACGCAGCAGCGGGAATGATAAAAGTCAGCAGGCGTGAAGACGCTGAAACAAATTGCGTCCACTCCCATAGCCCAATAAGCGTGACGACCGCTATCGCTGCCACAAAGGCAGGAAAGGGTAAGTAGAAGACGCCCGCGACCACTAACGGGACTAATAAAGCCGCGGTTAAAACTCGTTGTTTGAGCAAACTGATTCCTCGTGGTTACTTATCCGTTGTTATCATGGCTTTGATTTGCTCGCCCGTGCAACCAAACCGTCGCTCCCGGTTGACGTACCAAGCCACAGCATCATACAAACTCTGTTCGTTGAAGTCCGGCCAATATTGCTCGGTGAAACACAGCTCGGCATAAGCGGCTTGCCATAAAATAAAGTTACTAATGCGACACTCCCCGCTGGTGCGGATCATCAAGTCCACATCCGGCAAGTCGGCCAACATGAGATGGCGCGCAATATCTTGTTCGCCAATATCATTGGGCTGCAACTGTCCTGCCGCGACTTCTTCAGCCACACGGCGTGTTGCCTGAGTGATGTCCCACTGCCCACCATAATTGGCAGCAATATTGAGCACTAAACGGTCATTGTCGGCCGTTAGGGCTTCGGCTTCGGCTATTTTGGCTTGCAGTGACGGGCTAAAGCGAGAGGTATCACCGATGATGCGTAGTTGCACCCCATGACTGTCGAGTCGTTTGACTTCACGAGAAAGCACATTGATAAACAGCTCCATCAATACACTCACTTCGTCTTCAGGGCGACGCCAGTTCTCGCTGCTAAATGCAAACAAGGTGAGGGCTTTGACCCCGATTTCAGACGCTGCTTTCACCGTTTTACGCACCGCTTTCACACCCGCTTTATGTCCAAACACACGGGCTTTGCCTCGTGCCTTGGCCCAGCGTCCATTACCGTCCATGATTACGGCAATGTGCTGCGGTAAAGCGGCAGATTCGAGCTGCGCATCAAGAGACTGGGAACTCATGTTTCTCCTTGGCAAATAAAAAGCGCTGTACTGCACGCACAGCGCTTTAGCATCGGCGGTAAAGTCTAATGAGATTTAGACTTCCATCAACTCTTTTTCTTTTGCATCAAGAAGTGCATCAACATTCTTGACCGCTTCGTCAGTCAACTTTTGAATATCATCTTGCGCACGACGTTCGTCATCTTCAGAGATTTCTTTGTCTTTAAGCAGCGCTTTAAGCTCATTGTTAGCGTCACGGCGAATGTTACGAATGGCCACACGGCCTTGCTCGCCTTCGGCACGCACTACTTTCACCATGTCTTTACGACGCTCTTCGGTCAGCGGCGGCAAAGGGACACGGATCACGGTGCCGGCAGAGGCTGGGTTGAGACCCAAGTCTGAGGTCATGATTGCTTTTTCAACCGCTTGAGTCACTTGCTTGTCGTATACGCTGATCGCCAACGTACGCGCATCTTCAGCCACGATAGAGGCGAGCTGATTAAGTGGCGTTGGAGCCCCATAATACTCGACAGTAATCCCCTCCAGTAAACTGGGGTGAGCACGGCCTGTGCGCAATTTACCTAGCGTGTGTTTTAGCGCCTCTACACTTTTATCCATACGCGCTTTCGCGTCGTCTTTTATGTCATTAATCACGGGAGTATCCTTGCGATTGAATTAGTTTGTAAGATTATGCCACCAATACCGGCTTAGCTGTTAGTGATCAAAGTGCCTTCTGCCTCGCCCATCACGACACGGCGCAATGCACCTGGCTTGTTCATATTAAAGACACGAAGTGGCAACTTATGATCGCGTGCTAACGTAAATGCGGCCAAATCCATCACTTTCAACTCTTTTTCTAAAACATCTTGATATGTCAGCGAGTCATAAAGCGTTGCATCCGGGTTTTTGGTTGGGTCATCACTGTAAACACCATCAACCTTGGTTGCCTTAATCACGATATCAGATTCAATTTCGATACCGCGTAAGCACGCCGCCGAATCCGTGGTGAAGAAAGGGTTACCTGTCCCGGCGGAGAATATCACCACGCGACCATTGCGAAGCTGGCTAATCGCTTCTGCCCAATTGTAGCTATCACACACACCATTCAAGGGAATGGCTGACATCACTCGCGCGTTCACATAGGCACGATGAAGTGCGTCACGCATTGCCAATCCGTTCATCACGGTGGCTAACATACCCATGTGATCGCCCACAACACGGTTCATTCCCGCCTCAGCAAGACCAGCACCACGGAATAGATTACCGCCGCCGATAACCAAACCCACTTGAACACCCAGCTCGACCAGTTCTTTGATTTCTTGTGCCATGCGATCTAGCACGGCGGGATCAATCCCGAATCCATCATCGCCCTGCAGGGCTTCACCGCTAAGTTTAAGTAAAATTCGTTGATAAGCTGGCTTAGGATTTGTAGTCATTTCACTACCTTTCTATTAGGCACTAGTTAGGGAAGAAGGTTATGGAAGACCGCGGCGAGCACCGCGGTCTGAGTCAGAAAAATCAGCTTTGTTGTGCCGCAGCAACTTCTGCAGCAAAGTCTACTTCTTCTTTCTCGATGCCTTCGCCCACTTCAAAGCGGATGAAGTCGGTCACTTCGGCACCTTTCTCTTTCAGCATTTGGCCCACAGTTTGTGATGGATCCATGACGAATGCTTGACCCGTCAGAGAAATTTCACCGGTGAATTTCTTCATGCGGCCAGCAACCATTTTCTCTGCGATGTCAGCAGGCTTGCCTGATTCCATTGCGATATCAACCTGAATTTGCTTCTCTTTCTCTACCACGTCGGCAGGTACATCTTCAGGGTTAACATAGTCAGGCTTAGACGCTGCAATGTGCATAGCCACGTGCTTGATGGTTTCTTCGTCCGCTTTTGCCGCAACGATAACACCGATGCGACCGCCGTGACGGTAAGAACCCACTTTCTCGCCTTCGATGAATGAAACACGACGAATATCCATGTTTTCACCGATTTTCGCGACGAGATCAGCACGCTGCTGTTCAAATTTTTCTTTCAGCGCGTCGATTTCAAGGCCTTCAGCCAGTGCAGTTTCAGCAACTTGATCAGCAAATTCCGCGAAGTTTGCGTCTTTTGCAACGAAGTCAGTTTCACAGTTGATCTCAACGATCGCTRCTTTGCCTTCGTTTTCTTTCACTAGGATCACACCTTCAGCAGCAACACGGCCAGCTTTTTTCGCTGCTTTTGCCGCACCGCTCTTACGCATGTTCTCGATTGCCACTTCGATATCTGCGTTCGCTTCAACCAGTGCTTTTTTACATTCCATCATGCCAGCGCCAGTGCGCTCGCGAAGTTCTTTAACCAGGGCAGCGGTAACAGTTGCCATTGTTCAATCCTCGATTCGAAACTATTTGGGTAAAAAACAGGGGCCCGAAATCGGCCCCTGCTAACCATACTTAGCTTACAGCATGAAAGATGACACGCTGATGGCTAAGAACGCTCACAAGGAGCTGTCGTCTTATTCAGCGACTTCAACCAGCTCGTCTTCTGCTTGCGCAACGATGTCTTGGCTACGGCCTTCTTTGTAAGCGTCAGACGCGGCATTCAGGTAAAGCTGGATAGCGCGGATTGCGTCATCGTTACCTGGAATGACGTGGTCAACGCCGTCTGGGTTAGAGTTAGTATCTACCACTGCAAATACTGGGATACCCAGGTTGTTCGCTTCTTTGATGGCAATGTGCTCGTGATCCGCATCGATAACGAACATTGCATCAGGCAGGCCGTTCATGTTCTTGATACCACCCAGTGATTTGTCGAGCTTTTCCATCTCACGGGTGTACATCAGTGCTTCTTTCTTGGTCAGCTTCTCAAACGTACCGTCAGTAGACTGAGTTTCCAGGTCTTTCAGACGCTTGATAGATGTACGAACGGTTTTCCAGTTAGTGAGCATGCCGCCCAACCAACGGTTGCTTACATAAAACTGCTCGCAGTTTTCTGCTGCCGCTTTTACCGCTTCGCTTGCTGCGCGCTTAGTACCAACGAACAGGACTTTACCTTTACGCTCACCGATTTTTGACAGTTCAGCCAAAGCATCGTTAAACATTGGTACAGTTTTCTCAAGGTTGATGATGTGCACCTTGTTACGTGAACCAAAGATGAAAGGCTTCATTTTTGGGTTCCAGTAACGAGTTTGGTGACCGAAGTGTACGCCCGCCTTGAGCATGTCGCGCATTGAAACAGTAGCCATGATAATTTCCTCTTGGGGTTAGGCCTCCACATATCCCATTCACCGACCCGCTTGAGGGCACCCCGGTTAATGTGTCGATATGTGTGTGATTTAAAATAAAAAGTATTGAGTGAAGACCATCAAACTGAAACCCAGCTCGGCTAGATTGATCACAATGACGGTTTTCGGCGCGCTTTATACCACAAAAACACCAGCAAAATCCAGCAATATTGCGCATTCGGTCAAGCGTGGTTGCCACTGCATCTCATCGGGATCCTGCCCCTTTTGGTTTCCAGAATGCAGATGGCTTGGTACCATAGCGCCACATCATACGGCTGATCACCTCAGTCACTGCGACAAGCGTAGCAGGTCTGGGCGGCTGTGCTCGATGATACCGAGCGTGAAAAGATCCGGCTCTCGTTCTTATCGTCATCATTGAGCGACCCAAATTAAAGTGAGAAAGCAAAATGACAATCCCGATTAAAACAGAAGAAGAAATTGAAAAAATGCGCGTCGCTGGCCGCTTGGCGTCCGACGTGCTCGTCATGCTTGGCGACCATGTAAAACCCGGTATCACTACGCGTGAGCTGGATGACATTGCCCACCAATACATGACTGAAGTGCAAGGCACCACGCCGGCTACCTTGGACTACCACGGTTTTCCAAAGTCAATGTGCACCTCGATTAACCACGTGGTTTGTCACGGCATTCCGAATGATAATGATGTGTTGCAGGATGGCGATATTGTCAATATCGATGTGACCGTGATTAAAGATGGCTACCATGGCGATACCTCAAAGATGTTTTTAGTCGGAGAGGTCTCTTTGGAAGACAAACGTCTTTGTCGTGTGACACAAGAAAGTCTCTATCACGCGATCAAAAAGGTAAAACCGGGGGCTACCGTGGGTGAGCTCGGGACCGCCATTCAAAAATTCATTAAAAATAGCAATACACGCTACTCTATCGTGAAAGAGTACTGTGGGCATGGCATTGGTGCGAGCTTCCATGAAGACCCTCAAGTGGTGCACTACAAAAATAATGATCGCACTGTACTCAAACCTGGCATGTGCTTCACCATTGAGCCTATGATTAATGCAGGTAAATACGGTACCGTGCTTGATGAAGACGACGGCTGGACGGTATACACCATCGACGGTAAAAAATCGGCCCAGTGGGAGCACACCCTGTTGGTCACCGAGACGGGCGTCGAGGTATTAACGTTGAGAGAGGAAGAAAACCTCCCGCGTTACATCAACCACTAATCCAACCCTTAAAAGCCGGCTTCGCTCCGGCTTTTTTTTGCGCAAAGGATCGCCATGACAGACACAGTGATTACGCCACAACACCTTGAGGATGATCAGCTCGACCCCATCACCCTCAAAGCCCAATTTCAGCAATTGCTTGAACAGCAAAAACAGGACTTTTTGGCCAATGTTCCTGTGGCGGAATTGGTGTACCAGCGCACCGATTATATGGATGCCTTACTGGCACGCTTGTGGCATCACTTTGGGTTCGCACACACCTCACTTGCCTTAGTCGCGGTGGGGGGATATGGTCGGCGCGAACTGCACCCTCTGTCGGATATCGATTTACTCCTGCTCTGCCAGGCCCCATTAGATGCTCACCAGCAACAAAGTTTAAGCGATCTGCTTACTCTTTTATGGGATTTAAAGCTCGAAGTCGGCCACAGTGTACGCACCGTCGACGAGTGCATTCGGGTTGGGCTGGACGATTTGACTGTCGCCACCAACTTACAAGAATCTCGCTTATTATGTGGTGACGCGCAGCTTTTTGATGCGCTTGAAACGCGCGTGCATGATGACAGCTTTTGGCCCAGCGAACGGTTTTATCAAGCCAAAGTTGAAGAACAAAAAGCCCGCCACCGCCGCTATCATGACACCGCCTACAAGCTTGAGCCTGATTTGAAACTCAGTCCTGGCAGCCTGCGCGATATTCACACCTTATCGTGGATTGCGCGCCGTCACTTTGGTGCCACCAGCTTACGAGAGATGAGTGATTTTGGCTTTTTGACCGACGCGGAATATCGCGAGCTCAATGAGTGTCAAAATGTATTATGGCGAATTCGCTTTGCGCTTCACCTTGAGCTGCGCCGTTACGACAATCGCCTCACCTTCGCGCATCAAACATCGGTCGCGGAACTACTCGGTTACCGCGGTGAAGGGAATCGTGCGGTCGAAACCATGATGAAAGACTTCTTCCGCACGCTTGGGCGGGTCGGTGAGCTCAACAAAATGCTGCTACAAATCTTTGATCAAGTGATCATCGATAATGGTCGCGCCGGAGAAACCGACGTCTTAAGTGATGATTTTCAGCGCTGCGGACGCACCATCGAAGCGCGCAAACCCGCGCTATTTCAAGCGCGACCGGAAACCATTCTCGACATGATGCTGCATATTGCCAATGACACGTCGATTGAAGCGATTGCAGCGCCTACCCTGCGGCAGTTGCGTACAGCAAGACGTCGACTCAATCACTTTTTGTGTCAGCAAGAAGACGCACGCGAAAAATTCATGGCCTTGGTTCGTCACCCCAATGCGCTGCACAAGGCCTTTGGCTTAATGCATCGCCACGGGGTGATGTCAGCCTACTTACCACAGTGGAGTCAAATTGTTGGGCAGATGCAGTTTGACTTGTTCCATGTCTACACGGTTGATGAGCACACGATCCGACTGCTCAAACATATGCGCTTATTTGATGACGAAGCCAACCGAGACCGCCATCCGATCTGTTGTGATGTCTTCCCCCGTTTAGCACGCCGTGAGCTTTTATTGATTGCAGCCATTTTCCATGACATTGGCAAGGGACGTGGCGGGGATCATAGCGAAATTGGCGCCATTGAATCGCATGATTTTTGTTTAGAGCATGGTTTGTCAAAACCAGAAGCGAATATTGTTAGCTGGCTCGTCCGTAATCACTTATTGATGTCCGTCACCGCACAGCGCCGCGATATATACGATCCTGATGTTATCACCGATTTTGCCAAAGAAGTGCGCGACGAAGAACGACTGGACCTTCTCCTTTGTCTCACCGTCGCAGACATTAATGCCACCAACCCAGACTTATGGAACAGTTGGAAGCGCACACTGATCGCAGAGCTGTATTACTCTACACAAAAAGCGCTCCGCCGAGGCTTAGAAAACCCACCAGATGTGCGTGAACGCATTCGTCATAACAAACATTTAGCGGCTGCAATGTTACGTAAACAAGGCCATAGCCCGAGGGATATAGAAGTGTTATGGCAGCGTTTCAAGGCGGACTACTTTCTGCGCCATACCCATAAACAAATTGCTTGGCACAGTGAGCATCTCCTTCATCACACCGGCGACGCCCCACTGGTGCTGGTAAGTAAAAAAGCAACCCGTGGCGGGACCGAGATTTTTGTTTACTGCCAAGACCGGCCCAGTTTGTTTGCGCGCGTGGTAGCGGCTCTCGATAAGAAAAACCTGAGCGTCCATGATGCACAAGTGATGACCAGTAAAGATGGTCACGCCCTCGATACCTTTATGGTGCTAGACCAAAATGACGATGCCATTCCTCTTGACCGTCACCCGAGCATAATCAAAGGGGTCAGCAAGGCGCTGGGAGAAACCGGGACAATGACTATCCCCAAACGGCGAGCACCGCAAAAACTTCAGCATTTTTCGGTTAAAACCCAGGTACTTTTCTTACCCACGAAAAACGGTCGTCGCACATTGATGGAGCTAGTAGCACTCGACACACCTGGACTACTAGCTCGGGTCGGGGCCGTCTTTGCGCGCCAAAATGTCAGTGTCCATGCCGCTAAAATCACCACCATTGGCGAGCGCGCCGAAGACTTTTTTATCGTCACCGACGCAGAGAACCAAGCATTAACTTCCGAGCATCAGGAACAGTTAAAAGCGGCACTGGAGAAAGCGCTCGCTCGCGCCAAGTAACAAGCAACCCCCATCAACTATGCTAAGCGACGATGAGTTCGTCGCTTAATAGAGAAAACATTCAACCATGAGGTGGCTATGTATCAGCAGTTGAAAAATATCGGTATTGAACATCCGGAAAAGATTGAGCGTTATTCTCTGCGTCAAGAAGCCAGTTATGACACGCTCAAAGTGTACTTCAGCAAGCAAAAGGGCGACCTTTTTGCGCGAAGCATGAAATTTAAGTATCCACGCCAGCGGAAAAATGTGGTTGTCGACAGTGGCACCGGACGCTCTCGAGAGGTCACTGAGATCAACCGCAGCTTGTCTCTGGTGATCGATGAACTGGATCGTATCGTTCAGCACGAGCACACCGAACAAGACGTGAAGCAAAAAGTACTCACCGATCTCCGTCATCTGGAAAAAGTGGTCGCCAGTAAGATTGCCGAAATCGAAGCCGAGCTAGATAAACTCTAACACGTATATTGGTGCGGCCTGCAAGGTGCGGCCTGCAGAGGGCTGTTTACGCCAAGGAGGTTGTGCAAGGCACATCCCACTCCAATGCCGACAGGATACGTTGCCACGTGGTATCGAGCGGCGCCTGTATCTTGACCGTCTCAGCGCTAACGGGATGGATAAACTGCATCTCATTGGCATGAAGTAAAAGCTGATGGCAGTGAAAATGCTCGCGGAAAACACGATTGTGCCTTCCGTCGCCATGCGTAGTATCGCCAATAATCGGATGACTGAGGTGATGCATGTGGCGACGCAATTGGTGTTTTCTTCCCGTTTGCGGCTGCATCGCCACGAGGCTATAGCGGCTGGTCGCATACCGTCCTGTTGCGATAGGCAGCTCCACCGATGCCAGCGGTTGATAATCCGTCACGGCCGGTTTGGCCGTGGGCGGCTGGCTCGCCTTTTTATCTGCTATTTTGTCTTGTTCTTCCACCAGTGGGTAATCGAGTCGACTGGCTTCTGTGATCCAGCCTCTGACCACCGCATAGTAGGCTTTTTTAATCTGCCCTTGCGCAAACTGAGGCATCATCAAGGACGCCACCTCGCTCGACAGCGCAAACACCAACACACCAGACGTCGGTTTATCGAGTCGGTGTAAAGGGTAAACATGCTGACCAATCTGATCCCTTAGTGTCTGCATAACAAAACGCGTTTCCCCTTTATCCAGCCACGAACGATGGACCAGCATCCCTGCAGGCTTGTTCACCACAACCAATGACTCATCGCGGTATAAAATGGATAATGGTTGTTCACTCATCATTGGGTTAAAAGCGCATCAATACGATAAGTCACTTTGACCACCGCCGTCGCCCCTTGCTGCTCTTTCATCGCTTCTTCCACATAGGGGGCGATTTCAAAATTTCTTGGCAACGGCTGGCGAGCAACCACCAAGGCACGCATTTTGGGTATAAATATCCACTGTAACCACTCATGGCAATCAAGCGTATCCACCGCAAAAGGCTCGCGGCTGGCCAGTCGTTTAGGTGATGGTGGCTCGGACTGGAGTAGGTCACACGCATCTAACACTTGCTCAAGCTCATCCAGAAGTTGCTCACACTGTTGGTAAAGTGTCATTGACAGTCCCATCATTACTCAAATTAGAAACCGCGAAGCATAGCATGATCCCGACAAAGACAACATCAACAAGACAAGCATCTAGCCGGGAAAAACTGATATACTCGCGCGCATCAAGCGATAACTAAGAGCGGACATCATGGAAACGGTTCACGCCCTCAGCGCCCTATTCGACCACGCCGGTTGTCAATTCAGTATTTACGACCTAGGCCGTCGTGTTTGTCAACTGGATGAAACGGCCTTTCGTGCGGTTGAGGCCAATCAACAACCTTACCCTTACCCCTTGCGTCAACACGCGCATATGGCTATCGCCTTTTGGCCGTCAGGCGGCGCTCCTTGGGTATGGTTCTTAAAAATGCCTCTCGATGAACGCGGCCTCCTCAATCACACCGCGATGGGAGACTTTTTACAGTATGTCAGCGCGGCCATGGGAGAGCGCTTAACCGCGACACCGAATAAAGAGCAGCGTGAGAAACTGGCCAATAACCCCTATACGTTTACGCCCACCGACGACAAAATGGCGATGTTTCATGCCACATTGACCTATCAACTGGGCCGGCCAGCTAGCCAGTATTATGATCATGCACAGCATTATTTAAATGGCGAGCTTGGCTGGGATAATTGGCAAGGGGTGGGCCTACAAGGGCTCGCTGATACCTGTGTACGCATGGCCGAGCAAAACAATGCCACTCGCGTCCGCAAAGCGCTCAATCATCTACCGACCACGCCATTGTACGCCCTTCTCGGGTGCTTGGAGCACTGCCAAATCAATGACAAACTCGCGGCAAGCTTGCGCGATATGTTTCAGCAAATGTGTCAGACGCAAGAGGTTGATATTTTTTTGGTCAGCGCATTAATCCGCACACATGCGGGCGCCCCATCAGCCACTCGGCATCAACTGATTGATGCGGTACTTGATCGCGCTGAATTACACCATCGCGAGATTTTTGTCGCGATAGCCGGTCGCTGCTGGCATCACTTGACCGATGATGCTGCTCTGGATCGCTTTTTGATTGCTCTCGCCGATCAGCACGATGCGACGTTATTTCAACAGGTTTATGCGGATCTGGTGATGTTACCTCCCCTTCGTGGCGCGCTATTGGGTCGTTTACATGGCCATACATCACCCGCCCTGACTCAAGCAATGGCACGCATGCAGCAAGCGGTGAAGCAAACCCACCATGATCACTGATCTATTGACCATTCTCTTGGTTGTTGTCGCCGCTTTACTGTTCTGGCAACAGCGGCGACAATCCGAGCAAGCGCACCAGTACATTCGCCAATACTGCCAGCGGATGGAGTTGCAATTATTGTCTATCGCACGAGGCCGTCACACCATACGGAGAACCGAGCAAGGGTGGCAATGGCTCACTCAATACTGGTTCGAGTTTTCTGCCACCGGGGATGATCATTATATCGGTCACGCTCAGCTTCGAGGGTTAAGATTAAAGGCCATAGACACACCGGTTCATGCGATGCCAAGAGCAGGCCAAACCGACGGTTAGATGTCACCCGACAACGCCAACCATGTTGATACTAAAAAGGCGGGGATAATTATTCGCGCGACGTGAAAAGCTGTACTAGATTAGAAGTATGGTGCACACGCAAGGTTAGTGCTAACGGTGCGTGACAGGGAGTCACCGGTGTCGGTTTAACCGGCCAGAAAAAAGGAAAGGGCGCAGCTTGCGCCGCGCCCTAGAGTTTTACTTGCAGCCATCCTGCTACTAAAAGGTGCTCCCTGCATCATTCCTTGATCAGTCGCCGAATCCTTCAGCGTCGTTCCATGTCTCTCCGTCTTGGAGGTGTCCTTTCGTCATCCTGACAAACCGAAATTCCCGTTTTCGATAAGCTCTCCATCCTGGAGGTGTCCATGACTTCGTCCTGAAGTAGTCCTTAAGCCCCCATCCTGGGTTGTCCTAAGTCTTCCTGACGTACAAGCTTCCTGCTTGTAGAGAACGGCTCCATCCGTTGTCCTTTTTGCAATCCATGCCAGCGCTTCTTCCTGAAGTACTGCCTCATCCTGAGGTACCAAGTCCTTGGTGATTCCTGTTCCCTGTGTCAGTTCCCTTCCGACACCGACAAGATTACGCGACTGAGCGTTTGGTACAAGCCATTCTCACCTGCTCAATCTCTCATTTTTTATCTTAAACCAAAGAATAAACAGTAAGCACTTGTAATAGAAGAAAAAATAAAAACAAGGGGGTCAATTTTCGTAGCAAGATTCTGCTTTTATCCCACGCTCTTGTAAGAGATATCTCACACGGAGCAGGGATCTTTTCTATGCATTGTCCTATGCTCACAGGCACCGCTTTCATCACAACATGGGGCGGAGGCTGCTACTATAGTGAGTATAGACGCGTATCGAGCAGCCAGGAGGGACAATGGAAACCTTTCAACACGACTTACAGCACCTTTTTGAGCAGCTGGGCTTAGCAACCGATAAGGCCTCAATTGAGCACTTCCTATCCAGCCACTGTTTGGTTGAAGGGCAAACACTGGTCGATGCCCCATTTTGGAACGCGGCACAACGGGCGTTTATTGATGAAGCCATAAAGGAAGACGCGGATTGGGCGG
Source organism: Salinivibrio sp. IB868 (assembly GCF_001995655.1). Taxonomy (NCBI): domain Bacteria; kingdom Pseudomonadati; phylum Pseudomonadota; class Gammaproteobacteria; order Vibrionales; family Vibrionaceae; genus Salinivibrio; species Salinivibrio sp. IB868. The sequence continues at coordinate 37,247 of NZ_MUEW01000008.1, forward strand.
AACAGGTTGATATGCTTGATGCGCTGCTGAGAAAGCCCTAATCTTTCTCTCTCCTGTTATGTCGCTAGGATTAACTGATGAGCTATCAAGCTGAGCTGGCGCGAGCACTCAAGGTGCTCGACGCAAAAGGGCAAACCGTCACCGTGGCAAAGGTGAAAGCCCAATTGACAACGCAAGTCCCCCTCCCCTTGATTATTCAAGCGGTGAAGAGCGCGAAGACCAATACACCGCTACCCGAGATACCCGTCGATGACATCAAGCTATCTGATGCTGAGCGTATCAGCCAGCTCGAACAACACGTGGCCGAGTTGAGCGAGCGATTAGCGACGCTAGAAGCCCAGTATTCAAGCCGCTAAGCCAGTTTAAAGTCCCAAGAAAGGTTGGATACTAGCCGGCAACGGTCGCATTTAAACAGAAAGATATCGTGTAACGGGGCCTCAAGCCGCCAAGGCTCGCCACACTGAGGGCATGGGCGATGAAGCTCACTCTCTTTATCTTTACCGCCAACGCGATATTGATAGTAGTAAGTCGGCGTGCCTGTTAAGTACTCTATCCGCCCACGTAAATCCCAACCGCGCTGAAATAGGCGCGTATTGGGACACCCAATTTCATTCAAGCCTGCAAATTCGGCATCGCTGGCACCGGCCATTTGTAACTCATCACAGGCTTGCCATTCTGTTTGCCATTTGATGACCGCTTTGTGATCACCGTTAAAGGTGGCGGGTAAGCGATAAAGCGGGATGGGGAGCAGGGTATCGCCACAACGCAGCGGCGAACACGTGTGAACAAAGGTGGTGTAGAGCACTTGCCAGGTCGGTGAGACACTTGGAGCGGCTTGTTCTGAGTTCAAATCGCGCCCAAGCACACGCACTTTCGGTTGGGTTAAGCACGCATCGGCTAGCTGCTGTAAGGCCCGTTTCACTTGTGGGCTGTGAAAGCGTGGGTGCAAGGCGTCTTCATCTGGGCAGACAACACGAAGCTGAAACTGGCCCTCTTGCATCAAGATCGGAAACTCGCGTCCAAGCACCTGGCCATTATAACGTAATGCATCCATGAGGCCGTTGATAGTACGGTCGACCGCACTAACGGTGGTATTATCAAAGCACTCAAAGGTCAGTTCCGTGAGAATCATGCCACATCAACCTCTAATGCCGCGAGAAATGTTTCCAGGTTGGGGGCAATCACATCACGCGTCCCTTTATTAAGGGTTTCTCTGATCACTTCTCCGCTCATGTTATCAATTGCAATGATCACCATTTCATCGGCTGTGGTCGCAATAAAGACACTCGGCGTAAGCTTGCGCTGACGCTGCATCATCAGATGCCCCAAGATATTTTCTTGTAAGCGCGCCAAGTCATCATCACTCCATACCTGAAGCAAGCTTATCGACTCCCCCTGATAACGAACCGATAAATCTGCACAATAAAATGCGTTGTAAAAATCTTTAATATCGCTATGCAAACGCAACGCGATTGCTTGTTCTACATTGGCAAAGTCGGCCAAAGCGTCGCGCTTGACCGGTTGCCATTGTAGTTGGTGATCGTTTTCGCTCACAACACAGGGAGATGGCAAGCCAATGTAGGCATCTGTACAGGGTAAATGTTGATAATGACTCTGCCATACCGCCATATAATTCTGTGTTAGCGCCCAAAGGGCACGATGTACTGTGTTCTCCATTCGCAACCTATAGCAAGATTCAGTAAACTTTACCCATTCTACTTGAATCAATAGCAGATCCGTATGAGCAATTATCAAGATGCCGATGCCCTCGCCAATTTATCACTTGGCGAAAAAACAGATTATCCAACCCAGTACGATCCGTCACAACTGCGTGCGGTCCCTCGCGCGCTAAATCGTCAGGCCATCGGACTAGATAATGCGCCGATGCCCTTTACCGGTTACGACACCTGGACCTTGTATGAGCTGTCATGGCTCAACAAAAATGGTTTGCCCCAGGTCGCGATTGGCGAAGTCCGTCTACCGGCCTCTAGCCCCAACTTGATCGAGTCAAAATCATTTAAGCTGTACCTCAATAGCTTTAATCAAACCCGCTTTGATAACTGGCAACAGGTAGCTAACGCATTGCAAACCGATTTATCCGCCTGTGCGGGCGAAGAGGTGGATGTCACCTTATCACCGCTCAGTGAGTTAGAGGGAGAAACCATCGCTGGCCTAGCGGGTGAATGCATCGATCACCAAGATATCAGCATCGATGACTACACATTTAACCCAGACTGGCTCGACGGTGCCGCTCAAGGCGCGGTTGTGTCTGAGACCCTTCACAGCCATTTACTCAAATCAAATTGCCTGATTACCAATCAGCCAGACTGGGGCTCGGTGAGAATCGCCTATAAAGGCAACAAGATAAACCGTGAGAAGCTGCTTCGCTACTTGGTGTCATTTCGTGAGCACAATGAGTTTCATGAGCAATGTGTGGAGCGCATTTTTATGGATATCATGCGTTTTTGCCAGCCAGAAAAGCTCACCGTTTATGCCCGTTACACGCGTCGCGGTGGTTTAGATATTAATCCATACCGTACGAACATGGGTAAAACACCAAGCGAAAACAACCGTTTGGCAAGACAATAACACCACAGGCTGCCTGCGGGCAGCCTTTCTCTCATCGCTTTATTTAGAGGATGGCGCATGCGCATCAGCCGACTACTCGTAGGCCTGCTTTTTTGGTTAACGTCGATAACGGCGTTTGCCGCTATCCACTCCTCACCTGTGCTAACCAATGCCGAAAAGCTTCTCGAGACCTCTCCAGCGCAATCGTTGGAAATCAGCAATCGGTTTTTAGCCCAACGCCGCCTAACCACAGGTGCCAACCGCTCACACGTCAATAACGACACGGATCGCTCGATTCGCACGCCATTGCATACCGTGTATGCCTATTTGATCAGTGCCCGAGCCTATGCGTATCTCGATCAACCCATAGAGGCTAAAGCCGCGCTACAAAAAGCGTATCAAGTGGTCGATGAATACGACTTAAAACACGTACAAGTGCAAGTTTTACTGACCGAGGCCTCTCTTGTCTGGCACCTTGATCGCGACTCGACGCGCGCCTTAGCGACACTCGATGCCGCCCAAAAAGCGATTGAAACCTTGCCGGAAAACAGCTTAAACGGCCAAGCAAGCCGCTTTAAAAGCGCTTTACTGCGTGCCAATATTCTCGCGGCGACCGCAGACAGTGAAACCGCGCTTGTCGCCTATGAGAATGCGCGAAGCCAGCTTAGCAATGATCCCCAAGACTTGCGGGATAAAGTCGAGTTTCAGCTCTCGTTGGGCGGCTTTTTACTCGACCAAAAGCAACATGAAAGTGCCCTTACCGAGTTACTCAGTGCTTTCTGGATAGCAAGCGAGAACGAATACACGGCATTGATTGCGGATGCCAATATGAAGCTGGCCAAGCTGTATAACCAGCAAGGCGTGCTCAATCAAGCCCTTGAGCACGCGAACCAAGCCGCTGCCTTTTTTGAGCACTTCTCATTAAGCCGACGTTTATCAGCGTCACAGCGCCTATTAGCCACCATTTATGAGCAGCAAGCCCGTTATAATTTTGCCTTGGTGCATTATTTTAATGCGCTTGAAATTGAGCAAGCACTCGGTCGCCTCCAACCGCTTGCGCAAGTCCACTTAGCCATCGCTCGCACTTATTATCAGCTAGAGCATTTCCCGCTCAGTGACAGATACATTCAAGATGCGTTAAGACTGGTCGGTAGCCTACCCAACTCGCCGCTGACCACACAGGCAATGTTGTTACAAGGACGTATTCATCTTGCACTGTCTCAACCAAAGCAAGCAGAGAAAGAAATTCGCACCGCACTGGAGCGAGCAGAGGTAGAAAAAGACCGCAAAACCATGACGATGGCGCATCACGCCCTCTCCAAAGCCTTGGAATCGCAAGGCAAGTATCAAGCGGCTCTGATGATGCAACGTGATTATGAAAAGCTGCGCGCACAGCAAACGCAATCAGAGCAACAGCAACAAGCCGATACCTTTAAACAACAACAGCGTGTGGTCGAGCGACAGCTACAGATGGATGAATTGCAGCGCCAGCTAGATAGCGCACACCAAGAGCAGCTCCACCTACAAAAGGTCAACTATTTCCTACTAGGCAGCCTTGGGGTGTTGGTGGCCATTGTTTACCTTCGTCATCGTGCCGCGGTGATGCGTCAAGGAGAACTCGAAGAGCTGCGTGATGACTTTTATACGCACCCACGCACCGGGCTGAGGAACTTACGCATGCTGAATGCCAAGTTACCGCGTTCGTTGGAAAAAAGTAACGCCAACTTTGAGCAATGGTATCTGAACGACATGATCCACCAGCCACTCAGTGATCGGCTACGCTTTGCCATGTTCGATGTCGCCTTTCTAAAAGCGTTATTTTTGCGTCTCGGTTATCAAAGGGCGCAAGATATCGAGCGTCAGCTTGGCGACTATTTGTCCGAACGAGTCACTCAATCTGGCCGCTTATATCATTTCGCTGATACCTTGTTTATTTATATCGAGACCAATTGGGATCAAGATACCCAGCCTGACGCGCTTGCTCATTTTGTGCAGTCTTTGATCGCAGACTTTGTCAGCCACTACCAAAGCTGTCAGGCACAAACGGTGAATGCAGGTGACCAACCTCCAGCGCTCACGCCGCAAGTCGCCATTGGTCTCGCGGAATACCCTTTTTTACCGCGCGCGTACACATCGATTAATGACCAAGAGTTAATCGAGATTTTATTAACGGCTACTCATCAAGCCAGTGATCTCGCGCAACAGACCGGAGAAAGTCATTGGGTACACTTTAGCGCGATTAACACAGCGCCCGCCGCGAGCTTCGTGAACACCAACTTACGTCATGCTTGCTTGAAAGGGATTGACTCTGGATTGGTAAAGGTTAAATCTTCAGCGAACGACTTATTGAACTGGCAGAAGGATCACGAATCTGATAAAAAGCCATCGTCAGTTATTGATGATCAGAGCAATAAGTCGGTATAGCTACAGGTAGTTAGTGAAACTGTTTTCGCTACCAATGGCGCCAAAACGCGAATATAATCAGGTATTTCCTCGATAAAATGACTAAGTCCACCCCATCACCGTTGTCGGCCCAGCCCGCTCAGGCGGGTAATAATGCGTCGCCCTCAACGTATCGGGAGCTGGCGCTTAAGTCGCGTCGAGAAATCCATAGCCTTAAACGGCTGGTTTCGCGCTTTATCGCCACGTGCTCGGGTAAAAATAACTTGGTCGACCAAAAACTGGCCGAGTTCCGTGACGTATTGTATTCAACGCAGGATGTTAGCGCGTTGCTTCCGCGTTTAGCCGTTATTGAACGCATGGTGGGTCATCAAAACATGACACAAGCAAAAGCACAGTCACACCTCGATGAGCAATTTCACACCAGTGGTGAAACACTACAGCGAGTGACAGGTCTCCCCGCTCAATTGAAACGTGACTTGCGAGATCTATTAGCGCAACCGGCGAACGGTGATACCGAACGCACACAACACCTCATTAAGTTACTTCAGCTTTACGAACGCGCCGTGACCTTGCAAGTTGCTAGGCCCCGCACCCAACAAACACCAGACATCGACAACGATCAGATACGTCGCGTCGCTGATGAACTACAAAACCTGATTACAGAGCTCGATATCAACGGTCAAGCAGGCGATAAGTTGCTTGAAATCCGCCGTGAACTGCTGACCGATATATCACCGGCTACCGTGGTGTCTTTGACGTTGGCGGCACTCAAGCTGATTCTGGAAGCTACCCAATCTGAGCGGCGGGCTTCGCAGCAATTTCTCAGTCAAGTCAATGATGACCTCGTCTCAATAAGCCAACAAAATACCCGTGCGCATGATCATGCGACACAACTACGGCTGGCACATCAAGGTGTCGATCAGCGCCTCGACCGCACCATTAACGATATTGAACACGAACTCAAACGGAAAGGCGCGGCAAAAGCCAACCCAGAAGCCGCATTAACCCAAGCGCTTGCAGAGCTGAAAGTGATCGCGCAAGAAAACAAAGCGCTCAAAAATCGCGAACAAGCCTTGGAAGAGCAGTTGGCACACAATCAGAACCAACTTAGCGCCTTAGCAGAGCAAACCCTCGATCAACATCGTCGCGTCGGCGACCAAGAACGTAAACGCCTGTTAGACCCGCTGACCCGCGTCTACAACCGTGCCGCCCTTAACGATCGTTTGGAGCATGAGTACCGGTTATGGAAAAAGTACCAGCGTGAGTTTTGCCTTGCCGTCATTGATCTTGACCACTTTAAACAAGTGAATCAACAATTTGGCTACGAAGTCGGTGATAAAGCGTTGAAAATTATCGCGCGCAGCATCTACCAATGTCTGCGCGACACCGACTTTATTGCCCGCTTTGGTGGCGAAGAGTTTGTCATTTTACTACCTGATGCGGATGATGAAACGCGGACCGATATTTTGGCCAATATTAGCCACACCATTCGCAAACTCCCGTTGAAGTTTAAAAACGAGCGCGTTTCAATTAGCGTCTCAATTGGTGCCACCCTCTTCCAAGGTGAGGACACCCCCACGCCGGTGCTAGAGCGTGCTGACCAAGCCCTCTATCAAGCGAAAAACAGTGGTCGCAACCAAATCATCTGGTGTTAATTTTTACTGGTCAATTGTGGCTAGCGTGTGTATTTTTAATTAACACACTGATTTTTATAGCACCGCTCGACAGCCTGGCTTGCGTTAAACAGGATGTCGGCGTGTAAGAGGTTGTCGCTATGATCACACACATTAGTCCGATTGGAACGATGGATCTGCTTTCTCAAATAGAGGTCGATCGTTTAAAAGCCAGCGCCAGCAGTGATCTGTACCGCTTATACCGCAACTGCTCATTGGCCGTTTTAAATTCAGGCAGCCATACAGACAGCTCCAAAGCACTTCTTGAAAAACACGCCAACTTTGAAATTCGCGTGTTGCGCCGAGAGCGGGGCATCAAACTCGAGCTGGTTAATCCACCGGATCATGCCTTTGTCGACGGTAAGATCATTCGCGGCATTCAAGAGCATATGTTCTCGGTACTACGCGACATTATTCACGTCAATGTGCAGCTCGAGCATAGTCCTGCCCTCAACCTCGATAGCTCACCACATATCACTAACTTAATATTCGGTATATTGCGTAATGCGAAAACGCTCCGCCCGCGAGTCGATCCTAATTTAGTGGTTTGCTGGGGGGGGCATTCAATCAACGACATCGAATATCAATACACGCGTGAAGTGGGTCATGAACTTGGTCTGCGTGAACTAGATATTTGTACGGGGTGTGGCCCTGGTGCGATGGAGGGGCCAATGAAAGGCGCAGCCATCGGCCATGCCAAGCAGCGCACGTATGACAGCCGCTTTATTGGCTTAACCGAGCCCTCTATTATCGCTGCTGAGCCGCCGAACCCCATGGTTAACGAGCTGGTGATCATGCCAGATATTGAAAAGCGCCTAGAGGCATTTGTCCGTATCGCGCATGGGATTGTCATTTTCCCAGGTGGCGCAGGGACAGCGGAAGAGCTGCTGTATATTYTTGGCATCATGATGCACCCTGATAACCGCTCACAGCCTTTGCCTATCGTGTTAACCGGCCCGAAAGAAAGTGAAGATTACTTTCGCGATATCGATGCCTTTATTCGTGATGTATTGGGCGAGGAAGCCACCCAATATTATGAAATCGTGATTGACGATCCAGCCAAAGCCGCACGATTAATGAAAAATGCCATGCCTGCCGTCAAAGAGCATCGCAAAGCCACCGGCGATGCCTACTCGTACAATTGGTCATTGAAAATCGAGCCGGACTTCCAACATCCCTTTGCGCCAACACACGAAAACATGGCTAACCTCAACTTGCACATGAATCAGCGCCCAGAGTTACTCGCTTCAGCGTTACGTCAGGCATTCTCGGGCATTGTGGCAGGGAATGTTAAAGACGAGGGGATGCGCAATATCGAGCAACACGGCCCATTTAAAATTGATGGGGACAAGTATTTGATGGCAAAAATGGACAAACTGTTACAAAGCTTCGTCGACCAACAACGGATGAAGCTGCCAGGCACCGCCTATGTGCCGTGCTATGAGATTGTTTCCTAGCCTTAACGCGCGCACTGAGCCGGCGAGCTATCGATAACCTGCATCTCGCACACTGCGTTATGCCACTAACACAGGTATAATGCGCGGCTCATGCTGCGCGTTATTACTGGTTTTTATTATGTCTAACCTCCATGTTGTCATTATCGATGCAATGAACCTCATTCGCCGTGTCCACGCGGCTCAGCCTGAAGGCGATGCCATCGACACCACGGTGAATGCCTGCCTCAAAACCCTCAATAAAATCATCAATCATAGCCAGCCGAGCCATATTATTGCTGTCTTTGATCACCTGGGTAATGATCGTGGCTGGCGCGCAGAGATCTTGCCGGCATACAAACAACACCGTAAACCAATGCCTGCAGTACTCGAGCAAGGGTTAGATGCGATTCAAGATGCATTTTGGCAGCACGGCGTCGACTCGTTGCTTTCTCAAGGCGATGAAGCTGACGACATGATTGCCACCCTGGCTTTAAAAGTGGCCGAGCGCCGGCAAGATGTCACAATCGTATCGACTGACAAAGGCTACTGTCAGCTATTGCAACCGACAGTCAGGATCCGCGATTACTTTCAGCAGCGCTGGTTAGATCTCGCCTTCGTCCAATCACAATTCGGCGTTCGTCCAGAGCAGCTTTGCGATTTTTGGGGGCTCGCAGGGATCAGCAGTAGTGAGATAAGTGGCGTGCCAGGGATCGGTCCCAAAACGGCCGCCAGCTTGCTGAGCGACTATGCCACTATCGATGCAGTGTTCGCTGCTGAGGATCTGGCACCAAAGTGGCAAAAAAAACTCAACGGTCATTATGAGCTGGCTCAACGTTGTAAAAAGGTCGCGCAACTAAAAACGGATATCCCACTAGGCTTTAACCTACAAGATATCCGTTTTGAACCTGCCGCTGAGGGCCAACCCTCGTAACCGTATTCAGTGGTGATGAAGTTCAGTGGTGATGAATAAGTATAAAGCCGGTATGCGGTGCTAAGATAGGCCCACACTGCTGCATCTAGCGCTGACGTTTTACCCGCCGTAAGTGCACCGTGATTTCCTCGCGATCATGGTACAGATGCTTCGCGCGCATTTCATACGCCACCTTGTAGTCATCAAGAAATGCACCTAAGGTGTCGAGGTTCTCCGTCACCTGCTCATAGCGGCGGCTCATGGGCAATTTCAAATTAAATATTGCTTCTTTTGCCCACCCTTCAATCAGCCACTCACCCATCAATTGGGCCACACGAGAAGGCTTTTCAATCATATCGCACACCAGCCAAGTGACATTTTTTCGCGTAGGCTCAAATTTAAATCCATCTTCGGCGTGATGAAACACTTGCCCTGTATCCATGAGCTGTTCATCCATCGCCCCGTTATCCACCGCGTGGACAAACATCGAGCGCTTGACCAATTGATAGGTCCAACCTCCCGGACACGCACCTAAATCGACCGCCCACATGCCGGGCGCTAAACGCGTCTCCCATTCTTGCTTGGGAATAAAGTGATGAAATGCCTCTTCCAATTTTAAGGTGGAGCGACTCGGCGCATCAGCCGGAAACTTCATGCGTGGTAACCCCATATAATGCGGGGAGTTATTGGTTGTCAGTGAATAGCCGATCAAACAGGTGCCTGGGGCGGTAAAGCACACGTGGATCACCGGCTTTTTCGGGTTATCCTTTGCCAGCATCACGCCTTGCTTACGTAGCGCCTGACGCAATGGCACGGTGAACTTACGACAGAATTTCAACAGGGCTTTCGCTTCATCATTATCTGGGGTTTCCACCCGTAAGTCGCCGCCTTTGGGTAAGCGCTCGCCCACTGCCAAAATCGGTGAGATACGATCGTCAGGGTCGAGCTCAGAAAGAGACGCGGTGATAGCGATCATTTGCCGGGCAAAAATCAGTGAGTCTAGCGGGAGATCACGAACAACACGCTCGGCATCGCCCTCTTGGTAACACTCAAACAGGACATACGCACTGTTATTGACCACGCGCGGGAACCCATATACCCCCATGTCGGTGGTTTTTTGTTGGATCTCTGCGGCACAGTCTTTCTCAAACCCCGCACGACAATAAAGCAGAACCTGATTCATAACACCCTCTGGCTCGAACATATCACCACGCTGTGTGGCGGTAAAAATAAGCTGCGCATTATATCTGCCATCCAGACCAGAAAGAAATGCCCGCGAGGCTTTTATTCATGTCAGCGGACTCAGCGCTGATAAGAACGCCAGGCTCCTATGGCTAGCCCCACCCAGCCGATCAGAAAGCTCACACCTCCCATTGGGGTAATGGGCCCAAGCCAATGCCAAGATGTCAGCGCCAGGAGGTATAAGCTACCACTAAACGCCACAACACCGATAAGCCAAGCCCAAGCCACAATGGCAAAACAGCGAGAAGAAACCTGGGAGGCGACACCGCAAATCCCCAATAAGGCGAGACTGTGCCACATTTGGTAGTCTACGCCCGTTTTAAAAATCGCTAACTGATAATCTGACAGCACCGCTTTTAATCCATGCGCGGCAAAAGCGCCTAGCCCCACGGCTAACCCTGCGCCGATCGCCGCTACACACACCCAATGATGTAATTTCATCCTTGCTGACCTTGTTGTTCAATAAACCGATGTAGGCTATCCACCGCCCACTGGCGATTGCCTGACTCTGTATACCCTGAGGCTTTACGAGGCTTAAAGCTATGATCGCCATCCGGGACAACAATCACTTGAACCGAGGGAGACAGCGGATAATGCATCACTTCGTCTTCACGGCCGAACGTATCGCGTGCACCTTGTATAATCAGCAGTGGACGCTCAACGGTCGCCAGATGCGCTCCTTTATACTTTTCCGGCTTCCCTGGGGGATGGAATGGAAAGCCCAAACAAATCCCCCCACTGACAGAGGCATGATCAGTCAAATGACTCGCCATACGCCCACCCATCGACTTACCAGCTAACCATAATCGGCTCCCAGCAGGGCGCAAACCATCCACGTGCTCAATCACAGACTCAAAATGGGCAAGTAATTTTGGAGCGCGATCGGGCGGGCGCTTTTTTCCCTCTTGATCGCGCTTTTCCATATAGGGAAAGTTAAATCGCACCACTTTGCAGTGTTTCCCTATCCGCGCGGCCATATCAGCCATGAACTCGTGATCCTTTCCAGCGCCCGCACCATGGGCAAAAATCACCCAGTCTGTTGCCGTTTCCGGCCCGTCAACCTCTAAACCTGTCATAAATTCATTTTCTCTTGTTCTTTCGCTGCCGTCGCCAACATCCATTCTCGGAATGCGGTAATACGTCCGGTATCAGCATCGCGTTGCTGGCTGACCAAGTAGAAGCCATTATCGCTCTTTAGTACTTGCTCGAAAGGCTGAACCAAGCGCCCAGATGCTAACTCTGGTTGAGAAAGCACATTGTTTCCTAGCGCGACACCTTGCCCATGTGCCGCCGCCTGCAACACCATGGATGAGTGACTAAAAATCGGCCCATGCTCAACATTCACCTCACTAAGTTGATGGGCTTTCGCAAATGCTTTCCATTCTTTACGCGAGCGGTCATGCAATAAAACATGATGAACCAAATCATCTGGGGTTTGTAGAGGCTGCCCTGACTCCAGTAGCAGTGGAGAACACACAGGCAACAAGCATTCTTGATACAAAAGATCGCAGCGCAATCCCGTCCAGTGTCCCCGGCCATAGTAAATGGCAACATCGACATCATCGGTCAGAGACCCTTCTTCCAAATCAACCGCTTTTATCCGAACATCAATATCAGGATGCGCTGTATTAAAATCAGCTAATCGAGGTACTAGCCATTGAATCGCAAAACTGGGCGGCAAACTAATCGTCAGCGCCCCTTTGGCACTGCGTTCCAGCACTTTATCCGTCGCATAGGAAAGCTCAGAGAAAATATCTTTTATATCAAGAAAGTACCCTTGTCCTTCTTCGGTCAATAGTAACGAACGGTTACGCCGGCGGAAAAGCTTCAAACCAAGAAACTCCTCTAATGCCTTGATTTGATGACTGACTGCCGCTTGAGTCACAAACAGCTCTTCTGCCGCTCGCGTAAAGCTCAAATGTCGTGCGGCTGCTTCAAACACACGCAGCGCGTTGAGTGGGGGAAGACGCCTCGCCATATGCTGACACCTCTATGCATTAATTTTTCTAATCGTTGGCATTATAAATTGTCGATTGCTGATATACCAGCAAACTCCTATAGTGCTCCCCGCATCCACTTGTGACGTCTCTCTATTTAGACTGTTTCCGTGGTTGCGATGTTGTGTTTGCATTTGTCTAACACTGGTTAGACAGGTAGTCGTATCTACCACTTTTAACTTCCTGTATTTTGACATTGTCTGTCATTACATATTTGTTGGCACTGAGCGTCGCTCAGTGCTTTTTTTTGTCTGTAATAAGGCGCGAACCAACAACAGACTTGAGTTACATCCACGAGATAGCGATCATAGACGGGATTTTATTTCGGACGATAACTATGACCGACGGTTTTGATCCCCATTTCCTACGCGCCCAGTTTCCCGCTTTTGATACGCCAGGCTGGGTATATCTAGACAGTGCTGCTACTGCCCAAAAGCCGCAGTCAGTGATTGATGCGATCAGTCGCAGCTATATGATGCCGGTTGCAAACGTCCATCGAGGCCAGCACCAAGCGTCCCTCTCCGCAACCGAACAGTTTGAGCAAGCGCGGCGAGATGTAGCACATTTTATCGGTGCCAACCCACACAATATCGTCTGGACCCGGGGCGCGACAGAAGCCATTAATCTGATCGCCTATGGCCTAAGCCACTCGCTTACCCCACAAGACGAGATCCTGGTCAGCGAAATGGAGCACCATGCCAACCTGATCCCTTGGCAATTGATGGCACAACGCACGGGCGCTCAACTGGTAAAAATCCCCTGCTGCCCTCGCACGGGGCACTTAGATATGAAGGTATATCAGCAACGCTTAACCGCACGGACACGCATTGTTGCGATCAGTCATGTCAGCAATGTCACCGGCACCCGCCATCCTATCGAGGAAATGACCCAGCTGGCGCACAAAGTTGGTGCAACCGTGATCATTGATGGCGCACAGGGTATCGTCCATGAGCCTATCAGTATGCAAACACTGGACACTGACTATTATGTTTTTTCGGGCCATAAACTTTATGGTCCCACAGGAATTGGCGTCTTGTATGGAAAATCAGAAGCGCTGAGCGCGCTCTCGCCTTTCCACGGGGGTGGGAAGATGATCACAGACGTGTCGTTTGACCATCATAGTCTCGCCCCCATTCCCGCCCGTTTTGAAGCAGGCACGCCTAACACCGCCGGCGCAATTGGCCTTGCCGCTGCTATTCATTGGCTCCAACAACAAGACAGCCAAGCAGTGGAGGCACACATAGCAAGCTGTTACCAACAACTTATAGAAGCTTTACGCACGAGGCCGCGCATTCATTTAATCGCGCCACAGGCGACCAGTTCTATGGTCTCTTTTGTCGTGCGTGACGAGCATCATGCCGATGTAGCTGAATTGTTGGCCCAGCAAGGTATTGCTGTTCGCTCTGGCCATCATTGTGCCCACCCTTTTATTAAGGCGCTTGGGGTCGATGGCACCATCAGGGTCTCTCTGGCGGCCTACAATACACACCAGGATATCGCACAGTTTATTGCAGCATTAGATAAGACCCTGGATCTACTCGACATTTAATCATAAGGCAGGATAGACAATGGCGTTACCCCATCACCCTTTTGGCACCGAGCTTAACCAAGCGACGGTCACCGAGATGCTCGCGCAACACACCAGCTGGGAAGATAAATACCGACAATTGATTTTGTGGGGAAAACGGCTACCAACCTTTACTGATGCACAAAAACAAACAGCAAGCCAAGTACACGGCTGTGAGAGCGCGGTTTGGTTTCTCCATCAGGCAGAGGGGGACACCCATTACTTTGCCGCCGACTCCAACGCCAGAATTGTTAAAGGCTTATTAGCGATCGTGCTTGCCTGTGTTCACGGTCAACACGGTAATGCCATTCATACCCTCGATATAGACCGCATTTTCCAGCAAGCGGGACTGGCGCACCATTTAAGTGAGTCACGCACCAATGGCTTGCACGCTATCATTGAATACATTCATCAGGTCACTCGTTAGTTCTTTATCCACGTGGTGGCGTGTCGCCACCGCTCTCCACTCAACGCACAAGCAGTGATCATTTTCTGACCACCCTGTCCATTTAAAAAGGCAGACTTCAACATAAACCCACCAACCTGACCACTAATGCAATCCATTTCATGGACTTAGTCAAGCAGTGGGCAATTCGATTTAAAACCAACAAAAACAAACACAAAACAAACATTATTTTAACAATTGATTGCAGTATTTCCTCATTAGTATGACCAAGATCTCGAATGCGGAACATGGGGTTTTTATACTTTGCGTATTTGTCTAGATTCGTTAGCTTAGAAGCAGGCAGTCATAAAAGGGTCACACCAATCCGTTAGGCTGCCTAACAATATCGGCAGCATGATAAGTTGATTTTTGGCACAACTATTGCTGCTGTGAGAAAAAGATGACTGTAATTCTGGTTTGAAGTGGTTCCAGATGCGGCTTCAGGCATCTCGTTTAGTTTGCTTGTTGTAGTGAATGGAGTCATAAATGAAAAAACTGGCATTAGTAACCGGCGCGAAAGGCGGGATAGGATCAGCAATTACCGAGAAATTGGTGGAAGATGGATACCGCGTCATCGCGACCCACTTTACAGGGGGAGCGGAGTGCGCCCAAGAGTGGTTTGACGAAAAGAAATTTAACCACGACCAAGTTCGTTTGTTTGAGCTTGATGTCACCGATACCGAACAATGCGCCTCACGGATTGCTAAGCTACTCGAGGAAGAAGGCACGGTGGATGTACTGGTAAACAATGCTGGTATTACCCGCGACAGTGTGTTCAAGAAAATGAATGCCTCACAATGGCATGATGTCATTAATACCAACCTCAACAGCCTCTTTAACGTCACTCAGCCCTTGTTCGCCGCCATGTGCGAAAAAGGAGGAGGACGCATCATTAATATCTCATCCGTCAATGGCCAAAAAGGCCAATTTGGCCAAGCCAACTATGCCGCCGCCAAAGCCGGCATGATGGGCTTTAGTAAGTCACTCGCGGCAGAAGGGGCGCGGGCCGGTGTCACTGTCAACGTCGTGGCGCCAGGCTATACCGCGACACCAATGGTTACCGCCATGCGCGACGATGTGTTGGAGTCAATCACCAACCAGATCCCGATGAAGCGCTTGGCCAAGCCAGAAGAAATTGCGGCATCGGTGGCTTACCTTGCCAGCGACGCAGGCGCTTACATTACGGGTGAGACGCTGTCGGTAAACGGCGGCCTCTACATGCAATAAATCAAGGATAGATTGATGGAACGTATTTTTATTGTGGCGGCAAAACGCACCGCCATCGGTGCCTTCTCAGGCACGCTCAAAGACGTCCCAACGGGGCAACTGGCCGCTTACGCCATTAAAGGCGCGCTAAGTGAAACATCACTTGCCCCAACCGCGATTGATGAAGTCATCGTGGGTAACGTGGTCAGCGCAGGACAAGGGATGGGGATCGGTCGTCAAGCTGCGATTTACGCGGATATCCCGACCCATGTCCCTGCGTATTCAATCAATATGGTCTGTGGTAGCGGCATGAAAAGTATCATGGATGCTGTCACCCATATCCGAGCCGGCGATGCACAGGTTGTCGTCGCGGCTGGGGTTGAAAACATGTCACAAATCCCATTTGCGGCAGCGGGCAACCTCCGCACTGGACAAAAAATGGGCAACTTCGCCATGAAAGACTTGCTCATTAATGACGGACTTACCGATGTGTACAACCAATATCACATGGGAGTCACCGCCGAAAACGTTGCCAAAGAAGTCGGGATTACCCGTGAGCAACAAGATAGCTTTGCGCTTAGCAGCCAACAAAAAACCGTTTCAGCCATTGAAGCGGGTCGGTTTAAAGATGAAATCATCCCGATTGAGATTAAGCAGCGCAAGCAAACCATTACTTTTGATACCGATGAGTACCCAAAAGCAGACGCCACGCTAGAGGGCCTCAGCAAGCTGCGCCCAGCATTTGATAAAGAAGGCTCAGTAACGGCCGGTAACGCCTCGGGTATCAATGATGGCGCGAGTGCGGTGATCCTCGCGTCTGAGTCCGCAGTCAAAGAGCACGGGCTGACACCACTCGCAGAAGTTGCCGCCTACGCTCAGCACGGTGTCGATCCGAGCATCATGGGCTTAGGCCCAGTGGGGGCTGTCAATACGGCATTGGAGAAAGCCAACCTGACTCTCGACACCATTGATTTATTTGAGCTTAATGAAGCATTTGCAGCACAAGCACTGGGGGTCATACACCAATTGGCGGAGCACCACAAAACAACACCTGATGCGATATTGGCGCGTGCCAATGTCAACGGCGGTGCCATTGCACTCGGTCATCCGCTCGGGGCATCAGGTAACCGGATTGTGGTGACCTTGCTACACGAGCTCGCGCGAAGAGGCGAAACCCACGGGGTGGCTTCTTTGTGTATTGGCGGCGGCATGGGTACAGCTTTAATTGTTAAGCGTACACAAGCATAAACGGACACTTGCGACCTTGGGTTAGAAACCCATACACAACACTATCAGGAGATACACCATGTACACAGATATGTTTAAAGCGTTTTCTGAGCAATCTGAAAAAGCCCTGGCTCCCTATGTTAATTTCAACAAGTTGGTAGCCAAAAATGTTGAGACGCTGACTGAGCTACAAATGAATGCTATGCGCACCTATAGCGAGCTCGGTCTAGAGCAAATGAAAGCAGCCAGCGAAGTGAAAGATGTCTCAAGTATGACGTCATTCAGCAGCCAACAGCTGGCCGCTTTGACCAAGCTGTCTCAGCAAATGATGGATGACAGCGCCAAGCTGCAAAACATCGCCAAAGAGTTTAAAGAAGATATCGACAAACTCACGGCTGAGAATATGAAAGCCGGCACCCCAGCATAAAGGCAGGGTTTTTGCACTAGTGCCTGCTGTCATTGACGGCAGGCCTTTGTAGTGCTTATCCGATCAAGAGGGCAAGACTATGTTTCATCACTTCTTTTCGGACTACCTTGCCAGGCTGCAAGAACAAAACCAGCAATGGTGGCAGGATCTTGAGCAGGGCAAGGCAGCCGTAAATACACCGTTCAATCAAGCCATGCAGGAAGTCAGCCTGCAAGACACTGCTCAGTTGCTGGAAGGCGCGGCTCAACAACCCGCTGCACTTCTACAAGTGCAAATGCAGTGGTGGGAACAACAGATGCAAATCTGGCAGAACGCCATGCTCGCGCGTGATAACACGGGAGAGGTAGTGAGCGAAGGCAGCGACGATAAACGTTTTAAGGATAAGGCTTGGCAGGAAGATGTCCTTTACAACTTTATCAAACAGTCCTATCTGCTGTTTGGGCGTACCTATATGGAAACCATCGATGCCATTGAAGGCCTTGATGATAAAACCCGTGAACGTCTCTCATTTTTCTCACGCCAAGCGATTAACGCCATGGCCCCAAGTAATTATATTGCGACTAACCCTGAACTGCTCAAAATGACATTGGAGTCTCAGGGCGAAAATCTACTGCGCGGCATGGAACAGCTTAAGCAGGATATGGAGTCTAGTGCGGATATTCTTAAAGTGCGCATGACCAATAATAACGCGTTTCGCGTGGGTGATGATGTAGCCAACACACCTGGCGACGTGGTGTATAAAAATGAGTTATTCGAACTCATTCAGTATCGTCCGATGACGGAAAAAGTGCATACCACCCCCATCTTGGTCGTGCCTCCGTTCATCAACAAATACTATATTCTCGACTTACGCGAGAAAAACTCACTGGTTCGTTGGTTGGTTGAACAAGGGCATACGGTATTCTTGATGTCCTGGCGTAACCCCTCTGCCGAACAAGCCGAAATTGGTTTCGAAGACTACGTGACCCAAGGCACCGTCAAGGCGGTCAGTGCCATCGAAGACATTACCGGCCAATCGCAGATTAACGGTGTGGGTTACTGTATCGGTGGTACCGTTCTGGCTTGTACTATCGCCTACTATGCCGCGAAGCGCATGAAAGCACGGATTAAATCGGCGAGTTTCTTCACCACCTTACTCGACTTCTCGCAGCCGGGGGAAATTGGTGCCTACATCAATGACAGCTTGATTCGAGCCATTGAAGCGCAAAACACGGCGCGTGGTTATATGGATGGCCGTTCACTCAGCGTCACCTTCAGCCTACTTCGTGAAAACAGCTTGTACTGGAACTACTATATTGAGAATTACCTCAAAGGTAACAGTCCTGTCGACTTTGATTTGCTGTATTGGAACAGTGACAGCACCAATGTCGCCGCGAAGACACATAACTTTATCCTGCGCGATTTGTACCTTGAAAACAAACTGGTGCAGGACAAGGGGGTGAAAGTTGGAGGTGTCTGGATTGATCTCAATAAGATCAAAGTGCCCAGCTATTTCATTTCAACCAAAGAAGATCACATCGCGCTTTGGCAAGGCACCTATCGTGGTGCACTGAATGTTGGCGGGAATAAAACCTTTGTACTGGGCGAGTCAGGGCATATTGCCGGTATCGTGAACCACCCCGTGAAGAAAAAATACGGTTTTTGGACCAACGATAGCTTGCCTGATAGTGCCGATGAGTGGCTCGATAATGCGTCACATCACACTGGCTCTTGGTGGACCCACTGGGAAAAATGGTTACGTAGCTACAGTCCAGAAGAACAAGTGGAGCCATACTCTATAGGCTCTGAGACCTATCCTGTGCTTGATACGGCGCCCGGCGAATATGTTCGCCACGTCCTGCCTATTGAAGCGGAGGCTCAGCAAGCTCAGGCAACGCCAACCCCTGAAGAAGAACAGGCCTGATCAAACGTCACAGCCTGCGTCTCAATATTGAGAATAGTGGTGCACACTCGGTGGTAAACGCTGAGGTGCACCTTTTTTTATATGATTGAACTACACTCAAAGCCATGGAAGCAAAACGGTGTAGCGTCAATATGAGATGGGCATGGTACTGTCTATTAACCACTCTTCTTTTCATTTCGATGAGCGTACAGGCTCAAACACTGCGCCTGACATCGGGTGAATATGCCCCCTTTATTACTCAGACTGTGCCTGATGGAGGCCCGATCACTGAAATCGTGATGCAGGCGGCGCAAGAGGCAGACATCGCGGTATCACTGGGTTATTTCCCATGGCATCAGTCGATGAATCTCGCTCAAACCGGCGAATGGGACGGCACCATAGGCTGGGCCTACACACAAGAACGTGCGAATAACTTCATCTACTCGGACCCAATTTATACCGAAAGCGTTGGCTTTTTCTACCTTACCGAACGCGAGTTTGATTGGCAGTCCCCACAAGATCTAGATGGCTTTGCCATCGGGGTGACCAAAGGCTTTATTGACGTTAAGACACTGACTGAACTGCAAAAGTCAGGCGTCGACGTTAAAATCCAAGAATTCCTTGATGAAAAATCAAAAATCGATGCGCTACTCGCTCAGCAAATCGACTTGGCGTTAGGCAACATAGACGTACTCAAAAGGGTGATCGCACAAGAGGTGGCCCCTAGCCAAAAACAAAACGTTGCCCATCATCCGCGACCAATAAGAATTACCCCGCTGTACGTTTTATTTAGCCGACAAACAAAGCAAAGCTATGATCAGGCAGAGCGCTTTAACAAAGCATTACGGCGACTCAAAGCGGATGGGCGGTATCAAATGATCTGGAGTCATTTTCGCCACGCCCACTACAATCATTAGGCCTTGGCCGTAACGACGTTTTATATCTTGGAGGTGTTATGCGGCGAATACTGCTCGTGACCCTGCTCCTTTATTTACCTTCCATCGCCGCCGCACAGGTTCAGCTAAAATTGTTGGCAGGCGATTACCCCCCTTTCCTCTCAGATCGCTTAGCGCATCAAGGGGTGATTGCCTATATCGTTAAAGAGGCAGGGAAGCGACAAGGGCTAGAGATAGAGATCGCGTTTACACTTTGGCAGCAAGCAAAAATGAAGGCGCAAGAAGGCGCGGTTCATGGGACCGTTGGCTGGGGCTACACCCCAAAACGTGAAAATGACTTTGTTTACTCTGCTCCCATTTATACCGAAACCGTGGTGTTTTTTCATCTCAAAAACCGACACTTTGATTGGCAGTCGTTAGCCAGCCTAAACGGCTTACGCGTCGGGATCAGCGAGAGCTATATAGAAGATGCCATGCTGGCAAACTTTAATCAGCAAGGTGGCGACGTGGTGATACGCCGCTATCCTAACGAAGTCGAGAAGCTGCGAAGCTTACTCACTGGCGAAACCGATGTGATTATTGGTAACCAATATGTAGTGATGGATATCCTACGCACTGTGATGCCTGATGACACGCGTCAGCACATTACTTTTCACCCTACCCCTCTGCGTGTCACCCCCCTTCATGTTCTACTGAGTCGCCAGCATCCTGAGAGCACACGCTGGGTAGAACGCTTAAACCGTGGTATTCATCAACTCAAAAGCAGTGGCGATTACCAAAGAGCATGGAGTGCGTTTCGTATGGGCGAATTTGGCTTACGCGCCCTTCCCCCAGAGTAAAGCAGACTCAGCTAGCCTGATCGCGACGCTGATCAGCAGCGATTAGCTTTTGTAAAATGCGCGAGACAGCGACAAAACCAAAACTCGCGGTCACCATGGTTGCCGCCCCAAAACCACTGGCACAGTCCATGCGTTTGGGTCCCTCGGCTGACACTTTGCTTTCACACACACTGCCATCAGGCTGAGGGTATTTGAGCTGCTCGGTAGAATACACGCAATCAATGCCAAACTTACGTCCCTGGGTTTTCGTGAAGCCATGAAAACGACGAAGGTTATTACGCAGCTTCGCCGCGAGCGGGTCTTGAATCGTTTTAGTCAAATCCGCCACTTGGATCTGAGTGGGGTCGATCTGTCCACCCGCACCACCCACGGTAATGACTTTGATTTTGTGCCGCTTGCAGTGAGCCAATAGAGCCGTTTTGGGCTTGATGCTATCGATAGCATCAAGCACATAATCAAAGCGCTTGTCGATGTACTCAGCAATATTATCCGGCGAGATAAAGTCATCAA
Organism: Salinivibrio sp. IB868; assembly: GCF_001995655.1. NCBI lineage: Bacteria > Pseudomonadati > Pseudomonadota > Gammaproteobacteria > Vibrionales > Vibrionaceae > Salinivibrio > Salinivibrio sp. IB868. Next base: position 58,475 of record NZ_MUEW01000008.1, read on the forward strand.
TCACAGTCACTTGGCATTCTGGATTGATCGCCGTGACACGCTCGGCCATCACCTCGCTTTTACTTTGGCCGATAGTCTCTTTCAGTGCATGAATTTGACGATTGGTGTTGGTGACACACACATCATCCATATCAATTAATGTCATTGCCCCCACACCGGTTCGCGCTAACGATTCTGCCGCCCACGAGCCAACACCACCAATGCCAATCACACAGATGTGGCTTTGACTAAATACTTCGAGCGCACGCTGGCCGTAGAGCCTTGCGGTGCCTCCAAAACGTTGCCAATAGGCATCTGATAACTGGCGTGTCATACCCGTCTCTTTGTTCATCAAACCGAGGGGCGTTATACCGACTTGCTCGATAATTGTCTAGCGGGATCCCGCGCAAAGCGGTCACAAAGCCAATGCACAACTTGGCTAACGCCTGCGGCGCGCTGCTTGTAGCTTGCACTGTAGAGGTAATAACCATAGCCGCTATCAATACCTAGCCCCAAAGGGTTCACGACTTTTCCTTGTCGTAGACTGGTTGTCGCCATAAAGGTAGGAATTAATGCCATCCCCATGCCTTGCTGCACCCCCTCCAATGCCATAAAAAAGTGCTCAAACCCCGCGCCATACTGCGGGTTGCTATCCGTTAAGCCAAATTGCTGCCAAAAATGTTCCCACAGTGTCGGCCTGGTCAGGTGAGAAAGCACCGGCACCGTAGCAAGTAGCGCCGCACGCTCAATAGGCTGAGGGACAATAGCGGCAGCGGCTAATAAAGATAGGTGTTCATTAGCCAGACAGGTTGACTGGGAGCCTGCTTGTTGATGTGGCTGGCAACGGATGAGGATATCAACCTCTTTTTCTTTCCCCTGCGGAATAGAATCACTCGCGCTGACCGTCACCGATACCGACGGATAACGAGCTTTAAAGTCTTGTAGTTGCGGGATTAACCACAGACTGGCAAAAGATGGCGGCACCAGCAAGCTGACCGACTCTTGCTGGACACTCTGTTGACGTGCGTAAGCCGTCGCGTTGGCAATTTCATGGATCCCTGAGGAGACTGATTGAAGATAAGTCTCTCCAATGGCATTGAGCACCACCCCATACGCAGTCCGCGTAAACAAGGGTTGTCCAATCCACTGCTCTAGCTGTTGGATTTGTTTACTGATAGTACTTTGACTGACATGCAATACCTTAGCCGCTTCCGAAAAGCTGCCTTGCTGGGCGACCACTACAAACGCTTGTAACACTCGCATCGATGGCAAACGCGCTTCCATTCCCATTCCTTTTTTTCATGCCTGGTGAAAATATATCCTTTGTCGCGCAAAATACAATCGGTTCATACTCATGTGCAAACGTCACTATGAGGCAATCGTATGAGCCACGTATTTCATCGCCACTGTCATCACGAGCTTCCTACTATCGCGAGCGGTCACGGCATGTATCTGACTGACACGCAGGGAAAGCGCTACCTAGATGCATGTGGCGGTGCCGCGGTATCTTGCCTTGGTCATCATCATCCTGCGGTATTGGATGCGATTCGCGCCCAACTCGAGGCTATTCCCTATGCGCATACTGGCTTTTTTACCTCCGAGACCAGTGAAGCACTGGCCGACATACTCACTGACTTAGCACCGGCGACGATCAATCATGCCTACTTGGTCAGTGGCGGATCAGAGGCGATGGAAGCGGCATTAAAACTGGCACGTCAATATTGGGTGGAAGTTGGCCAGCCGCAGCGCCAACACTTTATTGCCCGACGCCAAAGCTACCACGGCAACACACTTGGCGCGCTGTCCGTGGGAGGTAACGCATGGCGTCGCGCGCCCTTTGCACCTTTATTAATGGATACCAGTCTGATTGCTCCCTGTTACGCCTATCGCGATCAGCGTCCCGATGAGACCGCTTACGAATATGGTCAGCGGGTGGCCAACGAACTTGAAGCCATGCTGTTAGAAAAAGGTCCGGAGAATGTCATCGGGTTTGTGGCTGAGCCTGTCGTTGGCGCGACAGCTGGCGCATTGACGGCCGAAGCAGGCTACTTTACGCGTATTCGTGAGATCTGCGACCAATACAATATTTTGCTGATCCTTGATGAAGTAATGTGCGGTACGGGACGCACTGGGCGCTTTTTCGCCTTTGAGCATGAACATATCGTTCCAGATATAGTGGCTATCGCCAAAGGGCTAGCCGCCGGTTATCAGCCTATTGGCGCGACGCTTGTGGCTGACCCTATCTACAACGCGATCGCTAACGGCTCGGGCTTTTTCCAACATGGCCACACCTTTATGGCACACCCTACTGCCTGTGCTGCAGGGCTCGCCACATTAAAAGCAATCCAGCAAGATAGTCTAATAGACGCCGCCGGCCAGCAGGGAGAGGCGTTAAAAGCCACCCTCACTCATCATTTTCATTCCCATCCTTTTGTCGGCGACATTCGTGGCCGAGGACTCTTTCTCGCGCTTGAGTTGGTGGCAGATAAAGCGTCAAAGCAGCCTTTTTCGTCTACATTGCCGCTAGCGAAACAAATCAAACAAACTGCGCTGGAAAACGGCCTGATGTGCTATCCCATGGTCGGCACCATTGATGGCAAACAAGGGCACCATATTTTATTGGCGCCTCCCTACATCATTAAACAGCCACACATTGATGAGATAGCCGAAAAACTAAGGATAACCTTAGACACCTGTTTGCCACACTAAGCAGTCTGTCTTGCTCTCAACCCAGGCTTAAGGAGAAAAGATGACCGATACACGCACCATCATGGTTGCCCCCAATGGCGCGCGGCTGCAGCCTTCCCAGCATCATGCCGTCCCCATTGATACGCCATCACTGATTAACTGCCTGCAAGCATGCGCTGACGCCGGTGCCGCCATGGCGCACATTCATGCACGAGATGAGTCTGGCGCGCATAGTTTGGACCCCATTCTCAATCATCGGCTTTATCAGCAAGTCCAAGATGCGGTCGGTGATCGCATGGTCATTCAACTCACGACCGAAGCCGTGGGTCGCTATCGCCCCTCAGAGCAAATCGCGTTAGTGAAAGCCGTTAAGCCTGAGGCCGTCTCCATTGCGCTAAGAGAGCTGGTACCTGATCCCTCCGAAACCACCGAGGCCAGAACATTTTTTGCGTGGCTACATCACCATGCTGTTTACACGCAGTTTATTCTCTATCACCCCCAAGATGTGGCGCGCTATCGTCAGCTACGTCACTCCGGCATTATCCCGCCAAAGGGGCACCATTTACTGTTCGTCGCAGGCCGGGATCAAAGCCCCCCATTTGGCTACCCAGAAGACATCATCGCCATGTGGCAAGCGCTCCCCGACCATGACAACCTGCGATGGTCAGCCTGTGCATTTGGCCACCATGAGATCCGCTGTCTAACGACCGCCGCGCTCCTGGGAGGAGACATACGAATCGGCTTTGAAAACAACACCCAACGCGTTGATCAACGCCAGGCCATAGATAACGCAGCTCAGATCACAGATTTACGCAACACACTGGAAAAGCTGGGATATTGTACTAAACCTGTACAAGCACTAAGGCAAACCATGACCCAATCGTTTTAACCCAATACAATTGCTTGCAAATATTGTTAAAAGATTGAAAAAATAGCGCGGTGACACTTTTTTGTCATATTGTCATTGAGTGTTATACAACTTCGAGGGTGCGCCCGGATAGCAACCTCTAACTTAAAAAGGAATCTTAAGCATGAAAGCGATGAAACCTACCCTGATTGCGCTCGGCTTTTCTGCCGCACTAGGAACCGCGGCAAGCGCGCAAGCGAACCAGTTTGTGACCATTGGTACTGGCGGTGTGACTGGTGTTTATTACCCAACAGGTGGCGCTATTTGCCGTCTCGTCAATAAGAGCAAAGATGACCACGGCATCCGCTGCTCGGTAGAGAGTACAGGCGGTTCAATCTACAACATCAACACCATTCGTGCTGGCGAGCTCGATATGGGTATCGCCCAATCTGACTGGCAGTACCATGCTTACAAAGGCACCAGCAAATTTAAAGATCAGGGCGAATTCAAAGAGCTTCGCGCCGTTTTCTCTATTCATCCAGAACCGTTTACCGTGGTAGCACGTGCCGATGCGGGCGTAAAAACCTTTGATGATCTGGAAGGCAAGCGCGTTAACATTGGTAACCCTGGCTCGGGCCAACGTGGCACTATCGAAGTATTGATGGATCAAATGGGCTGGGATATGGACAAGTTCGGCCAAATTTCTGAGCTAAAAGCGGCCGAGCAATCCAAAGCGCTGTGTGATAACAAAATTGATGCCATGGTGTACACCGTGGGTCACCCAAGTGGTGCTATCCAAGAAGCGACTACCGCATGTGACAGCGTATTGGTTGAAGTCGCGAACGATGCAGCTAAACAGCTGATTGAAGATCGTGACTATTACCGCCAAGCCACTATCCCTGGCGGTATGTACCGCGGTAACGACAACGACGTCACCACGTTTGGTGTGGGTGCGACGTTCGTTTCTTCCACACAAGTTCCAGAAGACGTTATCTACAACGTGGTTAAAGCGGTATTTGAAAACTTTGATGACTTCCGCCGTCTCCACCCAGCGTTCGCTAACCTGAAGAAAGAAGAAATGGTACAAGACGGCCTGTCTGCACCACTTCACCCAGGTGCAGCGCGTTACTACCGTGAAGCCGGGTTGATTGAATAATCAAACCCCGCTTACCAAAAAGCGAGCGTTAGACGCTCGCTTTTTTATTTTCTAAGGGCCTCACCTAACCCGTTATTATGGCTGGCTCACCATTTGTGGCGCTAAGGCGTCCAGTTTCCAAACCCGACCAAAGTGCTTGTAGTGCCCGGCTTGCTCGCCTGCTTTACGGCCCATACCATGATACAAGTCCAGATGATTCTCTTTCACCGCGCCACCGGTATCTAATGCCATCAGAAGCTTTAATACATGCTCGCCCGTCCATTTGCCTTGCTCATCCAACTGAGGCACTTCAGCCAGTAACACAGTGCCCATGGGTAAATAACGTCTATCCGCCGCCACTGACGCCCCGGCTTTCAATGGAATACCTGCCGTACCACTGACAGGATCAGCTGCCTTAGGGGTAAAGAAAACATAAGAGGGATTTTGCTCGAGTAATTCACGCACTTCATCTTTACTGTGGGCAGCCACCCACTCTTGGATCGCTTTCAGCGACATTTCTTCGCGCGGCACTTCCCCCCTCTCGATCAGTACTTTTCCAATGCTGACATAAGGGTGACCATTCTTGCCACCGTAGGCAAAATACTCCAGTTGGTCGTTATCGCCAAAATGCACAAAGCCGCTGCCTTGTACTTCCATAATAAAACTATCGATAAGGGAGGCGCTGTAGCCCAGCTCTAAGCCCTGCCCATCCAACGCCCCAGCATAGATAGCAGCACGGTCTGGACAGTCCTCACCACAAGGGGGCTTGGCGTAGACAGGATAGCGGAACAGGGCATCCGGTTGGTGACGCATCTCTATCACAGGAGAAAAATAACCGGTAAACATCACATTACCAAAATCATCTCCCCCTGCCATTTGGTTCACCCCTAAGCCATAATCCGCAAGTGCCTCAATCTCGCCTCCCGCGTCCAACCAGGCTTGCAAACGCTGATAAACCGCTTGATGCTCCGCCACTAACGAGGGTGAGTTGGCAGTCACCTCCGCTAATTGCTCATTGAATAAACTAAAGTCTCGCGGGCTTTCAGAGACCACTTGTGGTACCGGGGTGAGTATCGATTCAAATCGCCCATCCACATATTGTTGGCCCCGGTCAGTGGGACGCATACACCCTGCGAGTGCCGCCACACACGCCATCACGACTAACGCTTTTTTCACACCATATTCCAATCAGTGAGTTAATAGCGCTAAGGCTCGCAAAAACCGCCCCGCTTCGCAATCAGTTCTCAATGTTAAGTTTGTAACTGTCTGCAAACCAATACAGATTTATTGTGACCCTATTCAGCTTACTCCCTTTACCAAGGCGACATTCATCAAAGTGTCATATAATTATTATGTACTGTCCTTGCAACAAAACTGCATAGAAAGTGCAACATAAAGGAGTAAAGCAGCGATGGATTTAAAAGTTGGGCGTTCAACGCTACTTGATAGTGATGCAGTGGAGTACCAATGGATCCGGATGATGGCCAGCGAAGGCTGCACACGCCAAGTGATTAATGCCAGTATTCAGCGTTGTCTGGGTGGTGATGCGCAAACCGCCGATCTCTTGCGAAAGGTGGCGACGAAACAGTGCTCGGTCAACGAGCTGCTCACCACGTTGGAATCACAGCACTACTGATCCAGGTCGCATTGGGGATAACACTTCCTCTTATGAGCGTTTATCTTTAGCAAAAAAAGATGTGTAGTGAGCAGGTTCAATACGCTCGAGCGTCTTTGCGTCTTCAACCCGGTACAGGTAGGTTTCCGTTCCTATCGTGTATTTAAGCTGATCACCATCAAACTGGTACTCAGTGGTGGCGCGACTCCCATTGGTGTAGACACCATCAGGACGTATTTCAAATCGGTCGGCTGCATAAGGAGCCACATCTTGTTCTACCCATTCGCCATAAAGCTGTTTGTCTGTCATATGTGGCGCAAACAGCTCTGGGCGGGTGGCCACGGTAAAACTCACCCAGCCCAGTACGAGAACAATCACCAGCATGATAAATTGTTTGGTTAACCGCACGCTACAACCTCACTTATTGGTTTTATTGTGATTTTAACGAACTAACTGACCCACATTGATAAACCACTTGCGAATCTTGAGAGATAGTTCCCAAACATTGCGCGAATAATGATAAACGTAGTGCAAAAAACATCACGATGCAGAGTACATCCTTGCCTCTCCTCTGCAATTATCTACTTGCTTGGGGGTTGACACACACCGAACAAAAAGAATAAAAAGGCAATATTAGTGAATAATTAAACGGATGAGCGCGTGAAAATAAGAAGTACCGCCCTGGTTAAAGGATTTCGCCAATCGGCGCCGTATGTCAATGCTCACCGAGATAAAACCGCGGTGATCATGCTTGGCGGCGAGGCCATGGCGGATGAGAACTTTCAGAATATCGTCAATGATATCGCCCTACTCAATAGCCTGGGCATGAAACTGGTGTTGGTGTTTGGCGCCCGCCCGCAAATCAATCGCACCTTAAATCAGTACGGCCTGGAAACACCATATCACAAAGGAATACGCATCACCGACAGCCACGCGCTTGAAGTGGTCAAACAAGCCGCCGGCCAAGTGCAGCTCGACATTACGGCGCGTTTATCCATGGGACTCAACAATACGCCCATGGCGGGCGCTCAAATTAATGTGATCAGTGGCAATTTTGTCATCGCGCAACCGTTGGGCGTCGATGAAGGGATTGATTACTGCCATAGTGGCAAAATTCGCCGCATCGACATTGACGGCATTCAGCGCCAGCTTGATCAAAACGCGATCGTACTGATGGGGCCGGTTGCCAGCTCAGTGACGGGGGAATGCTTTAACCTCACCTCCGAAGAAGTGGCGACTCAAGTCGCGATTCGGTTACGCGCAGACAAATTGATTGGTTTTTGCTCCGAGCAAGGGGTCTTAAACCAAGACAATGAGGTGATTTCTGAGTTACTGCCCACCCAAGCCCAGCCACTTCTAGAAGCGAGAGAAGCCGCTGGCGATACTGGCTCTGGCACCAGTCGCTTTTTACGAGGCGCGATTGCCGCGTGTCGCGCGGGAGTCACCCGCAGTCATTTGATCAGCTACAAAAAAGACGGCGCCTTGATCCAAGAGCTGTTCTCGATTGAAGGGATCGGCACCCAGATCGTGATGGAGCGTGCCGAAAAAGTGCGCCAAGCCCAGATTGACGATATCGGTGGGATCTTGGATTTGATCCGCCCGTTGGAGCAACAAGGGATCCTAGTGCGCCGCTCGCGAGAACAATTGGAGCAAGAAATCCCCCGCTTTACCATCATCGAACGGGATGGATTAGTGATAGGCTGCGCTGCCCTCTACCCATTTAGTGAAGCGCGCACCGGCGAGATGGCGTGCGTCGCCATTCATCCGGATTATCGTGATGGCGACCGCGGCGTCATGCTGCTCAATCACCTCAAGCAACGTGCCAAAGCCAAAGGGCTCGAAACTATTTTTGTGCTCACCACCCACAGTTTGCATTGGTTTTTGGAACAAGGCTTTTTGCTCTCTGATGTGTCAGCACTCCCCAACACTCGCCAAGAGCTGTACAACTATCAGCGTCGCTCTAAGGTGCTGACTTTAGCGCTTTAGCGGGTTTCGCCACGCTCAAGGGGCCAACAAGGCATCCGGCAAGCCACTATAACGGGCGGTGCGTGCGCCCACACCGTGGCGCAGCACCGGCCAAGACGCGTAAAGATCAAGCTGGCGCTTCGCCCGCGTCATGCCGGTGTAAATCAGCTCGCGGGTTACCACTGGTGAAATGGTGGGCGGACACACCAGCACTGTGTGCGCAAACTCCGAGCCCTGTGATTTATGCACCGTCATCGCAAACGCGGTTTGATGGGCAGGCAGACGGCTGGCAAGCAAATAGCGCACCTCGCCATCGTGGGTTTCAAACGCCACACGCGTGATCCCTTCATGCTGCACCGCAATCCCAATATCACCGTTATACAACCCCAGAGCATGATCGTTTTGCAAAATCATGATTGGTCGGCCGTGATACCAGGTGTCACGCTCTTTGGCGATCAGCCCTGCCGACGCCAAGTGCTGCTCAATGGCTTGGTTGAGCCCAGCGACGCCAAACGGACCTTCAGTCAATGCGCATAACAATCGAAATTGGCTAAAAGCACTCAGCACATCCACCATTGATGACGGGTTTTCGAGCCTCGCATTATCGAGTGTCGTTAAGTAATCGCGATATCCTGCCACCGCTTGTTGCATCAGGGTCTGATAGCTGTCATCACTCAGCACATGGTGGGTAATATCGCTATAGCCGCGTTTTAACACCGCCCCCACCTCGGCCATCTCTCCTCGGTTCACCGCAAAGGCGAGCTGGCCAATGCCGGATTGAGCATCAAAACGATAACTTTTGCGCAGCAGACACAGGGCACTGGCAATCGCTGGCGCATTTGGGTTTTCGGGTACGTCAAAGCCTGTTAACTGGCTTAAACGCGCCGCCTGCGCCGCTGGATAGCCCGCCTCGGCGTACTGACAAATATCCCCTAGCACCGCCCCCGCTTCCACAGAGGCAAGCTGATCTTTATCCCCCAGCAAAATAATGCGTGTTGAGGGCGCCAAGGCATCGAACAGCTGTGCCATCAAGGGCAAGTCCACCATCGAGGCTTCATCGACAATCAACACATCCGCATGCACGGGGTTATTTTTATGATGGCGAAACGCCACCCGCTGCGGAATCGCCCCTAATAATCGGTGAATGGTACTGGCTTGGGTCGGCAGCGCCGCTTTTACGTCATGATCAACAGGCAAAGCGGCAATCGCCCGCCCTAGTGATTCAGTCAATCGGTTAGCGGCTTTACCGGTCGGAGCGACCAGTTTGATGGTGAGCGCTGCAGACGTTGCGCGTTCAGCGTGGTGCGACGCCACCAGCGCCGCCAACAAACGGGCAACAGTGGTGGTTTTACCCGTGCCCGGCCCTCCCGAAATCACCGCAAACGGCTGGGTCAACGCGGTGGCTGCCGCCACTTTTTGCCAATCAATCTCCGCCTGTGAGGCGGCAAATAAGCTATCTAGGGTTTGTCTAGCCTCATCCGGTACCGATAGCGCCGTGAGGCGCTGGCGAATATGCCCCGCCACTTGCTGCTCGGCATGCCAGTAGCGATGCAAATACAATCGATGCCCGGCAAGCACCAAGGGCGTTGACTGCATCCCATCGGACACGACTGCGGCCTGCGCCAATTGCTCGCTTGGCGCTTGGCTATCAATATGTTCCAGCAAGGGCTGCCACGCGACATCGCTGGGTGGCTGCCACTGGTGCAAGTCAAGGCAGACATGGCCTTTGCCCACTTCGCGACTCAACAGTGCCGCCCATACTGTGATAGCGGCCTTGTCTAACTGAGTTTCTTCTTCACCCATCAAACAAGCAAATTGCACATCAATCGCCCGCAATTCCCCACGCTGGTAAAGTGCCATTAATGCTTGCTTCATACCGACTCTCCAGCAAAGAGGTTGTCCAAGGCGTCAATCAGTGCCTTATCGGGACGGTGCGCGAATACGCCGGTCTCGCCGCTATCGCTGGCGCCCCGTAAAAAGAAATAAAACACGCCCCCCACATGGGTGTCGTAGTCATAATCTGGGATCCGCTGGCGCAAAAAGCGGTGCAGCGCCAAGGTATAGATTTGGTACTGAAAGTCGTATCGGTGCGCGATCATCGCCTCTTTGAGCGCCTCAGGATGGTAATCGGCCACGCTATCCCCCAAATGGTTCGACTTCCAATCCAGCACGTAATACTTGCCATCGGCGCGGAAGGTTAAATCGATAAAGCCTTTTAGCATCCCGCGCGCCGTGTCAAAGGTGAGCTGGCCAGCGCGGGCAGACAATGCATCATACCGTGCGGCGAGTCGGTTCAGTCGCTGGCAGTCCAGTGCGGCCAAAGGCATCACGAACTCCATCTCCGTTAATCGACTGGCATTATCAATTTGGTTGAGCATCAACCCGTGCTCATTGAGCGGGTGTTTCAATACCTGTGTCATCCACTGCTGCAATATCGGGCACCACTGTGGGTCATAGTTTTCCAAGCTAAGATGATGGGTAATAAGCTCAGCGATTTCTTCACTCATCAAATCGGCGGTAAAGTCCACTTCTTCAAATAGGGTGTGTAAAAAGGTACCGGCTCGCGCGCCTTTGGGAAACGCAAAAACCGACCAAGGATCCACCGCCACATCCGCCGTCTCCTCGTCAGCGAGATCATCGTCCGCGTCCAAGTCATAACTGGCCAATGTTGGCAAGGCACTGATGTGATGGCTTTGTTTTAGCAGCCCTGAGTAACTGGTTAAGCGCCACTGACGGTCAATCTTGCCGCCAAACTGACGCGCGCTTAGCGCCTCGTGGGAGCCTGTTTGAGGGGCATAACGGCTATCATCCGGCTCAGGTGGGGCGACCACAGCCACCGCATCGCTCGCGCTTGCTAATCCAGCCAAACTCTCGGCCAGCAGGCTAGCATCACCGGCTTCTCCATGCTGGAGCAAATAACCGAGGGCCGTTAGGTGCAAGGCCGAGTCTTTTTGCCGACTGTTACCTTGTTTAAGAGGTGCACAGCCGATAAAACACCCATACACGGCACGGGTCACCGCCACGTACAGCAAGCGGATATCTTCAGCCAGCCGCTCTTTTTCAGCCCGCTCTTTGCCTTCATCGACATTATCCAGCGCCAGCACTGGCTGATACTGTTCATCGTGATAAAACGGTTGGCTGCTTTCGCGATACTGACAAGCAAACGGCAAGTAAACCAGATCGTATTCCAAGCCTTTCGATTTATGGATGGTGACAATTTGCACCAAATCACGCTCCGACTCCAACCGCACCTGCTGCTCTTCCGATTGTTGAGCCGGCTCGGCCATTCGCTCTTGTAGCCAGCGGATCAGCGCGTGTGGGTTGTCCAATTGCTGGCTGGCACTTTGCAGCAACTCCGCTATATGCAAAAAGTCGGTCACACAGCGCTCGCCTTGCGGCATCGCCAACCAGTTTTCTGCCACTTGGCGGGCACTGGCGACTTGGCGAAGCATCGGCATCACCCCACGGCGCTGCCAGGTATCACGGTAATGGCTAAAGGCCACCACCTCTTGCTCCCACAAGGCTTCGTCTTGATTGAGTAACGCCAACTGCTCGGCGGTCAAGCCAAATAAGGGGCTGGCTAGTGCCGCTCGCAACTTACGCTCGTTTTCAGGCTGCATCACCGCCACTAAGATACGCTCAATATCACTGGCGACGGGGCTGGCGAACACATTATCACGGTTGGAAAGATAGACAGACGCCACGCCTTTTTCGGCCAGCGCTTGCTTGACCAGCTGTGCCTCGCGTCCGGTGCGCACCAACACAGCGATATTGTGCGGCTGAATGTCGGCTTGGCCGGAAGGCGTTTGTAGATAACTATTGCCCGCCACCGATTGATTGAGTACCTGAGTGATATGCTGTGCGGTACTCACCGCCAAGGTCTGTTCAAAATCTTGCTTGGTACACAATTCATCCGGGCTGTGATGCCAAAAGGTGAGCGCGGGCTGCTCGTTTCCCTCCACCACCAGCGCTTTTTGTTTGGCACTAGGCGAAGAGGCCACCTCTAAAAAGGGAATGCTGTCTTGATAAACGAACGGTGCCTTCGCACGTGAGAACAAGGCATTGACCCCGCGCACCATACCATCTGTCGAGCGCCAGTTAGTGGCAAGGTTGTAGTGATCACTCACCTGCGCACGGGCATGAATATAGGTGAAGATGTCGGCACCACGGAAGGCATAAATCGCCTGCTTAGGGTCGCCAATCATCATTAAACCGGTGCGCTCCCCCCCTTCTTCTTGATCTTCGAATACAGGGGTATCGTCCGCCACTGGCGGCTGATAGACAGTGCTAAAAATCTGATATTGCAGCGGGTCGGTGTCTTGGAATTCATCAATCATTGCCACCGGATATAAGCTGCGAATACGCGCGGCCAACTGGCCTTGGCTATCTTGGTCAAGTGCGCTGGCAAGCTGAGAAAGGAGATCGTCAAACGAGAGCCACCCTTGGCGACGTTTTTCTTGGCGGAGCAGCTGCCGCACTTCTTTAATCGCCAGTGCGGTCAATCCCGGTTTTAACGTCGGCGGCTGATCAACCAATGCCTGAATGTGATCAAATAGCGCCAGACTCGGTGGCTCAGCTTTACTCTTGGCCGCCAAGGTTTGTTGGGCGAATTTTTCCAATTTGTCGGGCAATTGGTAATCAAGCGTCTCGGCATTGGCCCATTGTTCCATCGCATTCAGCCAGTTCGCCAGATGGTCTTTGCGATAACTGCGGCCATCGAGCTTGGCGGCGCTTAGCTGGTCGGTGATCTGTTCCCCCGCCTCGCGCCATGCGCGCTTCACCGCATCAATCTTGGCAATCGCCGCTTGGTGTGCCGCCATGAGATCTTCGCCGAGATCAGGCGCCTTAACCGTGACAGCCGGTCCGGATAAATAGGGCGCAATCTCTTTTAATAAGGCCTCCGGTGCGGGCCAGTAGCTGCTCACCACACCGGCTAACGATTTAGGCAACGGATAAAAACGACGACGCCAAAAATCGGCCGCCGCGCGCGCTTTGATCTGTCGCTCATCGGTGACAAATTCATGACTGAACAGGCTGCCCGATTCAAACGCATTTTGGGTCAGCATCCGCTGACAAAAACCGTGAATGGTATAGATAGCCGCTTCGTCCATCTGACGCTCGGCCTCTAACAGTCGCTGCGCCGCGGTTTTATGATCGCTTACCTCTGCAAGCAAAGGGCCAATGATAGGATCGTCACTCTCACCGCGCATAAAGGCAAAACGCGCCTCATGAATGCGACGCCGAATACGGTCTTTCAGCTCTTGGGTTGCCGCTTCGGTAAAAGTCACCACCAGTATTTGCTCGACCCGACACGGCGCTGCGCGGCCATGCCCAAGTAACAATCGCAGGTACAAGCCAGCAATCGTAAATGTCTTGCCGGTGCCAGCGGAGGCTTCGATTAATCGGACGCCATCAAGTGGCAAGGTGAGCGGGTTGAGGATCTGCGGTTCCATATCATTATTTCATCGCCTAGTCTGCCCGCTATTGTAGCAACCCCTTGGGGGAAAACATATTCAGGCCGAGACAACCGTGCTGAGCTCGCTAAGATTTTCCTGCCCGACTCATTGACTTTTATTCATGCTCACACCTCTCAAGTGATATTAATACTCATTATCATGACTTGATATTTAGTTTTAATTCTATTAATAATGGACTGCTTATAACTATCACTCATATAAAACTCATACAGGGAGTATCACCATGCCACTCATCCACCGACTCTCGGTGCGTAATAAGCTCTTACTTTTAGTTGGCTTAGCCGTATTAAGTCTCGTCAGTTTGGCCGCTTACCTTTCTTTTTCCCATTTTGAGGCCATCAAGCAAGAGCGCATAGCCCAGATGCACAAAAAGGTCGATATGGCATGGCACTATCTTGATGCTATGCACCGACAATACCCCAACCAAGACACGCCCCCCGAATCCGTTCTTCATGCTGTCAGCGCACTCAAATATGGCCAAGCCGGCTACTTTTTTATCGTCGATCGCAATAATGTGATGATTGCTGGTGCCGAAAGTGCAGTAGGCAAAAACACGCGGCAAATTGTTGATGCCGATGGCCAATCGATTTTACCCGCTCTGACCCAGGCCGCTAATCAAGCTAATGGGGGGATCGCGCGGTATACATTTCAAAAGCCCGGTAGTCATCAAGCGGTAGAAAAGCTCAGTGTGGTGAAGCGTTTTGGTCCTTGGGATTTAATGGTTGGTTCAGGGTTCTACTTGGATGACCTACGCGCACAGGCGTGGCAGCAAGCGCTCAACGCAGCAGGAGTGACAGCTCTGATTAGCGCGGTGATGATTGTACTTGCCAGTGCCCTTTCCCGAGCGATGCTGACACCGCTCATGGCGCTGCGCCATGTCATATCTTCACTCGCTGAGGGCGATCTTACTCAACGCGCGACCGTGTATGGTCGCGATGAGATTAGCGACATGAGTCAGCATACCAACCAAGCTTTGGATGCGCTGCAGCGGCTGATCTCGCAGGTAGATACCAATGTAAGCGAGCAGCATCAAGGTAGTGAAGAAGTCGCAAGCCTGGCTGCCAGCACCGCTCGTGCGGTTGAAGAACAAAATCGCACTCTCGACTCTGTGGCAAGTGCCGTCGAAGAGCTTTCTACCGCCGTACGTGACGTGCAATACCTTACCGAGTCGAATGCTTCTCAAACCGATAGCGCCACACAGCTCATCAACGATGTCGATGGCAGTTTGCAACGCGCTACCAGCGCGATGGAAACCGTGCAGCAACGCGTCGACGATACGTCTGAGATCTTACGTGAACTCGCCGACTCCACCCAACAAATCAGTGATGTGACTACCGTCATTAACACCATTTCCGAGCAAACCAACCTACTTGCCCTTAACGCAGCGATTGAGGCAGCACGAGCGGGTGAAGCGGGACGTGGATTTGCAGTGGTTGCCGATGAGGTTCGCCAATTAGCGCAATCCACGCAAGAGTCGACCACACGCATCAGTGATATTGTCGGCACGCTGCAAGCTCGGGCCGACAATGCAGTCAGCAGTATGGCGGATGGTCAACAACAAACACAAACATGTGTCAATGACGCACAGGCGGCGCGTCGTGATATGGCCGCGTTACAAACTCAGGTTCAAGAACTCGCCGCTTTGAATGGCCAAGTGGCGACTTCAACCACTCAGCAAGCAGCTGCCGCCGAGGAAGTGGCCAAGAACCTAGCAGCTATCACCGAAGTGTCTCATCAAAATGCCCAAGCCAGCGATGATACCCGTGAACTGACCGATAAAGCACTGTCACTCAGCCAGCGTGTAAAGCAAGGTCTCTCGCTATTTTCACACTGATAAAGCCCTAACAGTGAAAGGATCACCAAGACGACTTGGTGGCTCCTTGGCGGTGAGCGATGACGCCCTAAAAAGCGAACATTAAAAAGGCCAGCATGGCTGGCCTTGGTTCATTGATTGAGACGTAACGCTTACGACTGAAGCCAAACTGGGTTGGTCCATGCCGTGCTGCCGTCTTTGTCTTCCACTTCTAGGTTGATCCAACCTTCTGCATCCGCAGGAATAGGCAGTGATAGCTCAAGGCGCTGTGTACTCTCTTCGGGGTTAATGGTGATGCTGTTTAGCACCTCACCACCTTGACCGATTAAGCGCACTTCTTTGAGACCATCAGCGGCGACTACATTGATATCCCATTTATCACCAGCCTTGGCGGTTTCACCAAACATGATGTTTTGTGGGTACAGAATGGGCCCCTGAGTGGCATAGCCGTGACCTGCTTTCAACGCTTTGGCAAAGGCAAGAGGCGTTAGCTCACCATCAACATTGGCCATCATACGAATACGACCGGTAAGCTGGTTCCACGCATCATGAGTATCGGTACCGGCTGTGAGGTACATGGCTTCGCCTTGATCCCAAAGCTTGTGCGCTTTTTCAAGGGTCGGCTCGTTATCGACACGTGCGTTGAGCTCCATCAGGTCGAAACGATCGGTCTTACCACCCGGCACCGCATCCTTAGCGATATTGGTGAAGTAGCCATAATCGTTATATGGGTGGTTCATCGGCACCACTTCTGCGCCCATCTCATGCGCAGCATCAATCAAGGTGTGCACGTCATCAGTACCCGGATCGACCGTCAGCGCGGCGCCATTGTCGATGGGGAATGGGTTCATGTGTCCCCACGATGGCGAGATCTCAATCGATGGAATGAAAGGTACGCCACGTTTTGCTGATAGGTCAGCAAACACTTTGTGATTAATGGTGGAGTCATGATCACTGATAAAGGTCAGATCCAAGTCAGTTGCCAACTGAGCACGCACCACGATTTCTGGAGGTGTTACCCCTTCCAGCACATTGCCGTGGTGGTGCAAGTCAGCGCCATACCAATGGTTACGGTTAGGGAAAGTCACCTGAGGCACTTTCACCACTTGTTGGTTGGTTTTGCCCGACTCGAGCGTTACATCCAAAGTTTGTGATTCTGCAGTAAAGCCCGCACCGGCGTTAATGCCTAACTTGTATTCACCCGGTGCCAGTTTTAGCTCGGCATGGCCGGCAGGCAGCAAATCAGTGAAGAAGGTACGCTTACCCAAAAATTCAACCGGTGGCGCTTGGCCTTCAATGATAGTCACACGCGCATCTTTGGCTACACCAGAGGCCGCTTCTTCCACGTTAAGTGCAAGCGTCGCTGGGCTTTTCAGCGATGTGAAATCCAGTGTTTGTTCACTATCGGCACTGACGGTAATAGATTGCGGTTGGCTGTTCGCATGGCCAGTTGCCGTGCCATACACTTGGTACTTACCTTCTGGCAATGCCATGTTGTATTGACCCTCTTTGGCAAGCGTCCACGCGTAAGGGTGACCGTCTTTTTCAATCATCACAATCGCATCGGCAGGCACGTTACCGTTGTCGGCGCGCAATTGGCCGCTAATGGTGCCCGTCGCTTCGCCATGACGCTCGGCTTCCGCTTTGACAATCGGTGCCATATCGCCGTTGGGAACAACCTGGAGCTTTGAGTCAAAGGTACGGGTCTCGCCCGCTTTAAGCGTGTGACCCAAATACATATCGCGGCCGTTATATTTGATGCGATCAAAATAAGGCGCATGCAGTGCGAACGCCCAATCACGGTCATACGCCACCATGCGATCGGCTAGGGCATTATCGGCCATCGCTTCTTCATTGCCTTCAAGACCTGGTACCGCGAACTGATAGCCCGTATCCGGCCAAATCGTGTGGCCTGATTCTAGCTCAAGGTCGTCTTCGCCTTGGTTGCTCATCACGGTTTTGAGTCCAATCGAATCAGAACCCGCTTCCAAGGTGTACCAAGTGGTAATGTCGACCTTGTCGAAGTTACGGCTCACTTTGATCACCGCTTTTTCATCGCTGTCTTCCACAATGTCAATCGACTTACGATCGTTCGGCCAAGCCGACCAGCTATTAGGGATGAAATCTGCAAAAGCGACTCGGTCTAGATCAATTTTGCCATTTTTCACCGCCGCGAGGTCCACCAAGGTACCACGTGGCACGCCCCATGGTGGCGCAGACTCAACCGCCAATGCGAACGCGACATGCTCATTTTTTACCGTGATGTCTTGGGCATGCGTTGCCTCGCCATCTGGGATTGCAGTCTTACCTTGAGTAATGCTGACGTCGGCGTGCGCTGAGGCACCCAACAAAAGGCCAGAGACTAAGGTTGCCACTGCGCTTTTTGAGAATTTATGCATGAAGGCACTTCCTTTTTTTCATGGTTTGTTATGTGAATTTTCGATGACATTGTGCGTTAAGTTAATTACACGTTCAAATAAAAAACATCGTAAAAACCCTACAAAACCACACATTTAATACGTCCACTAACAAATTAAAAAACCACAAGATACTGATATTATGATAACTTTTTCTGAAACCCACTATTCAAATGATCGTTTAAAAAATATTTAGACCCCAAATAGATTGACCCCTAACGAGGCGCAAGTCGCGCAATCTTTGACCAACAAATTGATAACAATTGTCGCACTAAACGCCGACGTATTGACGCACCTCCTGCTCACTCTTTAATGATATTTAGCGCRCACATTTAGATATTTACTCAACTATAATGAATAAAAACACAAAAAGAACATCAAAAATCATGCTTTTAAAGACAATCGATGCACAATAAAAAGCCAAGCATCAACTTGGCTAACAGGGGGAAGCGTGGAGAGGAAGAGACAGAGGCCACATCGCGCCTATGATGCGGACTTCACTGCATGCTAGTGTTTTTGTCGCTGCGCTAACATCGGCATTAAGTGGCGATCGCCTGTTGCTAACAGCGCTTGGCCGAGGCTTTCACGCCATTGCGGCCAAACACGGTAAACGTAAGGGTTTTGTCCTTCGCCAGGATTAAAGCCTCCCACAAAGGCATCGCGTATCGATTTCAGCGCTTTGTCTTGGCTGGTTTCACTGTTATCAAAGCCTTTTTTACTATCTCGGGCTTTTATCCCCGCCCCGACTGAGCTTGGCAGATAGGTAAGTGGCTGATTCAGGCCCTGTTGATAGTCTTCAACCAAGGCATGTAGGTGTGCTCGCGCGTCATCTTTGCTGAGTGGGGAAAACTCAATGGTTTCTTTCACTCCCACCAGCGTACTCGGCACGGCTTCGCCCATTGCGCATTGGCATAAATGATCAATCCATACTGAAAGCTGATGACGTACAGTCAGATCGCCACAATGAAAGCGAACCAAGCAGTCTTGATAACGCCGATTGAGCCAACCTTGCAGTTGTACCTCACCCAAGGCAGTAGGAAGGGTCAGATTGAGTTCAAGATCGGGGCGCGGTGCGGCGAGCAATGGCGTTAAGCGTTGGTACATATCACGGATCACCGTAACTTGCGTATCCAAGGTCAATTCGCCAAAGTACGCTAAGGGCAACTTGCCCTGTCCTCGCTGTCGGGCCATAAAGTCCTGCACACTTTGGGGGCTGTCATCAGTCTCAATAAAGTGGGCTAATAGCTGATCGCGCAGCTGAAAGCGGTGCAAGGTATCTAAGCTAAAGGGTTCAAATTCTTCTAACGGCGCTTCTAACTGCTCAAAGAAGACTTTCAAGCGGCGTTGGAAAAAATAGCGCACGGGCAACCGCCAAAAGCGCTGCAACTCAGCCAACTCAATCACAGGATCGATATGACTATCCGGATCAGGGCTTAATGCATCATCCATAAATGCCGGCAGTTGCGTCCCTTGCCCTTTGGCAGCCGGTAGCCACTCTTGCGCGTAGCTACCATCATGAGCAAACGCCTCTGGGCTAAAGGGAGTGAGCGGATGCGTCTGGATAAGCGTCTCTTCCAGCCGCTGACGTGACTGGACTTCGGGTAAATCGCGGTCACCGGCCAAACAGTAGCCTTGGGTACAATATTCAAGCAGCTCGGTAACCAGCACCGACGGGACTTTTAAGCTGTTATCTTGCACTGAGCGCCCGACATAACTGATATATAAACGCTGCTGTGCTGACTGCAACGCTTCTAAAAACAGGTAACGATCATCGTCGCGACGCGAGCGATCCCCTGCCCGCGTGCGGCCCACCATCAAATCAAATCCGACGCTAGGCACAG
This sequence comes from Salinivibrio sp. IB868, assembly GCF_001995655.1. Classification (NCBI taxonomy): domain Bacteria; kingdom Pseudomonadati; phylum Pseudomonadota; class Gammaproteobacteria; order Vibrionales; family Vibrionaceae; genus Salinivibrio; species Salinivibrio sp. IB868. The sequence goes on from NZ_MUEW01000008.1 coordinate 78,252, forward strand.
TGCGCGGGTACACGCCATCATTCATCCCAAGCAGACACACCACGTTAAAGGGAATAGAGCGCATCGGCATCAAGGTGCAAAAGTTGACCTGTCCGGCCAAAAAGCGCTGGCTGACTCGCTCGTTGTTGAGGCGACCATTAAAGTAATCGCGCACCACGGGCAAGGTTAGCGTGTGGGTAAAGGCGGCATCGCTAAGCTGTGTCAGCCAACTGTCTAACTGGGTACGGATTAATTTGACTGCTAACTCTTCATCCCCTTCAATGGCGAAGCAGTCATCCAGCATTTGAGTCAACCGCGCCACCCACGCCTTGCCATCGCATTCAATCGCCAGTTGTTGCTGGTAGTGGATCAATGTGTCTATAAACAACCCTAAACGCCCCGCCAGCTCCGCATTAAGCCCTTGGACTTCATCATAAGGGACGGTGTCTGCAAACAAGCCGGCCTCACTCGGCATCGCGTAGCCGAGTAGCATACGTTTCAGGCCAAATAGCCACGTATTCTGATACTGCTCGGGCAAGGCAAATTGACTCGCGGTATGGGTATCAAGCCCCCAGCGAATGCCGGTTTCTTCCACCCACTGCTTAATCTGATCAAACTGTTGGCTGTCGATGGCAAAACGGCGCGACACCGCCGGCACCTCAAGAATTTCCAATAGTTCCGCCGCACTGCATCGACTATCAGGCAGGGTGAGCAGACGCAAAAAGGCGGCTAACACCGGGCTTTCTTGATCGGCGCTGCGATCTGAGATGGAAAAGGGAATAAAACGCTCACTCGGCGCATTACCAAACACCGCTTGAATGGCGGGGCTGTAGGCATTGATATCCGCCACCATCACAATCACATCGCGGGGGCTCAGTGATGGGTTGCCCTCAAACATCGCGAGTAGCTGATCGTGCAGCACTTCGACTTCGCGCATCGGGCTGTGACAGGCATGGATTGCGATGGAAGCATCATCTGGCTCGATTTCTGTTTTCGCCGCACTGGTTTCAGTCTGCTTGGGATCGCCCGGCTCATTCAAATCCAAAATATCGGCTTGGAGATGATGGAGCAGATTATCGCGGTTGACCTCAACAAAGCCGCTATCAATCTCATTACAGGCCATTTCTGAGAGCAGCAGTAAGTTATCGCGCCCCAGTTTTCCCATCGACGCCAGCAAGCTGTTCCCTACTTCACCGTGCTCGGGCTCATCAAGCCCCAGTGCCAATTGGCTCTCGGCGGGGATGTCTTCAATTCGGCTGATTTTATCCCGCGCCAATGCGGCACGTTTAGCCAGATAGCGCTTGTCGCGAATATCGCCCCAATAATAACGGCATGGGTTGGTGAACATAAAATGCACCTCCACATGCTCGCCCAGTGCTTGCAACGCATCCAGATAGCGTGGTGGGAGCGCGGAGATGCCAAATACAAACACCCGTTCAATATCAGCCAGCCCCGCAGGCTTGTGCTGATGGCTGGTTAAGGTATCGATAAACTCTTGATACAAGTTAGCGCGATGGTAAGGCGATTGGCCCAGCGCCAATGTGTGATCGTATAAGCGACGCCACAGTTTTTGCTGCCAAGGCTGCACATCGTCAAGCTCGGGTACCGGTTGCTCTTGCTCCCATGCCAGCATCCACTCGGGGCGATAGACCAAATACTGGTCGAAAATATCGGCCACTTTTTCGGCCAGCTGGTAAGCGCGTTGCTGATCCTGGCTATCTTCCAAATACGCGGCTAAATCAGCGAACTCTGGCGCATCCAGACAGCTGGGTAAGATGTCCATTAGCTTCCATGTCATCGCCTCTTTATTGAAATCACTGCGCTCAGGCACGCCATCCAACACCCGCACAAACAACTGCCAGATAAAGGTAGCGGGAAGTGGGAATTCGACGTTTGCAACAATCTGCTGCTCGTTGGCGAGTGCCATTTTTAACCACTGCGCCATGCCGGGGCTTTGCACCAGAATAAGTTCTTTTTGAAAGGGGTCAGACAGCGGACGCTGCTGGATCAGGGAGACCAACAGCGATTTTAACAGATCGAGCTGATTAGAGTGATAAACAGTAAACACAAGGCGCTCACATGGGAAAGATAACTGGCATCGATTGTGGCCGATTGCCGTACTAAGCGCAAACCGCTACCGACACACCGCGACCTCGCACACGACTTGTTAAGCGCGTGATAATGCGGCAAATCGCTGAGCGATTACACGCGATTGTCACCCACACTGAATGCGATCAGCTGGCTGATATGGTTCAGTGAACGCCCCGACTCTTGCTGCCACTCATTAAATGCCTGTTGCGCGGCTTGCATCGCCCGCTTGGTCTCTCGACCGCTATCAACGATTTTAGTCGCGCGCAGGTAGTGCTCGATATCACGGGTGAACAAGAAGGTGTCCTTGCCCATTCGGCGCAAGGTATAAGCACCGGTATTACCGCCTAAACGCTTACCGTGTTTTTTTAAATACTGCCATAAACCGACAATATCCTCGCTGGGCCAATCGGCGACAAACTGGCTAAAACTGCCGTGCGATTGCTGCACGCGGTGGATCATTTCCGCGTTGTGCGGAATCGTCATCACCTTGGTAAGGTGACGAATAATCGCTGGGTTGGTGGCTTTTTCTTCCCACATTTCCGGTGGCATCAGCAGCATTTTCTCAATATCAAAGCCCCAGAATACCTCTTCGAACCCCGGCCACTTTTTACGGACGACCTGCCAACTAATGCCCGATTGAAACACCTTCTGACTAAACGCCGCTAACCAGCGATCATCCGGTATCTCACACAAGGCATGAGGCGCAAGCGGTGCCACCAACATGCGCTCTACCTCGCGTTGACCGCCTTTGCGCTCAGCGGCACGTTGATAAATGGTGCTAAATTTTTCTCTCATGTCACAATCATGGCCGGGTCAGTGGACAATGGCCCTTATCCTACTGTATAAAAAGACAGTAAATCAACGAAGAGAGGGTAATTATGGCCGTTATCGTCAAGTACGTGGTCGAACGCGAGGGAGAAGAAAAGATGACATTTACCTCCAAAGCTGAAGCCGACGCCTACGACAGAATGTTGGATATGGCGGATGCCATGTTCGATCTGATTGGAGAAAGCGAACTGGTAGACGACGAAGAAAAGCGTGAAGCCTTGTCGCTATACCTTGCTCAACACAAAGACTCGGTGCTTGAAGCACTGGGCGCAAAACGCAAGGCGGCAAAGAAAAAGCCGGCAAAAAGCGAGAACAAAGCGGACGAGAGTCGCGACGACAAAGACGCCGATGCGGCCTAAAGTTGTGATTGCTGACCCTTTTAGCATCCGCGAAAGAGCAAGCCCACTTGGCTTGCTTTTTTTATGCCTGTCTCCTGATGACTATGCATCAAAATGAATCGGTGCGCTGACCTGTAACGGTTTTTGCCTCCGCCAGCCGTTAAGCGCTTCCAACCACCGCCGCTTGTCTTTAAGATGAAGTGTTTGATGTTTTAAGCCCAACGACACAAGGAGATTCCCCCCAATGGCAAGCTTTGCTCTGGCACTCGGTACCGCCACTCAAAACCAGGACGGTAAAATCATTGAAGCCTATTTCCCAGCGCCCCTGCTTAATCCTAGTGATGATCTGGTAAGTGCCCTAAGCGCGCTAACCGATTATAGCGCCGGTAATCAGGTACTAGAGGTTGCACCAGAAACCTGCGCTGCAATCAGTGAAGCCTTCGCCGCCGCTGGCGCTCAAAAGGCAGCTAACTTTGCGAGCAAGGCTCAACAAACCACACAGCCACTGGTGCTGGTTATTCTAGAAAACGACAGCAAACCCGCATCGGTGGCTGAAGGCTTCCTCAAGCTTCAGCTGATCTCGCACCGCTTAGTCAAACCACACGGTGTGGTGCTAGACGGACTCTTTGGCCTGCTGCACAACATTGCTTGGACCAACCAGGGCCCAATCGACTTGCCGGAACTGCCTGAGCGTCAGATGGAAGCGCGTCTGAAAGGCGAAACATTGACCGTTGAGTGCGTGGATAAATTCCCGAAAATGACCGATTACGTGGTGCCTGCCGGTGTGCGTATTGCTGATACCGCCCGTGTTCGCTTGGGCGCCCATGTGGGTGAAGGCACCACGGTGATGCACGAAGGCTTTATCAACTTCAATGCCGGCACCGAAGGCAAGAGCATGATTGAAGGCCGTATCTCTGCGGGTGTGATGGTCGGTCAAGGTAGCGATATTGGCGGCGGTGCATCCATTATGGGGACGCTAAGTGGCGGCGGCCAGATTGTGATCTCAATTGGTGAGAACTCACTGTTGGGTGCCAATGCTGGCCTTGGTTTCCCATTAGGCGATCGTTGCACCATCGAGTCAGGACTGTATGTCACCGCAGGCACCAAAGTCACCATGCTCGACGCTGACGGCAATGTGGTCGAAAGCATCAAAGCACGTGATTTGGCCGGTAAGTCGGACCTATTGCTACGCCGCAACTCAAAAACGGGAGCGGTTGAATGCTTAACCAACAAAACGGCGGTCGAGCTCAACCACGAGCTACACGCGAATAACTAATCAAGCCCGATTTTAGTTCTGTTCAAAGGCGGCCAACTTGGTCGCCTTTTTTATGTCCGCTTTGCTTGAATCACTATCGCGTCACCGCAATACGCCAAAAAGCACAAGCAGGTTTGTGGCACATTTTAACCACAAGCGAAAACGAGGAAAATAAACAGGCGCGAGGCGACCCTGACTGGCGGGTAAATCAGCGTTCGTGACCTCTCCCAACGTAGCATTTTTGGCATTGAGTTCAAGGCTTTTCCGACCTTTTCGATGTCAGGATTCGCAGGTGCTCACAGATCCTTCTATCGATATCCTTCCCCCCTTTAAACATGAGCTAAGTCACGTTATCAATAATGGAAAGCGGTAATCTGAAGATGAACCTAATACAGGGGAACAAAGAGGAAAGAGTATGAGAGTGGAAATTGCAGGCAAAAACATCGAAATCACTCCCGCCATCCGTGAGCGCATCGAAAGCCGCTTTGAAAAGCTGGCCAAGTGGCAGGTGGCACTCATCAATCCTCATGCTGTGATCAGTAAGGAGCCAAACCACCAGTTCAAAGTGGAAGCGAAAGCTGGGCTACCAGGTTCAACACTGGTTGCCTCTGCCGAAAGCGACGACATGTACAAAGCGATTAACGAGGTGGGCCAAAAACTCGAGAAGCAACTGAATAAGGTCCAACACAAAGGCGAAGCGCGCCGTAACGATAAATCAGCCGCGACGGTTGCGATGGAAGAAAATCCAGCCGATGAGGAAATCTAACCCTCAGCGCAACACCTAACTCGCTAAACATGTTAGCCCTGCCCTCGCGGGGCTTTTTGATCCTTGACACGCCTGCCTGCGCCCCATATGGTTAATCCATACGCAAACATAACAACACAACGCCCAATGCTGATTCTCGTTCGTTTTTTTCGCTTCTTTTTTATCTCGCCAACGCGGGAGGAAGCGTGCTAAGCCTAATCAGCCTGGCGCACTAACCTCCCAACCGGGAGGTTTTTTTGTATTAGAACAAGGATAATGTATGCCAGACACACCACGCCCACTGGATGAGATACGCACGCGAATAAGCCAGCTTGATCAAGAGCTGCTAACACTATTGGCCGAGCGCCGTCGCTTAAGCCTAGATGTCGCCAAAAACAAAGTCGCCGTGCAAAAACCGATTCGCGATCAAGCCCGCGAACAAGCCTTATTAGAAAAACTGGTGACCAAAGCGCAAGATCACCAGCTAGACGCCCACTATGTATTGAGTCTGTTTCACACCATTATCGAAGACTCGGTACTTATCCAGCAGCGCTATCTGCAAAACCTGGCCAACCCAGACAATCAGCGTCCAGTGGCACGGGTTTCTTTCCTGGGCAACCAAGGCTCATATTCCTATCTCGCCGCGCGCCAATACTTTAGCCGCAAGCAAACCGAACTGGTGGAAATGGCCTGCGACAGCTTTAAAAAGGTGGTAGAAACGGTAGAAACCGGCCATGCCGATTACGGCATCTTACCCGTAGAGAACACCAGTTCTGGCTCAATCAATGAAGTGTACGATCAGCTGCAGCACACGCGTTTATCGATTGTCGGTGAGCTCACGCTGCCTATCGACCACTGCCTGCTTACCGTCGGTGACCAAGACCCAAGTCAAATTGATACCTTGTATGCCCACCCGCAGCCGCACCAGCAATGCAGCGAATACATTGACACCTTGGGTAAAGTGAAGAAGATTTATTGCTCCAGCACCGCTGAAGCCATGCAACAAGTAGCGGATTTAAACCAGCCCAACGTCGCCGCGATTGGTCATGCGGCAAGTGGTGAGTTTTACGGTTTAACCGCGATTAAGAGCGAGATAGCCAACCAACAGCAAAATCACACCCGCTTTATTGTCGTGGCCCGCAAGCCGGTTAAAGTGTCGTCACTGACCCCTGCTAAGACCACCTTTATCATGTCGACCTCGCAGCAAGCCGGCTCCTTGGTGGAGTGTTTAATGGTACTGCGCGAGCGCGGCATCAATATGACCAAGCTCGAATCTCGGCCCGTGCTTGGCAACCCATGGGAAGAGATGTTTTACGTCGATGTTGAAGCCAATATGGCCAGCAACCTGATGCAAAGTGCGCTGGACGAGCTCACCACCCTGACCCGTTATCTAAAAGTGCTCGGCTGCTACCCGTCAGAGACCATTTCCCCCACCGAGGTATCGCTGCCGGACAGCAACGAATAATCGCGAGTAGCCATTAACGCCAAAAGCCCACGATGTGGGCTTTTGGCGCTTTAATCATTATCATATCGCTTAAACCACCGTGTGAAGTCCATGCTGAACACCCCCAAAATAGTCAAATTTTCGCTCAATAAGGTCGAAAAACTGACCGTCCTTTTTTTCGTAATAACGAAACAACGCGTAAGCAATCAGGTCCGCGAGTTGAATCAATCTTGTTGCTTCAGAATCGATAAAGGCAGGGACTTCTGCCATATTCCTCAGCCGCCCCCAGTCATGACCATCGAGTTTAAACGCTTTAGCGAGTGCTTGAATCGGTGCTTCTTTGCTGCTCTTGTCAAAAAGAATCAGACCTCTTTGGGTATTATTGAAGTGAACATGTTGTCTGGCTAAGAAATGATCGAAGCGGGTTACAATTTGTTGAAAGGTATAATGAACAGGATCATTTGGAGAGATGGCACCTTTTCTTACAACTGATGCAAATATTCTAAATTTACGCCCATCAATTAAGCTAAGAGCCTGTTTGATGGCTTCTAGGCGCAACTCTTTATCAAACTTCCGCCAAAAGCCTCGCCCCGCAAGCATGGGGGCGCCGTGGAGTTCAACAGCGTGGGGGTCTTGTGGATTGAAGATTGCCGCGATTTTATCTAACTAAAGAGAAAGCCAATGTGCAGAGCGCTCGAACACACTAAAGCCAGCGAGAACAAAATGCTCTTGGTCTGCGCCACCAGGCGTGCCGGATTCATCTGCGTACAACAAAAACATATACGAACCCCTAAGATAATAGAGAGTCGCAACGAAAGGAAATGGGGGGAAAGAAGGCGGCGGAAAGAGCTACGAGCTCAGTGCACTACAACAAGGCAGCACACCATAGATTGTTTCCAACCGCTCGATAACTATATCCCTAAATCACAGACTCTGCAACGATAGTTCTAATACGCTTTCGACCGCTTGCTGTAGCCTCAAACACGCAATGACCGTACATCTCATAGCGACGAAATAATACTTTCGAATCCGCTTAGCCTACTACAAAGACTCACTTTTCCACGTGCGAGCCTGATTATAAATACCCTATCACTTTATCCATGCGATCCAGTTCTTAGTCCCTCATATCGATATACACGCTATCTCACTTTATCTGTGTGGCTCTCTACCCTCCTGCCCCCTTGAAAAGGTGAGCCTTGACTAGGTCACGGTGCGGTGGGTGGCGTCGTTGGCTTGTCGCAACAAGCCTTGGCTTTCTTGTAAAAAGCGTGGGGCATAGTCGCCAAACCAGTTTTCCACTTGCGCGAAGGCATCGACAAACGTGGACTTATCATGTTGCTCGAGCAAATCAATCGCTTCCCCAAAACGCTGATAAAAGCGTTTGATCATCGCCAGGTTTTGCGGCGAGGACATAATAATATCCGCATACAGACCCGCATCTTGGGCGAACAAGCGCCCCACCATGGCAAGCTCTAAGCGATAAATCGGTGAGCTTAGCGCGGTAAGCTGATCTAAGTGGGGGTTTTCTTCTGCCAGATGCACGCCGTAAACAAACGACGTAAAGTGGCGCAGCGCTTGGATCAGCGTCATGCCTTCATCATGCTCGATGGCGCTGATCCGGTGTAGCCCAGCGCCCCAAATCCGAAATTGCTCGAGCAACCATTGGTATGCCTCAGGATGTCGGCCGTCGCAATAAACAATCACCTGCTTGGCAAGGCTGGCCACATCGGGGCCAAACATCGGGTGTAGACCGACCACTGGGCCTGAATGCGCGGCTAACATCGCTTGTAGCGGACCTGATTTGATGGAGGTGAGATCCACTAATAAGCAGTCATCTGGCAGTTGGGTCAATTGATTAATGACCGCTTCCGTAACGTCAATGGGTACCGACACCACCACCATACCCGCGTCAGCCAGCAAGGTATCCGCATGCTCCCAATCGTCTTTATCCAGCACAGTGACCTGATAGCCAGAAAGCGCAAACAAGCGCGCGAACAACCCCCCTAGCTGCCCTTTACCGCCAATGACTACGACCTGGCGTAAATCCGGGTTTAGACACTTAAAGCCAGAGTCGTTTTCGCTGCTGTACGATTCACGCATAGTACGACGCAGCACATCTTCAATTAAGTCTGGTGGCACGCCTTGCGACTGTGCTTCTTGACGACGCGAAGCGAGCATCGCTGCTTCACGGTCCGGCGCATAAATGGGCAAGCCATGTTGGCTTTTTACCTCTCCCACTTCTGCGACCAGTTCTAAACGGCGCGCGAGCAAGCTCACCATTTGCTTGTCGACATCATCGATTTGATCGCGCAATCGGCTCAGTTCTGCCACCATGATTTAGCCCTGTTGAATACGTTGTTGAAGAGAGGTTGCCAGCTCTTGGTGAGCATGACGCAACAATTGTTCGGTAGACGCCCAATCAATGCACGCATCGGTGATCGACACACCGTACGCCATCTCATCTTTCGGCAGATCCGCTGATTGGTTGCCAGCATTGAGGTGACTTTCGATCATCAAGCCAATCACAGAGCGGTTACCTTGTTTAATTTGATGGATCACATCTTCCGCCACCAGCGGTTGGCGACGATAATCTTTACGTGAGTTAGCGTGGCTACAATCCACCATGAGAGACGGATTTAGTCCCGCCGCTTCCATTTGCTGTTCACATTCAGCGACAGACACTGAGTCGTAGTTGGTTTGCTTGCCGCCGCGCAGGATCACATGGCCGTTTGGGTTACCTTGGGTATTCAATAACGCTACTTGGCCGGCTTGGTTGATCCCCATAAACCGGTGCCCAGACGCAGCGGCTTTCATCGCATTGGTGGCGGTGGCCAGATTGCCATCCGTGCCATTTTTAAAGCCGATTGGCATCGACAGTCCACTGGCCATTTCACGATGGGTTTGCGACTCGGTGGTGCGCGCACCAATCGCCGCCCAGCTAAACAGATCGCCTATGTATTGCGGGCTGATCGGATCCAGTGCTTCGGTGGCCAGCGGGATCCCCATTTGCGCTAAATCCGTGAGCAAACCACGCGCTTGCTTTAAGCCAGACTCCACGTCAAAGCTGCCATCCAGATGCGGATCGTTGATTAAGCCTTTCCAGCCAGTGGTGGTGCGTGGTTTTTCAAAGTAAACCCGCATTACAATAAACAAATGATCACTCAGCTCATCCGACAAGGCTTTCAGACGACGCGCGTAATCTTTGGCCGCCTCTACATCATGAATGGAGCAAGGGCCACACACCACTAACAAGCGGTGATCGCGTTTGTGAATAATATCCGCCACGGTTTGTCGCGCTTGGCTGATCGCCGCACGAGTACTTTTTTCAATCGGGAACTGGGCACGGAGCTGCTCTGGTGTGAGAAGCACCTGCTCGTCACGAATGTGGATATTGGTTACCGAGTCTTGCTGCATAGCCTTGCCTTGAGTTGTTCATTAGGTTTTACACGACAATACCAGGCTCTATTCTAAAAGCAATAGTGAGTGTATCATTTAATTTACTTAGTAAATTTAAGTTTACACTAGAATTTAAGATAGAGTCTTAAACCGTCAATCGTTACTATAACCTATCCGTGATTTTTGTGTGGGTGGTTATGGCCCTGGTTCTTTCCCTCTTGCAGCAAATGAGCGTTTATCTAGTGATCGCCTATTTGCTGAGTAAAACGCCGGCGTTTATGCCACTACTGAGTATCTCAGGACGGCTGTCGCATAAAGTCGTTTGTTATTTCCTCTTCTCAGGCTTTTGTATTCTCGGCACCTACTTTGGTTTAAGTATCCAAGATGCGATTGCCAATACTCGCGCAATTGGCGCGGTGATGGGGGGATTACTGGGCGGGCCGGTCGTGGGGTTTTTGGTTGGGCTGACAGGCGGGCTGCACCGTTACAGTTTAGGCGGCTTTACCGATCTCGCCTGCGCTATATCGACAACCGCCGAAGGGTTAATTGGTGGTTTAATGCACCGCTACTTAGTGTCCCGCAACCAAACCAGCCGTTTATTTTCCCCTACCGTAGTGTTAGGGGTGACATTTGTCGCCGAGCTGGTGCAAATGGCGATTATTCTCGCGGTGGCTGAGCCCTTTAGCCGTGCATACGAGTTAGTCAGCGCGATTGCTGCGCCCATGGTGATCGCTAACTCAGTCGGTGCCGCGATGTTTATGAGTATTATTGTCGACCGAAAAACCCTGTTCGAACGCTATTCAGCGGCGTTTTCCAGTAAGGCGCTAAAAATTGCTGAACGATCGGTCGGTATTTTAAGTAGCGGCTTTAATCAGCAAAGCAGTGAACAAGTGGCTGCCATTATTCAGCAAGAGACAGGGGTCGGGGCCGTCGCAATTACCGATCGCGAAAAGATCCTCGCCTTTACCGGTATTGGCGATGATCACCACCTGCCCGGTACGCCTATTGCCTCAGATTACACCCGTCGCGCGATTGCCGATGATCAATTAATTTATATCGATGGCGCCGATACGCCCTACTGCTGTTCGTTATCACCTTACTGCAAACTCGGTTCAGTGCTGGTGATCCCATTGCGCGGCGGTGATGGTTATGTGCTAGGCACGGTGAAGCTTTATGAGCCTAAACGGAAACTCTTCTCGGCGATCAATGTCACCATGGGTGAGGGGATCGCGCGACTCCTCTCCAACCAGATTTTGACCGGGCGTTATCAGCGCCAACAAAGCTTGCTCACCCAAGCCGAGTTAAACTTGTTGCGCGCCCAAGTGAACCCGCACTTTTTGTTCAATGCCTTAAATACCATTAGTGCGGTGGTCAGGCGTGAGCCGGAACGTGCTCGCCAGTTAATCCAGCACTTATCAACCTTCTTTCGCAGCAACCTCAAGCAAAATCGCGAAACGGTGTCGCTTGAGCAAGAGCTGAGTCATCTTGATGCGTACTTAGAGCTCGAACATGCCCGCTTTGCCGATCGTATGAGTGTTGAAAAGCAGATTGACCCGGCTATCTTACACGCGGTGATCCCAAGCTTTACCTTACAACCTTTGGTTGAAAACGCCGTGAAGCATGGGATCAGTCAATTGATGGCAGGCGGTAAAATTGTGATCCGTGGCTGGCAAGAAGGCGAATGCCTGTATTTACAAGTGGAAGATAATGCCGGGCTTTATCAACCGGCAGCACAACACTCAGGACTAGGGATGCGTATTGTCGATAAGCGCGTGCGCGGGTTGTTTGGTAGCCAATACGCGCTGAAAATGACCTGTCAGCCCGATGTGTGGACGCGGGCAACCGTTACTCTGCCCTTAACCTATCAAGCCCCCAACAAGGAGAGACAGGGATGATAAAGGCATTGATTGTTGATGATGAGCTTCATGCGCGTGAAGCCTTGGAAGATGAGTTACTGGCACTCGGTGGCGTTGAGGTGGTTGGACAGTGCAACAATGCCATCGACGCGCTGAAAGCCATCAATCAAACCCGCCCCGATGTGGTGTTTTTAGATATTCAGATGCCTCGCGTGACCGGTTTAGAGCTACTCGCGATGCTCGACCCCGACACCATGCCCAAGGTGGTGTTCGTGACCGCCTATGATGAATTCGCCGTACAAGCGTTTGAGGAAAATGCATTCGACTATTTGCTCAAACCCATCGAAACTGGACGATTGAAGAAATCACTGGAAAAACTCACCCGTGAGCTGAGCCAGAAACACGACTACCAAGTGATCACGCCCGCGTTGGATTTGCTCCCTTGCGCCGGACACAATCGAATTACGTTGATCCCTCACCAAGAGGTGGAGGTCGCACGTACCGCGCTAAGTGGGGTCGCGCTACTCACAGCAAAAGGCGAGTCTACCACGCACCTTTCACTCAAGGTTTTGGAAGACAAAACCCCCTTAATACGCTGTCATCGCCAATACTTAGTGCATCCGGCCACTATCCGCGAAATCCAGTTACTCGACAACGGCCTTGCCGAAGTGATCACGCAATCTGCCTATGTGGTACCTGTGAGCCGCCGCTATCTCAAAACACTGAAAGACAAGCTGGGCTTATGCCAGTAACTCTCACCGCGCGTTAGTAGAAAAGCCCATTTGCTTGGCTTTGAAAGTCGTTGTAGCCGCGCTGCCACTCCATTCTAAAACGCTGAGAGCCAGGGCGACTTTCACACACGCCCATATAGGGGTTGCCATCTAATCCCAGTTGGTAGGCATGCTTGGGATCGCAATAGGCGTCAATACCATGAATATAGCCTTGCTCGTAATCGAGATAGTTGGCATTGATGGTCTCGCCAGCCTCAGAGGCTAACGTCCGCAAATCGCTTAACGAGCGCTGTGGCAACCCGCGCTGTCCATCTTGCTCGCCAAGTCCATACCAGTTCTGCTCATCAACCAAGCCTTGGGTAGTCGATGCGGCACATCCGACCAACAGTACGACACCCCATAGTGCTAAAAACGTTTTTATCATGCTAAACCCTTCCCCTACATAAAAAAGCCCCAGCAGAAGCTGAGGCTTAGATCTTAGCGTATTTGCGCAGATATTGCCGTAAGACCAATCATTTAGATAAAAATCAATCCATGGGCATACACGCTAGTCGCTCTGATGACATGACCATCATTTCTCATCCGCGATCAACTGTGGATTCGGTTTGTAGCCGACAAAGAAAGCGATAGTGGCAGCAATTGTCGCTCCCACACCGATGATGGTAGCGATATTCATCGGTAGGCTAAACCCGATTTCAGCGTTAGCTAAGTAGGTAACAGTCACTGCGGTCATAAACATCGCCGGAATCGTGCACACCCAGTGCAATTTATCACGTTTAATCAGGTAAGCCGCCGCGGCCCATAGCATGATCATCGCGGTGGTTTGGTTGGCCCAGCCGAAGTAACGCCAAATCACGCCAAACTCCGCTTTGGTGATCAAAAAGCCCACCACAAACATGGGGATTGCAATCATCAGGCGCTTCACCATTGGTTTTTGCTGAATTTTCAGAAAGTCGGCAATAATCAGACGCGCAGAGCGGAAAGCGGTATCACCCGAGGTAATCGGCAGCACTATCACACCTAAGACCGCCATAATGCCTCCGACGGTGCCAAGTAGCGAGGTAGAAACCTCATGTACCACTGCAGCCGGGCCACCGTTAGCCAGCGTTTGATTAAGCGCCTCACTCGACTCATAGAAGCTCAAGCCCAGGCTACACCAGATAAGTGCAATCACACCTTCACCGATCATCGCGCCATAGAAGATAAAACGCCCTGACTTTTCATTTTGCATGCAGCGCGCCATCAATGGCGACTGGGTAGCGTGAAAGCCGGATACTGCTCCACAAGCGATAGTAATAAACAGCAATGGCCACAGTGGTAGATCAGTTGGGTGGAAGTTAGTCGCAAAGTCTAGCCCTTGGCTGTAGAAGCTGTGATCGCTCACGGCCAAGCCGATAATCAAGCCGACCGACATAAAGACAAGCAAGGCACCAAACACGGGATAAAAACGGCCGATGATTTTATCAATGGGTACCACTGTCGCCAGCACATAATAGGCAAATATAATACCCACCCACATCGCCACGCTCATCTCTGACAAGCTACCCAACAACTTGGCGGGACCGAGCACAAATACCACGCCGACCAACATCAAGAGCAACACCGCAAAGAAGTTCATAAAATGTTTAGCGAAGTTACCCAGATGCTCGCCGACCACAGAAGGCACAGAAGCGCCATTTGCGCGGACACTCAGCATGCCTGAGAAATAATCATGGACAGCCCCCGCAAAAATGCAGCCAAACACAATCCACAACATGGCTACAGGACCGTACAAGGCACCGAGAATCGGGCCAAAGATGGGGCCTAACCCAGCAATATTCAAAAGCTGAATCAGGTAGACTTTTTTGTCCGACAGCGGCACATAATCCACGCCATCGTTCATGCTCATGGCCGGTGTCGCTTTCTGCGGCTTAGGCCCAAAAATTTTGGTAATGAAGGTGCCGTAAGTGAAATAGCCCACAATCAAGGTCACCACGCATAATAAAAACCAGGACATCGCTGTTCTCCGTGTCGTTAGCAGCTAAGCTGCCAATCTTTTAGTAGGGTACAGATGCCATTTTGCCTACATAGCCGCCACATTCATCTGCTTTGTCGGTGAGTGGTCGCTTGGCCGAGTAAACGGTTGTAAAAGCGGTTGAGCGGTTGAGCGGTTGAGCGGTTAGTTGAGGACAATAAAAAAGCCCGTCCAAGTGGACGGGCTTTTTGAGCAATAAACGCCGAGGGCGATTACTTCTTGTTAAGACGCTCTTTGATTCGAGCTGACTTACCAGAACGCTCACGCAGGTAGTACAGTTTGGCACGACGTACTGCACCGCGACGTTTAACAGTAATGCTGTCGATAACTGGCGAATGGATTTGGAAAGTACGCTCTACACCTTCACCGCTTGATACTTTACGTACGGTAAATGCAGTGTGTAGACCACGGTTGCGCTTAGCGATAACCACACCTTCATATGGCTGCAGACGCTCACGGTTACCTTCTTTTACTTTAAGCTGTACCAGGACAGTGTCACCTGCTTGAAACTCAGGCAGGTCTTTTTTCATTTGCTCTTCTTCGAGCTGCTTGATGATGTTACTCATTGTTTATAACCCTAGAATAAACTGAAACTCAATTTGATTCGGCACTTGCACGGTGTTCTTTTATGAACTCGGCAAGTAGTGATTCCTGTTCGTCAGTCAGAGCTAGGTTTTCCAGGAGCTCTGGTCGTCGTAGCCAAGTGCGACCTAGCGATTGCTTTAATCGCCAGCGACGAATGTCCTTGTGATTGCCGGATTTTAGCACCTCTGGTACCCCCAACCCGTCTAACACTTCTGGACGTGTGTAGTGTGGACAGTCTAACAACCCGTTAGCAAAGGAGTCTTCCTCTGCTGACGCCATGTCGCCGAGTACACCCGGTACAAACCGAGCAACCGCGTCCACCAGCGTCATTGCGGGCAGCTCGCCCCCACTGAGCACAAAATCTCCCACCGACCATTCTTCGTCTACATGGGTTTGAATAATGCGCTCATCTACCCCTTCATACCGGCCGCAAATCAAAATAAGTTTGTCATTGCTAGCCAGTGATTCAACCCCCGCTTGGTCGAGCTTGCGCCCTTGCGGAGAGAGGTAAACCACTTTCGCTTTATCGCCTGCGGCATGTTTGGCAGCGTGAATAGCATCGCGCAACGGCTCAACCATCATCAACATACCGGGGCCACCGCCGTAGGGTCGATCATCAACCGTACGGTGTCTGTCGTGGGTGAAATCACGCGGATTCCACGTTTCGACGTTTAACAGCCCTTTTTTTACCGCTTGGCCCGTGACTCCAAAATCAGTGACCGCTCGGAACATTTCAGGAAACAGGCTAATAATGCCAACCCACATATTTCCGCTCGCTTACCGTTGGAGTTTAAAAACCAGGATCCCAGTCAACTTCGATCCGTTGAGCAGTGCGATCAATTGACTTGATAACCTGCTCTTCAAGGAACGGAATTAAGCGTTCCTTTTTGCCAAAAGCATCTTTGAGGTTGGCTTTGACGACAAGTACGTCGTTAGAGCCGGTTTCGAGCATGTCAGTCACCGTACCGAGGTGGTAGCCTTTCGCATTCACCACGTCCATGCCAAACAGCTCACGCCAATAAAACTCTTCATCTGATAAAGCAGGCAGCGACTCAGTCCCTACTGCAATCTCAGCATTGGTCAGCATCTGCGCGTCTTCGCGCTGATCCAGCCCTTTGAGCTTGGCAACATACCCCTTGTTGTGGCGTTTCCAGTCTTCTAACTCGAAACGTTGCCACTCGCCACGCACCTGGATATACCAAGGTGAGTAGGCAAAAATGCTCTCAGCTTCTTCAGTGTAAGAAAAAATCTTGAGCCAGCCACGAATACCGTATGACGCGCCTAGCTTGCCAACCACGATAGTATCTTGCTCACTCATTTCTTCTTTTAACCCTGACACTGGAGACTTACGCTGCTTTCGCGGCGTCTTTAACTAGCTTAGCCACACGGTCAGAAACCGTTGCGCCTTCGCTAACCCAGTGGTTTACGCGATCCAGGTCAAGGCGTAGTTTCTCTTCCTGGCCTTGAGCAACAGGGTTAAAGAAACCGATTTTCTCGATGAAGCGACCGTCGCGCGCCTGGCGGCTGTCAGCTACAACGATTTGATAAAATGGGCGTTTTTTCGCGCCATGACGTGCCAAACGAATGGTTACCATATCGTCCTCATTTGCATTACTTAATAAAATTGGCCCCGTTTCGCGTAAGCAATGCGGGGCCTCGTGCCAAAATAAAGCTCGGGAATTTTACTCTTTATTGCTGTGAATGCAACTGGTTTAGTCAAATTTCCACCAGTTGTCCCAAGCCTCACAGCGAGTTGATCTGCCTGCCAGCACTGGGCTGACAGGCAAGTCCGCTATCTGATTAGCCCATGAATCCGCCAGGCCCACCTGGGCCACCACCCGGTGGCATCATGCCTTTCATTTGGCGCATCATGTTGCGCATGCCACCTTTTTGCATCTTCTTCATCATTTTCTGCATTTGGGTAAACTGCTTAAGAAGACGGTTCACGTCCTGTACTTGGGTACCTGAACCCGCAGCAATCCGCTTTTTACGCGACCCTTTGATAATTTCTGGACGCTGGCGCTCACGGGGTGTCATCGAGTTGATGATCGCTTCCATCTGCAAGAACATTTTATCATCAACGTTATCTTTCACGTTGTCGGGCACATTCGACATCCCAGGCAACTTATCCATCATGCCCATCATGCCACCCATGCCCTTCATCTGCTCAAGCTGGTCGCGAAAATCGGCCAAGTCGAAGCCTTTTTTCTGCTTAAACTTCTTGGCCATTTTCTCGGCTTTGTCTTTATCGACATTACGCTCGAGATCTTCGATAAGCGACAAGACATCGCCCATCCCTAAGATACGGGATGCCACCCGGTCAGGATGGAAAGGCTCCAGTGCGTCGGTTTTTTCACCCACACCCAAAAATTTGATCGGCTTGCCGGTGATATGGCGCACCGATAATGCCGCACCGCCACGGGCATCACCATCAACTTTGGTCAATACCACACCCGTTAACGCCAACGCGTCATTAAAGGCTTTGGCGGTATTTGCCGCATCTTGACCTGTCATCGCGTCAACCACGAACAAGGTCTCTACTGGGTTGACCGCACTATGAACGTCCTTGATCTCGTCCATCATGGCGTCGTCAACGTGCAAGCGACCCGCGGTATCGACAATCACCACGTCGTAGAACTTCAGCTTGCCGTGATCAACCGCCGCTTTGGCAATATCAACGGGATTTTGGTCAGCACTCGAGGGGAAGAAATCCACCCCGACTTCACCCGCCAAGGTTTCCAGCTGTTTAATCGCCGCAGGGCGATACACGTCCGCAGACACCACCAAGACTTTCTTTTTTTCTTGCTCGGTAAGCATCTTACCCAGCTTGCCCACACTGGTGGTTTTACCCGCCCCTTGCAAGCCTGCCATCAAAATCACTGCGGGCGGTTGGGCCGCGAGATCCAATTTTTCATTGGCATCGCCCATCACCGCTTCCAACTCGGCTTGGACAATCTTGATAAATTCCTGCCCTGGGGTCAGGCTTTTAGACACTTCAATGCCAACGGCGCGTTCTTTGACGCGTTTGACAAAATCACGAACCACAGGGAGCGCGACATCGGCTTCCAGCAGCGCCATACGCACTTCGCGTAGGGTCTCTTTGATATTGTCTTCCGTTAACCGACCACGGCCGCTCACATTTTTGAGCGTCCGGGATAAACGTTCTGATAAGTTTTCAAACATGCGTTACTCGCCCACTCGTCCTATTGGCCCATGATTTTTCATCTGGGTGCAATCGCTGTCGCGAAATTACTGAGATTATACCGCAATCCCCCCATCGCTTGCATGTATCGATAGCGACGAAGATTGAGGCAAGGTATACTCACACCTTCATTCTTATTGATTAACTGACTGATCGGTGACGATGGAAATTCTGACAGCCTTATTCGCATCAATGCTTTATCTGGCCGCCATTTTGCAGATCATCCCCGGCTTGTCCAGCAACAATCAAATTAGTGCGAAGCCGGTCTTTTTCACCGCCGTGGCTGCGCTGGCGCTGCATGCTTATTTGTTAAAAGACCTGATTTTATCCGGCACAGGACAGAATCTTAGCATGCTCAACGTCGCCTCCTTGGTGAGTTTTATCATTGCGATGATGACCACAGGGCTAATTTTTCGATTGCGGCTGTGGTTCTTGCTCCCGGTGGTTTATGCCTTCGCTGGGCTAAACTTGGCGAGCGCGACCCTGCTGCCCGGTGCCTTTATTACCCATCTCGAATCGCACCCAGAGGTGCTATTGCACATTTCTCTGGCGCTGTTCGCCTATTCAACCTTGATGATCGCTACGCTCTATGCGCTGCAGTTGGCCTGGTTGGATTATCAACTCAAACATAAAAAACGCCAGGTCATTAATCACAATGTCCCTCCTTTAATGATGGTGGAACGACAGCTTTTCAACATCATTTTGGTGGGTCAGGTACTATTAACCTTCACTCTAATGACAGGATTTATTTTTGTCGATGATATGTTCGCGCAAGGGAAAGCGCACAAAGCCTTCCTTTCTATGGCCGCTTGGGTCGTGTATGGCGTTCTCCTTTGGGGGCATTATCAATCAGGCTGGCGTGGACGCCGGGTGGTCTGGTTTAGTATTGTGGGCGCCTTTCTACTCACTTTAGCCTATTTTGGCAGTCGTTTTGTCCGTGAGATTCTGATCGCGGGTTAAGACAGCGCGCGCATCACAGAGGGCAACCGGCCCCTGCGCGTGGCGGTAGTATACACTCGAGCATAGGCTCTGATTTTAAAACAAACGTAAGGAACAGTTCGTTGGACGACATATCGACGGGAATTTTAATTTCCCTTTTGGTATTGCTTATCGTCATTTCCGGTTATTTTTCCGGGTCTGAGACAGGCATGATGGCCCTTAACCGCTACCGGTTACGCCACCTTTCTAAATCAGGCCATAGCGGCGCTAAGCGGGTCGAAAAACTGCTCACTCGGCCAGACCGATTGATTGGGCTTATCCTGATCGGCAATAACCTGGTAAATATTCTTGCCTCGTCAATCGCGACCGTATTGGGGTTGCGTCTTTATGGCGATGCCGGTATTGCGATCGCCACCGGGGTACTGACGATGGTGATTTTGGTCTTCGCTGAGGTTACCCCTAAAACCCTCGCCGCCCTCTACCCGGAACGGGTCTCTTTTATCAGCAGTTTTGTACTGACCATTCTGATGAAAGTGTTCTATCCGTTGGTCAGCTTGGTGAACTTTATTACCAATGGCTTTTTACGGATACTGGGATTAGGCGCCAAGGCGGATGGCAAAGACAGCTTAAGCACCGAGGAACTGCGCACGATTGTTAATGAGGCAGGGAGTCTGATCCCTCGCCGTCACCAGCATATGCTGCTGTCGATTCTTGAGTTAGAAGAAGTGACCGTGGATGACATTATGGTACCCCGTAATGAAATCACCGGGATCAATATCAATGATGACTGGAAGTCGATCATGCGCCAATTCACTCATGCTCCGCATGGACGGATGGTACTCTATCGCGACACCATCGACGAAGTCGTTGGCATGCTGCGCGTGCGCAAAGCGTACCGCTTAATGGTTGAGAAAAACGAATTTAACAAAGAAACGCTGCTTCGTGCCGCCGACGAGGTTTACTTCA
Source organism: Salinivibrio sp. IB868 (assembly GCF_001995655.1). Classification (NCBI taxonomy): domain Bacteria; kingdom Pseudomonadati; phylum Pseudomonadota; class Gammaproteobacteria; order Vibrionales; family Vibrionaceae; genus Salinivibrio; species Salinivibrio sp. IB868. Next base: position 98,621 of record NZ_MUEW01000008.1, read on the forward strand.
TTCCTGAAGGCACACCACTGAACGTGCAAATGCTGAAGTTCCAGCGCAATAAGCAACGTATTGGTTTGGTCGTTGACGAATATGGCGACATGATAGGTTTGGTGACCTTGGAAGATATTCTCGAAGAGATCGTGGGTGAATTTACAACATCATTGTCTCCAAGCTTGGCAGAAGAAATTACACCATTAACCGACGGTGGGTATCTGATTGAGGGCAGCGCCAATATTCGCGACTTGAATAAGAGCCTTAATTGGGCTTTACCAACCGATGGGCCGCGCACCCTCAATGGGCTCATCCTCGAACATTTGGAAGATATCCCTAACAACCGCTTAAGTGTGGAGATTGATGGCCACCATATTGAAATTGTCGATGTCGCAGACAATATGATTAAGCAAGTGAAGGTGTTGCCGGCTAAGCAACCACAAGCGAGTGTAAACAGCTAGTTGAGCCACTTCGCATCAGCCATATCACGGCACTAGCACGCTGAAAAAGCCATGCCATGAGATGAACGCACAAAAAAGGTGGGGCATTCCCCACCTTTTTTGTGCTTGCCCTTTTTAGGTCATCATCTGATCGCCCGTTACCACTGCCATCATGAAGAGCTGTTTTCCGTACAGGTATAATGCCGTAATGCCTCAATAAAGCTGGCCTCTTTGATCGGTTTCACTATCACATAGTCGGCACCTGCTTGATAAAAAGCCTCATGAACGTGACCGTACGCATCGGCCGTGCACGCATAAATGGGGACATCGAGACCCAACGTTTTACGAATCGCTTTTGTCGCATCAATGCCGCCAAGCTTCGGCATATGATTGTCCATTAATACCAGATCATAATGCGCTTGTTGGAGACGCTCGAGGGCCTGCTCCCCATCTTTCACCCAATCAACTTCAATCTGGTATTTTTTGCAAAAGGCTTGAGCCACCATGGCATTGATTTTGTTATCCTCGACCAGCAACAACCGCTCTATGCCCAAAGACGCGGGGTCAAAAGGGTCGGCCTCTACGGTTTGTGCCGGTTTAGCGTGTGTCACAGCCACAGGCACAGTGACCATAAAGCGGCTACCTTTATCCGGCTCACTGGTCACATCAATCTCTCCTCCGAGCAAGTCGAGTAAGCTTTTCACGATAGATAAGCCCAAGCCACTGCCTCCGTATGTGCGCGTGACGCTGGAATCGGCTTGTACAAAGGGATCAAACAAGGATGATAGCGCTTGTTGATTCATCCCCACCCCCGTGTCAGTGACCTCTATATGTAAGCGTGTTTGCTCACCCGACTCGACTAATTTGATGGTCATCCCCACCTTGCCAACATGGGTAAACTTCACCGCATTGCTCATCAAGTTGAACAGGATCTGAGTCAGACGTGATTGATCAGAGCACACCATGGTGTCATCGGCGACGGGAGCATCAATGGTCAGTGCAATCTGTTTGCTCTCACAAATCGGGGTATAGATATTCTCAACCGTGCGAATCATGTCGTGCAGATAAAAGTCGCCGTGCTCGATAGTCATCTTTCCTTGTTCAATTTTGGAAAGATCAAGCACATCATTTAACACAGTAAGTAAGTGCTCACCACTTTGATAGAGACTCCCTAGCAGCTCTTTTTGCTCTTTTTCTTTCGCCTTATCACTCAATATCTGGGTTATACCTAAAATACCATTGAGCGGCGTTCGAATTTCATGGCTCATCTTAGCCAAGAACTCAGACTTGGCACGGGCAGAGGCTTCTGCCGCTTCTTTAGCGCGTTGGCTTTGTTGCTCCGCTTCAATCAAAGAAGTGATTTCTTGCCCCTGCCCAATCACCGCTTTCACTTGGTTGTCGACCATCAACGGCGCTAAGTTCCAACGGTAAACCCGACGATCAATCTCGATATTCACCCCTTTTAAAATCGTCCCGTTTAATGCACGTTGTAGATGAGGGGTAATCGCATACATAAACTGGTCGTAGAGCCAACTAGAGGCATGGATTTGCTCGTCATAGTTAAGCTTTAGTTTGGCCGCGGGGTTAATACGTGTGATATCAAAGTGGGTGTCCCAAACGATGATGGGCGACAAGGCATAGTCAAACAGGTCTTGTAGGGAGCGCTCTTTTTCATACAAGGCATCARATGTGGACTCCAGCGTCTTACCGATATGGTTAAACTCTTCAATATCCGAGCCCGCAAAAGGCAAGGTGCGCTGTCGCGAGCGCGCGCCTTGGGTATAACGCATCAATTTTTCCAATGAATCCGCGATGCGCGTTTGCACAAATCGGTTAACCCAGATCGCTGCCACGATAATCACCATCGTGGTCAGCAGCAGGTTAATCCCCATTTGCCGTTGCAGTGCCACCACATTGTCATTTTGCTGTGCCGACAACAGAGCAATTTTTGAAGGCTCACCGGCGATGCGTAACTTGGCTTGGCTCACCAAATAGTGGCGAAACGCCTGGCTCTCTCCTGGCGAGGGCAGCGTAAGATCGCGCCCAATCTCATCGTTGCTGCTCAGCGTCGAGGCGAGAGTGACATTATCTGCAGACAACCACACCGCTTGCGTACCGCTCGCGCGCTGCAAACTTTTGACAAACGAGAAGTTGCCATTAAGCATCACCACCACATATAAGTAGCCCCCCAGCTTGCCGCTGGATTGAAATACAATCGGTGTGCGTCGCATTAACAGGTAGCTCTGCTCCATCTCTGTGGTGATGGTGGTTAACGCCCACCGATTAATCCCCCTTAACTGGAGGCGTAGCTGCTCTAACTGCTCACGATCAATACCATGAAAGAGGCTGCTACCATCATGCCACAGCACCCGATCGTCTTTGGCGATAAAACGAAAATCGGGGGTGTTGGCCACGTCTTGCTGTTCTTGCTCGATAAAATAGTCATCCAACGCCGCGCTGTTCTCATTCGCCACCATTGATTGCAGTGTCACACTGGCCGCATTGGTATTTTGGTGGATTTGTAGTGATGTGAGACGACTGTCAAACACATTTTGCAACAGGCGAGACGTCTGCGTCAGCGTGCGGGTAATTTCTTGATTAATCCCCGCCAAAGTAAGCTGATAACTCTGTATATACACCCCGGCCGTCACAAAGAGGAAAAAGACCACGATCAAACGGGTCAGTAATTGAGACAGTGACAGCTTCGGCGAACCCGATATGGCCATTTTTTAGTCCGAATACCTAAATGCTTTTTTCTTAAGTGCCTCTATTCGCTTGGGATCATCGTAGCGAGTGACCACTTCAAACCGCCCAGAATAGACCACAGGCACAGGTTGATGCTCAATGTCACGTTTGATCGCCTCGGCCATGGCGATACCTGTATCATCATTCATTCTCATCACAGTCACATCAAGTTGACCGGCGGCAATCGCGTCAAGCTCTGCTGAGCCACCTCCCCAGCCATTGAGTCCAACCGTGTCACGGCCTAGCTCATCGAGGGCCTGGACAGCGCCAAACGCGACGTCGGTTGCACACGCATAAATAAAGTCGAGCGTTGGATTATTGTTTAGCATCGCTTTGGCCGCCTGGTAACCCGACTCTCGGTCACCCTTGGTGTAATAGGCAGACAGCAAGTTGCTATCAGCGTGCGAGCTCATGGCCTCAATAAAGGTATCTCCCCGTGCATCACTGACATAACCTTGCGAAAAATAAAGCACCGAATAATTCACGCCTTCAGGATATCGCTCTTGGTAATAGGTTGCCAACGCACGGCTACCACGTTGGTGATCAAACCCCACATATAAGAATGGTTGATTATCTTGCCACGCTTTTACGGGCGTGGTGATGTTTTGCAAAATAAGCTTGGTTTTGTTCTGGGATAACACATGGTTAATAAACTTACGATGGCGCACACTGTTCAAGGTAAAAATGAGGTAATCGGCCCCATCACGCAGCGCCGCATACAACGAGGCGCTTTGTTCACGAATATCGGTATTGGGGCGCGTCGTGACTTGTTGGAGCTCATATGGGATATTAAGTGCATTCAGCCGCCGCTCGAAGGCACGTACGTTACGTTGCCAGTAATCGGATATTTGCTCGCCTGGCACCACCACAGAGATTTTTATTGGCTCCATGGCACCTAAAAAAGGCACCGGCTCTGCTTGTACCTGAGCGTCCAATTCGGTGGTTAAGCTTTTTTGCTCAGGGTGCAGGGCAAGGTACTCATCGTAAGACCAAAAGCCATTGAGTGATCCGTGGGCACTGGACATCACCATCAGCAAGGTGAGCCCAGTCAACCAACGGAAAAAACGGATCGCGTCATTTAGGTGTCTGGTGCGTAAACTCACTTTTATCCCACAGCCTTTTTGTTTCCAAGTCAGTGTCAGCTTAGCGAAACCCGTGCACGGACGCAGCGAGAAAAGCGAGAAGCGTGCTTGATGAGGCAAAAAAGATGCAACAAAGCCTACACTTCCCAGGCATTTATCTAGCAATCAAGACAAAAAAGGGAGAAAGCCATGAATACCAAGAAAAACGGCAGCCCAATATGGACTGCCGTTAACGTTCAAGACAGAGGCACACTAGTCAACGCGCAACGTTTGTAGCATGGACTCAGGCAAGGAAAGATCATCGTTTTTATTCACGGTCACCCCTGCATCTATGATGGCACGAGCGATATCTTTTGCCTCGCTGAGTGAGTGCATCTCATACGTCCCGCATTGATACTCGTTGAGCTCAGGGATCTTGTCTTGTGATGGCACAACCAACACATCTTCCATCGCCAGTTCCCATGCTTTCGCCACCTCAGGCTCTTGGGGCTCCCCAATCAGGCTCATGTAGAAGCCAGTACGACACCCCATAGGAGAGATATCAATGATCTCGACCTTATCGCTGTTAAGGTGCTTACGCATAAAGCCGGCAAACAGGTGCTCGAGCGTGTGGATCCCTTTTTCCGTCAAGTGCTCTTCGTTAGGGCGACAAAAACGAAGGTCAAAAACGGTAATCGTATCACCGCTGGGTGTTTGCATCGTTTTGGCGATCCGCACTGCTGGCGCATGCATACGTGTATGATCAACCGTAAAACTATCTAGTAGTGGCATCTTACCTCCTTTATTCCTCGCAGTGCCCCTTAAAATGGCCACCAGCTCAGATTATCCTCGAGTCGTTGTCGGCAACCTTTTAGCTGCCAACCGTAGTCCTTTGCTTGTTGTTCGACTTTACGCGCCACGCGTTTTAACCCGGGTTTCCCCTCAAACGAGCCGCGCTGAAATCCACCTCTACCTTCATGGTAAGCCAAATACTGGCGATACACATCCCATTTAGACACCCCGAGTTGGCGGTAGGTTGCATCGGTATACCAACCAATAAACTGCAACGCATCGGCAAAGTCAGTGCGGGAGCCGCCATGGTCTGTGGCTTTTTGATAATCAGACCAAGCCGGGTCTTGCGCCTGCGCATAGCCATAGGCACTGCTAACACGCCCCCACGGCAAGATGCCTAACACATAATCACGGGGTGGCAGGGCATCATGCACAAACGCGCTCTCTTGCTTGACGAACGCCATGGCCACTTGGATGGGCGTTCCCCAATCCGCTTCCATCTCAACCGCTGCTTCAAACCAATCTGGGTGTTGGTCGAATATCTCACAGAGGTTATTGGGATTATCCGGTGGTGGCGTGGCACATCCTGATACCATCACCACGGTGAAGAATGCGCCAATATGACGGAAAAAGCGCTTCCTGCTCATCGTCGTCCGTCCAATTACCAGCTTTCGGCCATGGGCACGTCTTTAAAATAAGCATTCAAAAAAGCTTCAAAGCTTTGTGTATCGCTTTCTTCGACCGCTTTTTGACGCGCGACGCTCTCTTTGGCTTCTTGTAAAAAGTCGGCATCACTGTGGATCTTGTAAGGCACATCCGCTAGCGCCGCTTTATGGTCACGGGCAAGGCTTAGCCCTAGGCCGCCGATACCGCCTTGCGCGATCACGTCTGCCAGAACACGACCAGATAGCGTGAGTTCTGGGTTATCAAAACAGGCGATCATTTTATCACATACGGTTTCATAGCGATGGTCGTCGACCGCGCGATCCATGACTTTCGCCAACTGCTTAAGCTCCCCCATCACTTGTAACCCCCACTCTGCTTGCGTCAGGGTCTCGCCCTCACATCCTGTTGTTAGGGTTAATCCTGGTTTGCGGCCTTCGAGTACAATCTTGTTCCAATTGTCACGCCAGCAATTGAGTTCAGGGTCGGTCATCGGCTCAGAAGGCGATAACGCACACCAGGAGACAAAGAGATCAAGAAAATGGATCTGATCCTCTTCAATCCCCACCGGGCTGTATGGGTTGACGTCCAAAGAGCGCACCTCAATGTACTCGACACCGCCTCGCTCAAGCGCTTCGGTCGGCTTTTCACCGCTTTCGGCATTCCGTTTGGGGCGTATAGGCGCATAGAGCTCGTTTTCAATTTGCAGCACATTGGTGTTGAGCTGACGATACGTCTCGCCATCACGAATACCTAGCTTGGCAAACGCCTGTGAGGGAGTACGAATCGCGCTTCTTAAACCTTCAAGGTATTGTTCTAGGGTGTTAAAACCAATTTTCAGATCCGCTTGCGCATTATTGGTATACCCTAAATCACTCAAGCGCAGCGACGTTGCATAGGGTAAGTAACACGTACCTGACGGCATATGCTCAAAGGGCAACTGGCTTTGCGCATGCTTGATAAACGAGCCACATAACGCAGGTGACGCACCAAATAGATAAGGGATCATCCAACCATGGCGATAATAATTACGAATAAGATCAAAGTAACCTTGGGTGACTGACGCTTGGCTTACCGTGTCTGAGTGGTACAGATGCTGCCAAAATGTCTCAGGCAAAGAGATGTTAAAATGTACCCCTGAGATCACTTGCATCACACTGCCATAGCGATGCTTGAGCCCTTGGCGATACAAGGTCTTCATCCGCCCAATATTTGAGTTGCCGTATTGCGCTAAGGTGATATCGTCTTCGGATGCCACCACGCACGGCATTGACATAGGCCACAACTGTTCGTCGCTCATTTGCTGATAGGTAAAGCGATGGATATCCTGCAACTCATCCAGCATCCCTTTCACCGACGTGTTAACAGGCGTAATAAACTCCAACAGAGATTCAGCAAAATCCGTCGTGATCCAACGGTGTGTCAGCGCGGATCCAAGTGTCTCTGGATGCGCCGTCTGCGCTAAATGACCTGCTGGCGTAATGCGTAATGCCTCGCGCTCCAATCCGCGGCCAATCCCCTTTAATGCATCTGGGTTTTGCGCTAAACGCGCTAACCGTTGGGTAAAGTCAGTCAAAATGTATCTCTTATTTTTTTAAGCTGCGTGGCGGTCAATATAAACAAGCTATTACTCAAAAGCCATCACGCAGCGGAGTAAGTTTATCCAAATAGGCTTATCGGTAATCGAGCGCTAACGTGCGCACTGGCAAGCCAAGTTGACGTAAGCTATCACCAAGACGAGAGGCATCCCCGACCACAATAATTTGATAGTCGTTAGGATCAAACCAACGTGCCGCCTGGGCATTCAGCTGTTGCAATGAGATTGATTGCAATAAGGCTTTTTGTGCCTCTCGGTAGTTGTCGTCTAAATCAAAGGCTTCAATATGTGCTATCAAGCCTGCTTTTTCCCATGGCGTTTCATAACTCAGCGCATCACGCTGCCCACTCGATTGACGCAGATAGGCCAATTCTTGTGCCGAAAAGCCATTTTCTTGTGCATGCGCCATCTCTTGCCATAGCGCTTTAATCGCATCATGCGTCGCATCAGCACGTACATCGGTACTGACTTCTATGGTGCCTGTCTGCCGGCCTCCATAAACACCACTGTGCGCGCCATAGGTATAACCTTTATCTTGACGCAAGTTTTGATTCAGGCGCGCATTAAAATTGCCCCCTAAATTAAAGTTGGCCAAGCGGGTTTTAAACATCGGGCCGGTGGCATCGTATGGCATACCATGGCGCACCATACGAATACTGGTTTGTGGGGCTTGCGGTTTATCTACCAGCCAAATTTGTGCCTGGTCGTAGTCTTTCGGGACAGCACGCGCCACCTGAGCCGTAGGCTGCGTTTGCGCTTGCCAAGGTGTGATCCGGTTAGCGAGATTGATCGCATGTTCACGAGAAAGGTCGCCCACCACAATCAATTGGCTGCCTCGCAATACGTAGTGCTGGCGATAGAAGTGTTTAACATCGTCAAGTGTCATCGCTGCAATATCTTCCGCGACGCCTCCCTCTGGCGCTCGGAAGGTGGCATCTTGATATAACAGCTGGTTTGTCGCTTGGCTGGCTAGCCAGCCTGCATCATCGGCGCGAGATGCCAGACCTTCCAACAACTGGGCTTTAACACGATCAAAATCTTCTTCTGCAAAGGTCGGCGCGCGCAAGGTTTTATTCACGAGTTTCAGGGTCTCACCCAGATGCTTTTTCAGTGATGTTACCGTGATTTGTGTATGGTAACTGTCCGCGTCGATATTGACTTGACTGCCCAGCTTGTCTAGGGCTCGAGTGAGCTCAGCGGCCGACATACCTGCTGCGCCCTCGGTCACCATGGTTGCCGTTAAGTTAGCGATACCTCGCTGATCGTTAGGCTCCATCAAGGTGCCGGCAGGTAAACGAAGCTGCAAGGTGACCGTGGGTGTCTCGCGACTCACTGTGCCTGCCAGATGCATCCCATTGTCCAAGTCGGCCCGATAAATGCGTGGCACATTAACCGTGACACTCCCATTAGGAGCCGGGATCTGGGTGCGATCGAAATTTTCTGGGGGTTCACGTCGTGCTAACGTGTCGTGCTGGCTTTGCGTCTGTGCCTGTTCATATTCTGGACGTTGATAGATAAAATTCGCGGGCGCAGCGACCAAGTCCGTCCGTCCAATAGGGACCACACTGGTGTTTACTGCGGGCTGATCTTTTATCCACTGCCGATAGCTTTCCATCACCTTGTCAGGGGTCACCGCATTCAGGCGTGAAAGGCGCTGATTCATACGGTTTGCATCACCGTAGAGCGTATAATCACTGGCCAGCTGTGAGACCTTACCGTCGACACTTTGTAGCGCAAAGATATTATCGGCTTCCACCATGGATTGGATTTGGTTGATATCCTCGTCACTGACGCCTTTTGCCTCAAACTGCGTCATGGTTTGCGCTAACAAGGTACGGATCTCAGCCAGAGATTGACCTTGGCGACCGACACCGTAGACCTCAAACGTACAAGCTAGCTCACCACACTGGTGCGATGCGCCTGCACTTAACAGCTGCCCCGTTTGTACCAGGGATTGATAAAGGACACTGTCACGCCCTTGCCCCAATACATTGGCCAGTACCCCCAGGCGCGTCGTGGTGTCCGTCTCAGGCACACTGGTAGGAAAGGTCATCACCAATACCGGTTGCGATACCTTATCTTCCAATGTCACAAAGCGAGAGCCGTCCAGCGTGACCGGTTGCGGTTTCGCCTCTGGTATTGATGGGCCTTGAGGAATATCACCAAAGTATTTTTTCACCCACGCTAAGGTTGTCTGAACATCAATGTCGCCACCAATGGTCAAGGTGGCATTGTTCGGCCCATACCAGCGCAGGAAGAATTGCTTGAGATCGCCAACATCGACACGGTTAAGGTCCTCAACATAACCAATCACCGGCCATGAGTATGGGTGACCCTCAGGGTAGAGTGCTTGATTAATGGTCTCGTTAACGCGGCCATACGGGACATTGTCTATCCGAAATGCCCGTTCGTTTTTCACCGTGTCACGCTGCACTTCAAATTTGCGCTGAGAGACCGCATCCAGCAAAAAGCCCATGCGATCAGATTCAAGCCAAAGGACACGCTCAAGCTCGTTGGCCGGTACGGTCTGGTAATACTGGGTGGTGTCGCGATTGGTCGAGCCATTGTTATAGCCCCCCACCTCTTTAATACGTTTTCCGTGATCATCTACGTGCTCAGAGCCTTCAAACATCATATGTTCAAAAAAATGCGCAAAGCCTGATTTTCCCGGCTCTTCTCGGGCAGAGCCCACATGGTAACGTACATCAACGTTGACAAGAGGGTCGGAGTGATCCTCATGCAACAACACCGTCAGTCCATTATCTAATTCAAATTGCTGATACGGGACTTGCGCACTCCCTGGCGGAGGCGCGACGGTTTTAATCCAAGTGACGCCCTCAGGTGTTTGGGTTGGGGCTGAGCCAGTCAACTGGCATCCAGACAACACAGATAGAAAGAAAAACGTGGCAAGCAATAAACGTGGCATATGATAGTTCCTAACCCGCTACCCAACGGATTGAGATGACAATCACTAGGTAGCGCGATGCTTTTGCAACAAAGATAATCAGCCAGCACCAAGATTGTCGAAGGCGCAGCCAACCGGCAACCACGCAAAGCGGATCACCAATAATCGGTACCCAGCTTAATAGCAAGGCAGCATAACCATAGCGTTGCAGCCCAGCGAGCGCTCGGCGGTGCCATGATTGATGCGGTTGATAATCAGGCAGCCAACGCCCGATGGCGTAATTGGTCATGCCACCGAGTGTGTTGCCTACCGTGGCAATCGCCACAACGATCCCATCCGCGAATGAGTGCTGAGTTAATAAATACACCAAGTTGGCCTCAGAGCCACCTGGCAATAAGGTCGCACCTAAAAAGCTGGTGGCAAACAGCGTTGCCAGCAGCACCCAATCGTCCATTCGACCCCATGTATTATCATTGGTTCAGCGCGAACTCTCTACGACGCCACGGCCTCATCAACCCGACGAGAGCCGGAAGACGAAGCCCTGAGGTTAAGACGAAGGCATTTCCAACACACGTTTACCGCGAGTATGGCCTGCCTCGAGTGCGCAATGTGCCTGCGCGCCCTGCTCAAGCGGGTAGACCGCAGCGATATCGATCTTAAGTTCACCTTGGTCCAGCATATCGAGCAAGCGCTGGGTCTGCCAAGTATTTGGATCAACCAACATACCTGTCGCCTTCAGCCCTCGCTCGGCAGCGGCGGAGGTAATGGTATCGCGCGTATTGGTGGGGACTGTGACGATACGCCCACCTGTTTTTAGGCTTGCTAATGCATCAATGGCGGTGTCCCCTCCCACCAAATCAATCACCAGATCAAATTCACCATTGCCGGTGGCCCAATGCGCTTGATGGTAATCGATCGGGGTCGCGTCCAGTTGACGTAGAAAGGCATGATTGTTTTCAGAGGCAGTGGCATAAACCTGCGCCCCGAGACGCACGGCCAACTGGACCGCAAGGTGCCCGACGCCGCCGGCGCCCGCTAAAATCAATACTTTTTCATCACGCACCAGTTTACCATGCTCAAGCGCTTGCCAAGCCGTCAGCCCAGCCAATGGTACTGCGGCGGCATCTACCATTGGCACACTTGGCGGTACTGTTGATAATAATCCGGCATCAGCGACCACATATTGGCTGTATCCCCCGCCTTCGGTCGGAAAGCCAATCATCCCAGCGACACGATCCCCAACATCAAACTTGCTTTCATTGGTGCCATTCGCCACCACAACACCTGCAACATCATAGCCAGGCACCCAAGGCAAATGATCGCGATTATGCTCAGCGGCCCAGCCGAGTCCGGCACGCGTTTTCGCATCAATGGGGTTAACGCCTGCAGCCTTCACTTGAATCAGCACCTGTTCTTCAGAGGGAGAAGGAATCGAACGGTTGACCGGGGTAAGTACCTCTGGTGCGCCAAATTCAGTGATTGCAAGAGAGAGATTGTTCGACATATTGACTCCTTTCGCATGCCATTGTGCTTATGCTGGCGTATACAGTAATGGTATTTGCCTTAACGAAGAGATTAAGCACAGAGCCATTGCAAAGCGTAAACCTCTAGTCTTAACAAAAAAAGCGGCAGACTCAATGCCTACCGCTATTTTCTTTTTATCTGCTCGGTGTCAAATCACTGACGGTTAGCCAACCAGCGCCAACAAAATACCGGCCGCCACCGCAGACCCCAGGACACCAGCCACATTTGGCCCCATCGCATGCATTAGTAAGAAGTTATGCGGGTTAGCATCCAATCCGACCTTGTTAACCACACGGGCCGCCATGGGAACCGCCGACACCCCAGCCGCACCAATCAATGGATTGATAGGGTCGCGGCTAAAGCGATTAAGGAGTTTAGCCATCAGTACGCCTGTTCCCGTCCCGATGCTGAACGCGACTGCGCCCAATACCAAGATGCCAAGGGTTTCAAACTGGAGGAACTTGTCGGCTTCCAATTTGGAGCCCACAGCCAGACCGAGAAAAATGGTAACAATGTTGATCAGCTCATTCTGGGCAGTGCCCGATAAGCGATCCACCACGCCACACTCTCGCATCAAGTTACCGAGGCAGAACATACCAACCAGCGGCGTTGCCGAGGGCAAAAATAAGATGGTCATCATCAGTACCGCCAACGGAAACAGCACTTTCTCGGTTTTCGACACATGACGAAGTTGCTTCATCTCAATCTTGCGTTCACTTGCAGAGGTGAACAACTTCATGATCGGGGGCTGAATAATCGGTACCAATGCCATATAGCTGTACGCCGCCACGGCAATGGCCCCGAGCAAGTCCGGCGATAATCGACTGGCGAGGAAGATAGCCGTCGGCCCATCCGCACCACCAATGATCGCGATGGAGGCCGCATCTTGCAGGCTAAACGCCATGCCTGGCACCAAGTTAAGTAAAATGGCACCAAACAAAGTGGCAAAAATACCAAACTGTGCCGCCGCACCTAGCAACAAGGTGCGCGGGTTAGCAATCAGCGCGCCAAAATCGGTCATCGCCCCCACCCCCATAAAGATCAGGAGGGGGAACACGCCAGTATCAATCCCGACATGATAGACGTAGTAAAGCAGGCCGCCCGGCTCGTTAAAGCCCGCATTGGGAATATTCGCCAATATCGCCCCAAAACCGATAGGTAACAAAAGCAAGGGCTCAAAGCCGCGCCGAATCGCTAAAAAGAGTAATAGGCAGCCCACGGCAATCATTACAAGCTGTGGCCACTGGAAGTTTGCCAGTCCAGTTTCCGACCACAGGATCATTAATCCTTCCATGCTGCCCTCTTATCCTAAGTGCAATAACGGCATGCCAACGGTCACGGCATCGCCTTCTTTCACTTGTACATCTTGGACCGTGCCCGCATGGGCTGCCCGCACCTCGGTTTCCATCTTCATCGCTTCCAAAATGATTAGGACATCACCTTCCTGCACGTGCTCACCAGGGGTCACCATCACTTTAAAGATGTTGCCTGCCAAAGGTGCCGTTACCGGCTCAAGGTTGCTAGGTGCAGCTTGAGGGGCTGGCGCACTCGCCGACGCTGACACCTGACTCACTGGCTGAATGTCACCCAGCGCCCCATCTGGCCCTACATCTACCTGATAGACCTGGCCGTTAACACGCACACTATAGGTTTCCACGTCGCCACTGCCTGATGGCTGAGGAGCGGCGGGCGCATAGGCTGGCTCCCCGGTTGGTGCCGGTTCAAATGCTTCAGGGTTACCTCGGTTTTGTAAGAACTTCCATCCCACCTGCGGGAACAGGGCGTAAGTCAGCACATCATCAATGGTCTGCTCCGCCAAGGTGACATTCTCGGCCGCGGCTTTGTCGGTCAGTGTTTGGGTCAGGGCATCCATTTCCGGTGCCAGTTTATCGGCAGGACGACAAGTGATCGCCTCTTCGCCGTCTAACACGCGAGCCTGGAGGGTGGCATTAACCGGCGCGGGGGCTTTCCCATACTCCCCTTTCAAAAGGGCCGCCGTTTCTTTGGTAATGCTCTTGTAGCGCTCACCGGTTAGCACGTTAATGACCGACTGAGAGCCGACAATTTGCGAGGTCGGGGTGACTAAGGGGATATAGCCTAAATCTTCACGAACCCGAGGAATTTCCTCTAACACCTCGTCCATTTTGTCGGCCGCCCCCTGCTCTTTGAGCTGGCTCTCCATATTGGTCAGCATGCCACCGGGCACTTGTGCTATCAAAATACGTGAGTCGACCCCTTTGAGCTGCCCTTCAAATTGCGCGTACTTTTTGCGCACAGTACGGAAATAAGCCGCAATCGACTCTAGCTTGTTCAGATCAAGCTGCGTGTCACGCTCAGTGCCTTCGAGCATCGCCACCACAGTTTCCGTCGGCGTGTGTCCGTATGTCTGGCTCATGGAAGAAATGGCAGTATCGAGTACATCCAAGCCTGCTTCAACCGCCTTGACGGCCGTGGCCGTCGATAGCCCCGTCGTCGCGTGACAGTGCAAGGATAAGGGGATATCACAGGCTGCTTTGATGCGGCTTACAAGCTCGTGCGCTTCATAAGGTTTTAATAAACCAGACATGTCTTTAATACATAACGAGTGGCAGCCAAGATCTTCCAACTGTTTGGCCAAATCTGTCCAAGTGTCCATGGTGTGCACTGGACTGGTGGTGTAGGAGATCGTGCCTTGCGCATGCGCACCGACATCCACCGCCGCCCCCACTGCTGCTTGGAAGTTACGGACATCATTCATGGCATCAAAAATTCGGAACACATCCATGCCATTTGCATGTGCGCGCTCGACAAATTTGTGCACCACATCATCAGCGTAGTGGCGATAACCTAACAGGTTCTGACCACGTAGCAGCATCTGCATCGGGGTATTTGGCATCGCTTTTTTGAGCTCTCGCAAGCGTACCCAAGGATCTTCCCCCAGATAGCGAATACAAGCATCAAAGGTCGCCCCACCCCAGGTTTCCAATGACCAAAAACCAATTTGATCCAGCTCGGCAGCAATTGGCAACATATCGTCCAAACGCAGACGTGTGGCAAACAACGACTGATGGGCATCGCGTAATACCACATCGGTAATAGCTAACGGCGTAGACATAACAAACTCCTTTTTTATATGTGCCTGACCACTCAACGGTGACGTTGGCGGTACTGCTGAACAGCCACAGTGATCGCGGCAATCACATCCGATGACGGCTGTGATGCGTCAGGTGCAGCTTGGGCTTTGGGCTGAGCGGCCGCGTTCGCCGCGGCAGGTGGGAGAGGGTCGCCAAAACGTTCCAGTTGGCGGACCAAAAAAATTAATATCGAGAGAAATACAAACACAACAACCATGCCAGTTAACATCAGCATCATTGCCTGTTCTAAAAGCGGGCCTAAATCCATGATTTTCTTCCTTGTCACACTCACTCTTGCTTACATCAAAGCAGTGATTGCCCCCGTTATTATCCATTTATCTTGGTGGCAAATTCATCATCGGCGTTCAAAATACTAACAATTCGCATAAATGACAATCTGACTATTGCGTTTTTGTTACCTCATAACGTCCGTTAATGGGCATTTTCACTCACTGATTAAAAAAGACGGATCAACGGGATGTTTATGCAAACTCACGGTCAGCAGGCGAATAACAACGGCGAGCGACAGCGCGCGACTGTAAAGAAAAGCAATGCCAGCTTCACGACTGTGGCACTTATGGAAAAAGCGTTTTTCCGAAAGCGACCAAGATCGTTGAAAGCCGGGCACGACAAACATTCCGGGATGATAAACAGCAAGAAGGTAAACGTGTTTAAATAAGAGGACGTCACAGAAACGAGGATGAAGACGCGAAAACGGTCGGTTTTGCCCGATTGGCGACAAGTCATGCCGCGAGGCGATGTGCGAAGGGGAGCCAAAATGGCGCGTCCGGGAGGATTCGAACCTCCGACCGCCTGGTTCGTAGCCAGGTACTCTATCCAGCTGAGCTACGGACGCGCTGACGGATTGGCTAAGATTGAAGATGGCGCGCTCGGGAGGATTCGAACCTCCGACCGCCTGGTTCGTAGCCAGGTACTCTATCCAGCTGAGCTACGAGCGCGTGTCGTCAATCTTACGTTCATCATGAACAATCTTGCGGGTCTTCCGTGAAGAGATGGCGCGTCCGGGAGGATTCGAACCTCCGACCGCCTGGTTCGTAGCCAGGTACTCTATCCAGCTGAGCTACGGACGCACATCTTACTACAAGGCAGGCTTGTAAATCATGGCGGTGAGGGAGGGATTCGAACCCTCGATACGGCTACAAACCGTATACTCCCTTAGCAGGGGAGCGCCTTCAGCCACTCGGCCACCTCACCGCAAGTAGTGGCGCGTCCGGGAGGATTCGAACCTCCGACCGCCTGGTTCGTAGCCAGGTACTCTATCCAGCTGAGCTACGGACGCGCATCTATCTTGCTTGCAACAACATGGCGGTGAGGGAGGGATTCGAACCCTCGATACGGCTACAAACCGTATACTCCCTTAGCAGGGGAGCGCCTTCAGCCACTCGGCCACCTCACCGTCGCTGCGGGTGCACATATTACTTTGAGCCACATATATGTCAAACACTTTTCTGGCAAAAATCGTCTTGCCACCAACAAATGGACAATTATCACCCACAGCCCGATTTTATTGTTGGATTTATCGCCGTTTCATTCTGATTTTATGGGAAAAGCGGCGATAAAAAAGGCCGACCTGTGGTCGACCTCTTCTTGCCTTGTTAGTAGTCGCTCTGACCACCTGAAGGCGCGCCTTTTTCGGCCTGAATACGCATGTAGATCTCTTCACGATGAACCGAAACATCTTTCGGTGCATTCACACCAATACGGACTTGGTTACCTTTTACACCCAATACAGTGACAGTGACTTCATCACCAATCATCAAGGTTTCGCCCACACGGCGAGTTAAAATCAGCATGCTTCTACTCCTTGAGTATCAATCTTTTACTTATTCAATTAGTGTCTGAGCCAGATAACCCGCCAGCGTATCGGCCCGTTACCTGTGATCGTTGGATTCTTTCCCTGCTCATGATGCCAATACGGGCGCTTACTCGCGTCCGTATTCCACACTATGGCCGAATTATCACACCATATCCAGAAAAGGGCAGAGAAATTTACTGTTTTATCATCATGCCGTTAGCCGTGGAGGCGATTGACCTGAGATAACAGTGTAAGAGAAATCTGTACTGCATTGGCCAGCGTGGCGACAAAATCTAACCAATATCACGTCTTACCGCTGACACAGCGCTTAAGGCGTTGCACTATACAGAATCAGAAAAAAAGTGCAATTATTAATCTAGATCACAAAAAAGGGTCGCAATACGCGACCCTCTTGACTTTTCAATAAAAACAAAAGTGTATTACAACTGCTCAGTGAGCCATGTCTCTGCTGAGGCTAGCGCGCTAGGCAGTGCACTCACATCACTGCCCCCCGCTTGCGCCATATCAGGACGACCACCGCCTTTGCCACCCACTTGTTGCGCGACAAGGTTGACCAGTTCACCCGCTTTTACCGTGCCGGTCAAATCCTTGGTGACACCCGCAATCAGGCCGACTTTGTCATTGGCCACATTGCCGAGCAGCACGATACCGCTACCCATTTGGTTTTTCAGATCATCAACCATACTACGTAGCGCTTTGTTATCCGCGCCATCAAGTTGGCTAATCAACACTTTTACCCCGTTTAGCTCACGGACTTGATTGATCAGCCCAGCACTTTCTTGTGCGGCTAGTTTCTGCTTAAGCTGCTGAATTTGTTTTTCTAACGCTTTCGCTTTGCTCTGGGCATCGGCAAGCTTGGCTTCATAGTCCGCCTGTTGCTGATAAACGCTATCAATGGCCGCTTGCCCGGTAATGGCTTCAATACGACGCACACCGGCCGCGATACCCGCTTCCGAGACGATTTTAAACATCCCAATGTCACCTGTACGCGTTGCGTGTGTCCCGCCACACAGCTCGATAGAGAAGTCGCCCATGCTCAGTACGCGCACTTGGTCATCGTACTTCTCACCAAACAGTGCCATCGCCCCTTTTTGCTTGGCAGCTTCGATATCCATCACCTCAGTCTGCACGGGGCTATTTTCACGGATTTGCTGATTCACGATCCGCTCAACCGCTTTGAGTTCGTCAGCGGTGACAGGTTCAAGGTGTGAGAAGTCAAAACGCAAACCATCAGGCCGGACGAGCGAGCCTTTCTGCGCAATGTGCTCCCCCAGTACCTCACGCAGCGCGGCGTGCAATAAGTGGGTGGCGGAGTGATTCATCGCTACCGCGTGACGGCGCTCTGCATCGACGCGAGCGGTTGCTTGTGTCCCGACACTCAGTTGCCCTTCCGACAAGCTACCGTAATGCGCAATGGCTTGCCCCGCTTTTTGGGTATCCGTCACGGTAAATCGCCCTTGGTCTGTTTCTATCACCCCTGTATCACCACACTGGCCACCAGCCTCGGCGTAGAAAGGGGTGTGGTCAAGGATCACGACCGCTTTATCGCCTGATACCAGGCTATCAACGGTGTCTCCGTCGACAAAAATCTCAGTGATCTGACCGCTGCCTTCTGTCCCTGTGTAACCACAAAAATCCGAGCCATGCTCCACTTTTATCGCTTGGTTGTAGTCAGTGCCAAACTGCCCGGCTTCCCGCGCGCGCTGACGCTGGGCTGCCATCGCCGCTTCAAAGCCGGCTTCATCAATACGATAACCGCGCTCACGCGCAACATCGTTAGTTAAGTCTGCTGGGAAGCCGTAAGTGTCATAGAGTTTGAAGACAGTTTCGCCATCCAACTCGTCACCCTTAACCTTGTCCAAAGCCTCTTCCAACATCAACATGCCACGCTCAAGCGTGCGGCCAAAGTTGTCTTCTTCAATCTTAAGGACTTTTTCCACCATGGTTTGCTGCGCACGCAAGTCTTCACCTGCCGTCCCCATGATGGTGGCGAGAGGACCAACCAACTTGTAGAAAAACGCGTCTTTGCTGCCGAGCTTGTTACCATGACGAACCGCGCGGCGAATAATACGGCGCAACACATAGCCCCGCCCTTCGTTCGATGGCATCACACCATCAACAATCAAATACGCACAAGAGCGGATATGGTCTGCCACCACGCGCAAAGACTGGTTAGTCAGATCTTCAACCCCGATGATCTCCGCGACTTGCTTAATTAATTGCTGGAAAACATCAATTTCATAGTTGGAATGGACGCCCTGCTTGATGGCCGCAATCCGCTCAATCCCCATGCCGGTATCCACTGATGGCTTAGGTAAGTTCTCCATCGTACCGTCAGCTTGACGATTGAATTGCATAAAGACGATATTCCAGATCTCAATGAAGCGATCTCCGTCTTCTTCTGGCGTGCCTGGAGGACCGCCCCAGATATGCTCACCGTGATCATAAAAGATCTCACTGCATGGTCCGCATGGCCCAGTATCGCCCATTTGCCAAAAGTTGTCTGACTCGTAAGGCTTACCGCCTTCCTTATCACCAATACGCACAATGCGATCCGCAGGCACGCCAATTTGCTGGTGCCAAATATCGAACGCTTCGTCATCGGTTTTGTAAACAGTCACCAGCAGCTTTTCTTTTGGCAAGCCAATCGTTTCAGTCAAAAACGTCCACGCGTACTGAATCGCATCTTGCTTGAAGTAATCACCGAAGCTGAAATTGCCGAGCATTTCAAAGAAAGTATGGTGGCGCGCGGTAAAACCGACGTTTTCAAGGTCGTTGTGTTTGCCGCCCGCCCGCACACAACGCTGTGCTGACGTTGCACGCGTGTAGTCACGCTTTTCAACCCCTAAAAAGGTGTCTTTAAACTGGTTCATTCCTGCGTTGGTAAACAAAAGCGTTGGGTCATCGGCAGGCACGAGCGACGAGCTAGGCACAATCTGGTGCCCTTTGCTTTCAAAGAACTTGAGAAACGCTGTACGGATCTCATCAGTGCTCATATACATTGGCTAATCCTGATAATCGAATATTGCGTTAGCAACCAGATATGGTCGTGACGCGATGGAAGCATGGTTTTATTTACGCCATTGTAAACAACCGATCGCGTGCGGAAAAGAGACAGAGTGGGATTGGTTTAGAAATGCGTGTCCGGATCGTCGTGACTGAGTGCGTATTGGATTTGATCAAAGTTAAAGCCACGTGACTGTAAAAAGCGCATGCGTTTGGCTTTTTCCTTTTGCTCGGCAGGCGGAAGGCGACCATCGAGATCGGCATATTTACGCTCTGCGGTCTCTCTGGCTAGCGCATACCAGTCAACCTCCTGCTCCTGTTCGGCGCGTGATAACAACTCAGTGTCGATACCTTTTCGCTTGGCGTCTTGGCAAATACGTAACCAGCCATGGTGTTTACTCACACCTTGGCGCAACAAGCTGGCCGCAAAGCGGGCATCATCCAACCACCCACGCGCCAGACACTGCTCCAGCGTGATGTCGATGGTGTCTTGGTCAAAGCCGCGTTGCGACAGTTTTTGCTGCAGTTCGTGAACAGAGTGGTCACGGCGGGCCAATAAACCCACCGCGACCTCTTGGCACGACGCGGCCATTACAGTTGGTCGTCCTCGGTTTCTGCTTCTGCGTTCGCGTCGACCGCTTCGTTATTTAGCGCGGTTTGCAGTAGCATCTCACGCAAGGTGGTGTCGATTTCTTCAGCGACGTGCGGGTTTTCTTTTAGGTATTTACATGCGTTTGCTTTGCCCTGGCCAATTTTATCGCCTTTGTAGCTATACCAAGCACCGGCTTTTTCTACCAGCTTGTGTTTTACGCCCAAGTCCACTAATTCACCTTGCAAGTTAATGCCTTGGCCGTAAAGGATTTGGAACTCAGCTTGTTTGAAGGGTGCAGCGACTTTGTTTTTTACTACTTTGACGCGGGTTTCGTTCCCCACCACTTCGTCACCTTCTTTAATCGCACCAATGCGGCGAATATCCAAGCGAACCGAGGCGTAGAATTTTAACGCGTTACCCCCAGTCGTGGTTTCTGGGTTACCAAACATCACACCAATTTTCATGCGAATTTGGTTGATGAATACCATCATGGTATTGCTGTTTTTGATGTTGGCTGTGAGCTTACGCATCGCTTGTGACAACATACGCGCTTGCAGACCCATGTGTGAGTCGCCCATCTCGCCTTCAATCTCAGCTTTAGGTGTCAATGCCGCTACCGAGTCAATGACGATCATATCGACAGCGCCCGAGCGTGTCAGTGCATCAGCGATTTCCAACGCTTGCTCACCGGTATCTGGCTGAGAGACCAAAAGGTTATCGATATCCACACCCAGCTTGCGCGCATAAATAGGGTCAAGGGCATGCTCAGCGTCGATAAAGGCACAGGTCTTACCCATTTTTTGTGCTTCGGCAATCGCTTCTAGCGTCAGCGTCGTTTTACCTGATGACTCTGGGCCATAGATTTCGATAATACGACCAAAAGGCAGGCCACCTGCACCTAGGGCGATATCGAGAGACAAAGAGCCGGTCGATACGGTTTCGATGTCCATAGTGCGGTCATCACCCAGACGCATGATTGAGCCTTTGCCAAATTGCTTTTCGATTTGTCCGAGTGCGGCTGCGAGCGCCTTTTCTTTGTTATCGTCCATTTCAGTCTCCAGGAAATAAAACGCTATCGCTATGCGATGAAAGCTATCAGTAATTGGGGCTAAGTATACTGTCCATTTATACAGTGTCTAGCCCTGTATAGAAAAAATCTTTGTGATGCGACACGCCTCCAGTTACGGAGACAAGCGCGTGAGAGCATGTGACAACGCGTGCACGACCGTTTGTTCACGGACCGCGCGCCTATCACCCTCAAAATGACACACTTCAGTGTCGGTTTCGCCGCCATGCCAAGCCCATGCGAACCACACGGTGCCAACAGGTTTATCCGCACTGCCTCCACTCGGACCAGCGACACCGCTAACGGCAATCGCCAAGTCAGCGGCAGCCTCATTGAGTGCGCCCTCTGCCATGGCCGTTACCACAGGCTCACTGACCGCGCCGTATTGGGTCAATAAATCGTCTGGCACATGCACCTGTTGATGCTTAGCCTGGTTGCTATAGGTGACCCAAGCTTGCTGAAACCACTGCGAGCTACCCGGCACGTCCGTCAAGCAGTAAGCAATACCGCCACCGGTGCAAGACTCTGCGGTGGTCACCGTTAAGCCCGCATCCAATAAGGCGTCGCCGAGTTGCTTTGCTAGCGAGAATAACTGTTCCACCATTCACTCCTTTTGTTTAGGGTGAAGAAACCGGTACCGCAACTTTACCCTTTGCCGTACGATCACGTATTCTACCTACCCTTTTCAATGTTCCATTTTGCAGGTCTAGTCGTGACAGTACAAGCGCTCGAAAAGCACACCCCTATGATGCAACAGTACCTCAAACTCAAGGCGCAGCACCCTGAAGAACTGCTGTTCTATCGCATGGGGGATTTTTACGAACTCTTTTACGACGATGCCAAACGTGCCTCTCAGCTTTTGGATATCTCGCTGACTAAGCGCGGCAGCTCAGGCGGTGAACCGATCCCCATGGCGGGTGTGCCCTTTCATGCCGTAGAGGGATATTTAGCCAAGCTGGTGCAGCTAGGAGAGCCGGTGGCGATTTGTGAACAGATAGGTGATCCCGCCACGAGTAAAGGCCCGGTTGAGCGCCAGGTGGTGCGAATCGTCACCCCCGGTACGGTATCGGATGAAGCGCTGCTTAGCGAGCGGGTTGATAACTTGGTCGCCGCACTGACCTGTCATAACGACCAATTTGGTTTTGCCACGCTAGATATCACATCAGGGCGCTTCGTGCTGACCGAACCTGCCACCTACGAGCAAATGCAAGCTGAGCTGCAACGCACGCAACCGGCAGAGCTGCTTTACCCCGAAGACTTTCCCTACCCTGATTTACTTGCGGTGAGCCGCGGCGCAAGGCGTCGCCCCATTTGGGAGTTCGATCTCGACACTGCTCGCAGTCAACTGACCGGTCAATTTGGCACGCGCGATTTAGTCGGTTTTGGCGTGGAAGACTGTACGCTGGGGCTCTGTGCCGCTGGCTGTGTGTTGCAATACGCCAAAGAAACCCAACGCACCGCGCTCCCCCATATTCGTGCCATCATCAAAGATCAGCAAGACACCGCTGTGGTGTTAGACGCTGCCACACGGCGTAATTTAGAGATCACCCAAAACCTCGCTGGCGGCACCGACAATACGCTGGCTGACGTTTTGGATCGGACGACGACGCCGATGGGCAGTCGCTTACTGAAGCGCTGGCTCCATCAACCTCTACGCGATAGCCATGTACTCAACCAACGTTTGGATGCAATCGGGACATTGCTTGATAGTGGCCTACACTCGGAATTAAGTGCAGCACTCAAACCTATCGGCGACATTGAACGTGTACTTGCTCGCTTGGCAATGCGATCCGCCCGTCCGCGTGATATGGCAAGGCTGCGCACCGCATTAGCACAGCTGCCCGAGGTACAGACACTGCTCACCGAGCTGGATCACGGTGCGTTTTCCGATTACCTCACTGCCACCACACCGATGCCAGAGCTGCAAGATTTGCTCACCCGTGCAGTGGTCGAGAACCCGCCGGTGGTGATCCGTGATGGCGGTGTGATTGCGCCAGGTTACAACGCGGAACTGGATGAATGGCGCGACTTATCGGAAGGCGCATCACGCTACTTAGAAGAACTAGAAACCCGCGAGCGCGAGCAATATGGCATCGATACTCTGAAGGTGGGTTATAACCAAGTCCATGGCTTTTATATCCAAATCAGCCGCGCGCAAAGCGATCGGGTGCCGACACACTATGTCCGCCGGCAAACGCTTAAAAATGCAGAGCGTTACATTATCCCAGAATTAAAAGAGCACGAAGATAAAGTCTTAAGCTCTCGCTCTAATGCGTTAGCGTTAGAGAAGCGTTTGTGGGAAGAGTTGTTTGATTTGTTACTGCCACACTTGGCCCAGCTGCAACATGCCTCTGAAGCGCTCTCTGGGCTCGATGTACTATGTAACCTCGCCGAGCGAGCAGATACACTCAATTATCACCGCCCCACCCTTAGCGACAAACCGGGGATCAATATTGAGGCCGGTCGCCATCCTGTGGTTGAACAAGTGATGACTGACCCTTTTATTCCCAACCCCATCGCCTTAAGTCCTGAGCGCCGAATGTTGATCATTACCGGTCCTAATATGGGAGGTAAATCCACTTATATGCGCCAAACCGCGTTGATCACCTTGCTGAGTCATATTGGTGCTTATGTGCCCGCCGATCGTGCAACCATTGGGCCCGTCGATCGCATTTTCACTCGTATTGGTGCCTCTGATGATCTCGCTTCCGGCCGCTCCACATTTATGGTGGAAATGACAGAAACCGCCAATATTCTCCACAATGCAACTGCTAACAGCTTGGTGTTGATGGACGAGATTGGCCGCGGTACCAGCACCTACGATGGCTTATCTTTGGCGTGGGCCAGCGCGGAATGGTTGGCAGAGAAAATCCAAGCAATGACCTTGTTTGCCACCCATTATTTCGAACTCACTGAACTGCCAGGGCAAATGGAAGGCTTGGTGAATGTGCATCTTGATGCCATGGAGCATGGCGATGACATTGCGTTTATGCACGCGGTTCAGGAAGGGGCAGCCAGTAAGTCTTATGGTCTGGCCGTGGCGAGCCTCGCTGGCGTTCCCAAGCCGGTGATTCGGCGCGCCAAGCGTAAACTGGCACAACTAGAGCAAAGCGGCCAACATACCATTAATGCTGAACAAACGGTCGGTGATCCAGCCCCCGCTCAGCTCGCCTTACTGCCTGAACCCAGCGAGCTGGATAACGCAGTCGATGCGTTAAACCCTGATGATATGACCCCGCGGCAAGCCTTAGACGCCCTCTATGCCCTCAAGGCGTTACAGCAATCTCGCTAATCAGCCGCGCCGTCATCTTGCGAGCCATCATGACCGCCAATAAAAAGGGACAGCCATCGCTGTCCCTTCATTTGCGTCTATGATTGTCAGTCTCGCGCTATGACTGATGCGATATTGACAGCGCGTTTATTGCTCAACGTTAAAGAGCGACTCAATGCTCAGACCTTGATGCGTCAGCATATCGCGCAAGCGGCGTAGCCCTTCCACCTGGATTTGACGTACTCGCTCGCGAGTCAAACCAATCTCACGCCCCACATCTTCCAACGTTGACGCTTCGTGACCCAAAAGTCCGAAACGACGTGATAACACTTCTCGCTGCTTAGGGTTAAGCTCTTGTAGCCACTGCACAATCGACTTTTTCATGTCATCGTCTTGTGTGGTGTACTCTGGGCCGTCTTGCTTCTCATCTGGAATGATGTCTAGCAAGGCTTTTTCTGAATCGCCGCCAATTGGGTTATCCACAGAGCCAATACGCTCGTTAAGACGAAGCATCCGGTTCACGTCTTCCACTGGCTTATCAAGCTGCGCCGCGATGTCTTCAGCGGTCGGTTCATGGTCAAGCTTTTGCGCCAGCTCGCGCGCCGTGCGCAGATACACATTCAGCTCTTTCACCACGTGAATAGGCAGGCGAATGGTACGCGTTTGGTTCATGATGGCACGTTCAATGGTTTGACGAATCCACCAGGTTGCATAGGTTGAAAAGCGGAAGCCGCGTTCAGGGTCAAACTTCTCCACCGCACGGATCAGGCCGAGGTTTCCTTCTTCGACCAAATCGAGCAGCGCTAAACCACGGTTAGAATAGCGACGTGAGATTTTCACCACCAAGCGAAGATTACTCTCAATCATACGCTTGCGAGCAACCTCGTCACCGCGCAGCGCTCGACGTGCGTAGAGCACCTCTTCTTCAGCGGTAAGCAGCGGTGAAAAGCCAATTTCGCTGAGGTAGAGTTGGGTGGCATCAGAGGCCTTTGAAGTGGCCGCTTGTTGCTGTACTGCCTCTTCGACTTCTTCGAGCACCTCGTCAGCTTGAGCTTCCACGGTGTCGAATTCAACGTCTTGGTTCAAGCCGTCCAGTTTCTTTGCGGTATTTGTTTGGCTCATAGCGCCTCCCTTATGACGTAGCAGCTAAGCAGAACGCATTTCTGCTTATACCGGCCCCGTCACATTGGTGGCTGCGGCGATATCACCTTGGTTACCCTGTGCTACCGCTTTGGCAGATAATGTAACGGATTGACCGATTTTCCTTTGTAGCGAATTTCAAAATGCAACCGAACACTGTTTGCACCAGAACTGCCCATGGAAGCTATTTTCTGCCCCTTTTTGACAGCTTGGCCTTCTGAAACGTAAAAACTATCGTTATGCGCATAGGCGCTTAGATAATCATCATTGTGTTTCACTATTATTAATTTACCGTAACCCCGAAGCGCACTGCCGGCGTACACGACTTTTCCATCTGCCGCTGCCTGAATGCCCTGTCCTCGTTGTCCAGCAATATCTATGCCCTTATTGCCTCGCTCTGTGCTAGAAAATCGGGACACCATCCGGCCTCTGGTTGGCCATTGCCAGCTTATCTGTTGGTTAGATGGGCTGGCGGTCCGCTTTTTAACAGCTTGTTTACTTTTTTCTTTCGTTTGACTGTACCTCGACGATGACCCCGATTCAACGCCTTTTGTGCGTTCAGTCGCGGTTTTAGACTTCTTTTTTTCCTCGAATTTGCTAGGGTTGGCGCTTTTTCTAGAAGATGCTGCTGCCACGCTCGCGCTTGCAGCTGACGTTGTGGCAGAGGCCACATTTGTCGCGCCTGATGTGGATTGGGCCACGTCAGGGCGTTGGTAGGCGGGCTTCCACAAAGCCAGTGTCTGCCCGGGATAAATGGTATAGGGAGGCTGTAGATTGTTGTGTTCGATGATGTCGTCGATATCACGATCCGTGATATAAGCGATATAGTAGAGGGTATCGCCTTTCTTCACTTCGTAATAACTGCCGCGATAGCTGCCTCTATCAACGCTGGTATAGTCTGGTGTCACGCTGGATACCGGTGCCGGACCTCGCCAGGAACAACCAGATATAACCACTAACAGTGACAGAAAAAGCGCGATTTTCATCTGTTTTTAAACACAGCTCCATCTCTGAGACAGTTTATGCCAGCTCACCTGCCACCAGGGGAACAAATTTAACCGATTCAACCGTCTCGGTGTGAAAAGTGGTGCCTTGGCGAGTGACGCGCATCAATATTTGCTCATCATCACCAATCGGAATAAGCATCACGCCGCCATCATTGAGCTGATCGCACAGCGCGTCGGGCACGTGGGCCGCGGCCGCTGTTACCATGATCGCATCATAAGGGCCCTTCGACGGCCACCCTTGCCAACCATCTCCATGTTTTGTCGACACATTATAAATATCTAGCTGCTTTAAGCGCCGTTTGGCCAGCATTTGTAATGGTTTGATCCGCTCGACAGAATAAACATGATCAACCAAGTTAGCGAGGACCGCTGTTTGATAACCCGATCCGGTGCCAATTTCCAAAATGCGACTATCGCGTCGCAAATTGAGCAATGATGTCATCTTAGCCACAATATAAGGTTGTGAAATAGTCTGTCCCCATCCAATAGGTAACGCATTGTTACCATAAGCTTGGTGGGTCATGGCTTCAGAGACAAATAAATGCCGAGGCACCGCCTGCATGGCGTTTAGCACATCGGTGTCAGTCACACCTTGTTGCTGCAAAAATTGAATAAGTGATTGCGCTTGACTCAACGTCTGCTTCCTTTATCACTGAGTATAAGTCTATTGAAACGGTTGCCGCCTCAATGCGGCTCACCAACGATGACGTACTTGCCGCCTACTCACTTAACCATTGTGAAAACACGCCTAGGGTATCATGGGCGGTTAAGTCTACCTGCAGTGGCGTAATAGAAACGTACTGCGCCGCAATGGCGTGAAAATCGGTTCCCGGCCCTGCATCTTGGGTTTGACCTGGCGCACCGACCCAGTATATCGGTTTGCCCCGCGGATCGCTTTGTTTTATCACGTCTTCGGCATGATGACGGGCGCCAAGACGTGTCACTTTCCACCCCTCTAGGCTATCGATTGGCACATCGGGCACATTAATATTAATGAGGCGGTGACTGGGCGCGGCATGGCGCTGGTTCTTGGCTAAGAATTGTTTCACTACATGCGCAGCTGTCTCAAAGTGTTGGTGACCACATAGTGAGACTGCAATAGCTGGCGCGCCCAGGAAAAAGCCCTCTGTCGCCGCGGCCACTGTCCCCGAGTAAAGCACATCATCACCGAGGTTAGCACCATGGTTAATCCCAGTGATCACAAAATCAGGCTCCCAGGGTACCAATTGCCGTAGCGCCAAATGCACCGAGTCTGTGGGGGTCCCCTGAACCGCATAACGCTGAGGTCCAAGTTCGCGCACGCGTAAGGGGTTTTCCAATGTGAGTGAATTTGACGCGCCTGAACAATTACGATCCGGCGCGGCCACCACCACATCTGCGATGGTCGATAACGCTTCGGTCAAGGTTTGGATCCCTTGAGCATGGTAACCGTCGTCGTTACTAATCAATATTCGCATTGTGCTCTCCTTGTGGGCTCGCGACGACTAACTCTCGCATCACCGCGGTGGCAAATGCGCCCGCGGGTAAAAAGAAACTCACGGTTAAGGTGTCAGCATCGTGTGTCCAAGTCATCTCTTGCGGCAGTAAACACAACACACGACGGTCATGGCGCATGCGATTATCACGGATCACGGCTAATAGCTCAGGCTCTTTATCGACCACCGCTTGTTCAAAGTGCTGTGCTTGCCCCTCAGTGGGCAACGCATTATCGCCGGTCAGAGGGCCGGTGATCGCCGAATGACACTGCCCTGCCTGCTCAACCAAGTACGTTTGCTGCTGCGCGTCGAGACACAGGTCACCCGCCAAGGTAGAGGTAAAGGCATCCGCCTCTATTCGTGCAGAGACGACTTGATTAAACAGCAGCGACCGGGCTGCTGAGAGATAAAAACTGCGTTTGCTTTTGTCACGGACTTTTTTCTCTCCAC
The DNA here is from genome assembly GCF_001995655.1 of Salinivibrio sp. IB868. Lineage (NCBI taxonomy): Bacteria > Pseudomonadati > Pseudomonadota > Gammaproteobacteria > Vibrionales > Vibrionaceae > Salinivibrio > Salinivibrio sp. IB868. The sequence goes on from NZ_MUEW01000008.1 coordinate 127,287, forward strand.
GTCCCCAAGCGCGTGCCATCTCAACATTATTGCCATCACGGCCAAAGCGCTGTGCACCAAAGTAATTGGGCACGCCCTGATCGGCTATCGCGGCTAAGCGCGGCACTAAAGCCTGTGGCGACGCCAGATCACGAATGCAGAGCGTGAACTGATTGCCGGTCAGATCGCCAGGACGCAATTTATGCTGATGCCGGGCTGTCCCTTCAATGCTCACAACGCCTGGATGATTTTGGACAAACGCTGCTAAGTCCGGATCCGCTTTGCCTGGCAGATGAACACTGAACCATTGCTCAGTCACGGCGTGACGATCTTTAAGGCCCGCCCAGCTCACTTGCCGCGAGCTAACCCCACAGGCTTTTGCCAGCTCATTGGCGACGTATTTGGTATTTTCACCACGCTTTTTAATCCGCACTAAAAAGTGTTCACCTTGACCTGATGGGGTGAAACCCAGGGATTCTGAGACAATAAAATCGTCCGGTGACGCTTTTAACGTTCCTGACTGTGTCGGTTGGTCATGTAAGTAAGCCAAGGGCGCGAGTAAGTCTGTCATACGGCCTCTTTGTTTAATAGCACCACCGCCTCACAGGCAATGCCTTCTTTGCGTCCGGTAAACCCCAAACGCTCTGAGGTGGTGGCTTTGACGTTAACCGCATCCACCGTCACACACAAATCACTGGCGATGGTTTCACGCATTGCGTCGATATGTGGGCCCATTTTAGGCGCTTGCGCGATGATAGTGATATCTGCATTGCCCAAGCAATAGCCTTTGTCTTGTACTTTGCGGTAAACGTCGCGCAGCAGCATGCGGCTGTCGGCGCCTTTCCACTCATCACTGGTGTCTGGGAAATGCTGGCCAATGTCACCGGCAGCAATCGCGCCCAACAGAGCATCACACAGTGCATGGAGTGCCACATCACCGTCCGAGTGCGCAAGCAACCCTTGTTCATAAGGCACAGCCACACCACCAATGATCACCGGGCCATCACCACCAAATTTGTGTACATCAAACCCATGTCCAATTCGAATCATGATTTGCCTTCTTGTTGTGAAAGGTAAAACTCGGCCAGCCACTTATCCTCAGGGTGGGTGACTTTTATGTTGCTGGCACTGGCAGGGACCAGCACAGGCTTCCCCCCAAGCGCTTCAACGGCAGACGCTTCGTCAGTCACCTGATCGCCTGCCACATTAAGTGCCTGGATTAGCGTTTGGGTTAAAAACATTTGTGGGGTCAATGCATGCCAAAGCGCCTCACGCTCGACAGTGTGAGCCACCTGCCCTTGCGCGTCCGCACGCTTCATGGTGTCTCTAACCGGCGCCGCGAGTAAGGCGCCATCCGGGTGAGATTGCGCCTGTCTAATCAAGGCGTCGATATCGGCATGCGACACACAAGGGCGTGCGGCATCATGCACCATCACCCATTGCGTATTGACCACATCGAGTCCAGCTTGCACCGACGCGGCACGCGTCGCTCCACCCAAGACCACACGCACATTCGGACGTTCACTCAAGCGAGTGTGCGCAAAGTAGCTATCGTCAGCACCAATGGCGATGATCACGTCAGCCACGGCAGGGTGAGAGAGTAAACGCTCAACGGTATGCTCAATCAACATTTTGCCGGCTAGAGGGAGGTATTGTTTCGGGCAGCTAGCTTGCATCCTGCTGCCGACACCTGCGGCAGGTACCACGGCGCTTATTCCGGGCTGTAAAGCGGTGTTATGCTGCAAAGGGGGTTGTTCGACCACAAGTTATCTTCTTTGGTTGTACCGCCAGTCAACGGCTGTCAGTTACTGGGATTTATCGACTAATCGGAAAAATGTCTCGTCCGGCTTTATCATGCCCAGCTCATTGCGTGCGCGCTCTTCAATCGCTTCTTGCCCACGCTTCAAATCCGCAATTTCTGCGTACATTTGCTGGTTACGCTTAACGAGTTTTTGGTTGGCTTGTTGCTGTACGGCGACATTGGCTTCAATTTGCCAATAGTCTGTCACGCCATTTTTACCCAGCCACAGTTCGTACTGCAGCCACACGAGCGTGAGAAACAGTGCAACCGATAGCAGCCTCATACCTGTACTCCTTCCAATATCGGCTCAGGGTATTCACACCCTGATTGACTAACCGCATAGGCTAGCGGATCCGCTGGCTGGTGTCATGGTTTTCCTAAATGAAAAAAGCCGCCCCGTTAAACGGGACGGCTTTTTGGCAAAAAGTGCTTAAGTGCCGATTATTGGCCTTTCACTTCTTTTAGACCATTAAATGGTGCTTTTTCACCCAGCGCGTCTTCAATACGGATTAGCTGGTTGTACTTAGCCACACGATCAGAACGGCTCATCGAACCGGTTTTGATTTGGCCTGCAGCCGTACCAACCGCCAAGTCAGCGATGGTGGCGTCTTCTGTTTCACCTGAACGGTGAGAGATCACGGCTGTGTAGCCTGCGTCTTTCGCCATCTTGATCGCCGCCAGCGTTTCGGTCAGAGAACCGATCTGGTTGAACTTGATCAGGATAGAGTTCGCCACACCTTTGTCGATACCTTCTTTGAGGATCTTGGTGTTGGTTACGAACAGGTCATCACCCACTAGCTGAAGTTTGTCACCCAGCAGTTCAGTTTGGTGCTTAAAGCCATCCCAATCTGACTCGTCTAGGCCATCTTCGATAGACACGATTGGGTATTCTTCAGCCAGTTTTGCCAAGTAATGGTTAAACTCTTCTGAAGAGAAGGTTTTACCTTCACCTTTCATGTTGTAGATGCCTTGCTCTTTGTCATAGAACTCAGACGCCGCACAGTCCATCGCAAGAGTGATGTCTTTACCCAGCTCGTAGCCCGCTTGCTCAACCGCTTCTTTAATCGCAGCCAGTGCAGCAGCGTTTGATTCTAGGTTCGGTGCAAAACCACCTTCGTCACCCACGGCAGTGCTTAGGCCTTTGGCTTTCAGTACTTTTGCGAGGTTGTGGAATACTTCCGCACCAATGCGCAGTGCTTCTTTCAGGGTTTTCGCGCCAACAGGCTGGATCATGAACTCTTGGATATCAACGTTGTTATCCGCGTGCTCACCACCGTTAAGGATGTTCATCATTGGCAGAGGCATTGAGAACTGACCAGCCGTGCCGTTTAGTTCAGCAATGTGCTCAAACAAAGGCATGCCTTTCGCAGCCGCGGCTGCTTTTGCGTTAGCAAGAGACACCGCCAGGATAGCATTCGCACCAAATTTAGATTTGTTGTCAGTGCCGTCGAGATCGATCATCACTTGGTCGATATCGGCTTGGGCTTTCGCGTCTTTACCTTGTAGGGCTTCGGCGATTGGGCCGTTAACCGCTTCAATCGCTTTTAGAACGCCTTTACCCATGAAACGTGACTTGTCACCATCACGCAGTTCTAGCGCTTCGCGAGAACCCGTTGATGCACCTGAAGGTGCTGCCGCCATACCAACGAAGCCACCTTCTAGGTGTACTTCAGCTTCAACGGTTGGGTTACCGCGTGAATCGATGATTTCACGGCCTAGAACTTTAACGATCTTAGACATTGTGATTCCTCTCGTCTGTCATTGTTTTTAAAAATAAAAGCGGCTGCCTACGTTCAGGCGACCGCTCGAATCTCGTTTATAGCTCACCGCGCTGTTTTTTGCCTGCCGCCGCAACAAACCCGGCAAACAGTGGGTGGCCATCACGTGGTGTCGACGTGAATTCTGGGTGGAACTGGCACGCAACAAACCATGGGTGCTCAGGGTTCTCGATGATCTCCACCAGCTTTTTATCTGCAGACAAGCCTGAGATTGAAAGCCCCGCTTTTTCTAGCTGCGGACGCAATAAGTTGTTCACTTCATAACGGTGGCGATGGCGCTCGTGGATCTGCGTGTTGCCATAAAGCTGGTGTGCTTTAGACCCTTCCGTAAGATGACAAAGCTGTGCGCCAAGACGCATGGTACCGCCCAGATCAGAGGTTTCACTGCGCTCTTCCACTTTGCCTTCTTCATCCACCCACTCGGTGATCAGACCCACCACTGGGTATTTACTCTCTTTGTTAAACTCGGTCGAGTTTGCGCCTTCCATACCCGCGACGTTACGCGCGTATTCAATCAGGGCAACCTGCATTCCTAGGCAAATGCCGAGATAGGGCAGTTTGTTCTCACGCGCATATTGTGCCGCTAGGATCTTGCCCTCTACACCTCGGTCACCAAATCCACCTGGTACCAAGATAGCATCCAAGTCTTGCAGCATTTCCGTGCCACGTGTTTCAAGATCTTGCGAGTCTACATACTTGATGTTGACGGTGAGACGGTTTTTCAACCCACCGTGCTTCAACGCTTCGTTGACAGATTTATACGCATCCGGCAACTCGATATATTTACCCACCATACCAATGGTCACTTCGCCCATTGGGTTGGCTTCTTCGTAGCTGACCTGTTCCCACTCTGACAGGTCAGCTTCCGCCGCTTCAATGCCAAAGCGGCTGCAAACCAGATCATCCAAGCCTTGAGAGCGGATGAGTGATGGGATTTTGTAGATAGAGTCTACGTCTTTCATGGTGATCACGGCTTTTTCTGCCACATTACAGAACAGCGCAATTTTCGCGCGCTCATTAGCCGGGATCGGGCGCTCACTACGACACACCAGTACATCAGGCTGGATACCAATCGATAGCAGCTCTTTCACCGAATGTTGAGTTGGCTTGGTTTTCACTTCACCCGCGGCCGCCAAATAAGGGACCAGAGTCAAGTGCATAAACATGGCATGTTCGCGGCCGACTTCAACGGTCAGCTGGCGAATCGCTTCTAAAAACGGCAGCGACTCAATGTCGCCCACTGTCCCGCCGATTTCGACAATGGCAATATCGTGACCTTCACCACCGGCGATGATGCGGTCTTTGATCGAATTGGTGATGTGTGGAATCACCTGAATGGTGGCTCCCAGGTAATCTCCACGGCGCTCTTTGCGCAGTACATCCGCATACACACGACCAGAGGTAAAGTTATTACGCTTGGTCATTTTGGTGCGGATAAAGCGCTCGTAGTGGCCGAGATCAAGGTCGGTCTCTGCGCCGTCTTCCGTGACGAATACTTCCCCGTGCTGGGTAGGGCTCATTGTCCCTGGATCCACGTTGATATAAGGGTCGAGTTTCATGATGGTGACGTTAAGGCCACGCGCTTCAAGAATGGCTGCCAATGAGGCTGCAGCAATACCCTTACCGAGGGAGGATACAACACCGCCCGTAACAAAAATGTAGTTCGTCGTCATGCTAAACCTGAGAGTTGGATTTAGAGGAAATTAATGAAGTTCTGGACGGGACATTATGATACCAGACCCCATTGACTCCCACAATGTGAAAGCTACCACACACCCTGGTGTTTTTAATTGTCACAAATCAATTATGCCAATTACAGGATATTTACTTATTCGCCTTTTTGACGGCCTGCCATGCCGATTCTAGTTCATCTAGCTGACATTGTTGAATGTTTTTTTCATTATCACGTAAGTGGTTTTCAACCTTACGAAAGCGAGATTCAAATTTTTGGTTGGCACGGCGTAGGGCTTGCTCGGCATCTGTCCCTAGGTGGCGAGCCAAATTTACCACCGCGAATAACAAGTCCCCGACTTCTTCATCCACACGCGCCTGATTGACAGAAGTTTGCGCCAGCTCTTGCTCGACTTCTTCAATCTCTTCCCGCACTTTATCTATCACAGGGGCGACAGTCGGCCAATCAAAGCCCACACGCGCACAACGCTTTTGCAATTTATACGCTCGTATTAAGGCGGGTAAGCCTTGTGTCACTCCATCGAGCACACTTTCCGGTTGCACAGAGGACGATTTCTCGGTGCGCTCTTTCGCTTTGATACCTTCCCAATCTGGTGCCATTAAAGGCTTTCCCTGCGCATCTTTGGGACCAAAAACATGAGGATGACGACGGATGAGTTTGTCGCAAATGCCGCGCACCACATCCTCAAAATCAAAATGGTTTTCTTCCCGCCCCAATTGACTGTAGAACACAATTTGAAAAAGTAGGTCACCGAGCTCATCTTTTAGGTCTGACCAGTTTTCACGTTCAATGGCATCCGCCACTTCATAGGCTTCTTCTAGCGTATGAGGCACGATGGAGGCGAAGTGTTGCGCGTTGTCCCAATCACAACCTTTGTCGGGATCACGTAAGGTCGCCATAATGGTCAGTAATTGCTCGATAGGAGCCATAAAAGCGTTCCTTCTAAAAAAACGCCCTGTCGAGACAGGGCGAAGGATGATTAGCGAAGACGTTTGGCCTCAACCACATCTTTTACTTGTTCAAGCCGGTTAACCACGCGGCTCAGGGTGTCGAGATCGGAGATTTCTAAATCAAAATCCATAATAGACATTTGTTTTTTATAATCCACGCGACTTTGCATGCCCGCTACGCGTGCTTTTTCATTGCTGAGCACGGTATTGATGTCTTTGACCAACCCGGTACGCTCATTGGCAGATAAGCGGATCCGCACATGGTACTGACCAATGTGCCCTTTACCCCAAACCGTGGCAATAATGCGCTCGGGCGCGTGATGACTCAGTTCGTTGAGTTGCTCACAATCAGCGCGGTGCACAGAGATACCCCGCCCTTGGGTGACAAAACCTTTGATCTCATCACCGGGTAATGGCTGACAACAACGCGCAAGGTGAGTCATTAAGTTATCAACACCCTCCACAACCACAGCATCACGGTGCGCCTTGCCCGTATTCGGCTTTTGCTCACTTTGTTGCAGCTTCTCTAAAAGCTGTTGCTCTTCTTCTTCAAGACTTGGCTTGTTAATCAGGCCATTGATATGGTTAACCACCTGATTAATACGCAAATCACCGCTACCAACTCCCGCGTAGAGCTCATCCAGTGTATTCACATTAAAGCGTTTGAGCGCGAGTTGAGCGTCTTTGCTGGTACCACCGATTTTTTGCAGCTCGGTATCCAAAATCTCTTTACCCGCGGCAATGTTCTTATCTTTATCCTGTTTGCGGAACCAAGCATTGATTTTGGCGCGTGCCCGGCTCGAATTCACAAAGCCATGGCTGGGGTTTAGCCAATCTCGCGAGGGGTTGGGCTCTTTTTGGGTAATGATTTCTACCTGGTCGCCCATTTGAAGGTGATAAGTGAACGGGACAATACGCCCTTCCACTTTCGCTCCGATACACCGATGCCCTACCTCGGAGTGAATATGGTAAGCGAAATCCAACGGCGTGGCGCCGCTGGGTAAGTCCACGACATCGCCGCGCGGGGTAAAGGCATAAACCCGGTCGTCAAACACTTGGCTGCGCAGCTCATCGAGCATTTCACCCGAGTCTGACATTTCTTCTTGCCATGCCAACAGTTTACGCAGCCAGGTAATTTTCTCGTCGTACCCACTGCGCCCACTGGCCGCCCCTTCTTTATACTTCCAGTGTGCGGCGACTCCAAGCTCTGCATCATCGTGCATTTGTTTGGTGCGGATTTGAATTTCTACCGGTTTACCTTCCGGCCCCAGCACCACAGTATGAATGGATTGATAACCATTGGGTTTCGGGTTGGCGACGTAATCATCAAACTCTTTGGGCAGATGGCGGAATTTGGTGTGCACGGCCCCTAACGCGGCGTAACAATCTTGTAGCTCTTCAGCGATGATGCGTACCGCACGCACGTCAAACAACTCGTCAAACTGCAGGTTCTTTTTCTGCATTTTACGCCAGATGCTGTAAATGTGTTTGGGGCGACCATAGACTTGCGCATTGATGTTGGACGCTTCCATCGCCTGCTGCAGATCGTCGACAAAATCAGTGATGTAGTTTTCGCGATCAATCCGTCTTTCTGCGAGTTGCTTGGCGATTTGTTTGTAGGTTTGCGCATGCTGGTAACGGAACGCGTAGTCTTCCAACTCCCACTTTAACTGACCAATGCCTAACCGGTTAGCCAAGGGGGCATAAATGTTGGCGCTCTCTTTTGCCGCTTGTTGGCGGACAGATTCCTCCGCCTCTTTCACTTCGCGTAAATGACAGATGCGCTCCGCCAGCTTGATCACCACGCAGCGAAAGTCTTCCACCATCGATAACAGCATACGACGTACGTTATCAACCTGAGACGAGGTCGCTTCTGTCTCTGTTTGGGTATTTAAGTGGCGAATGGCCGCCGTCTGTTGTACCCCTTCTATCAGTTTGACGATAGAGGTTGAGTAAGCGTCCGCAAGGGTATCTAGGCTGATAAGCTCCGCCTCAACCACGGGGAAAAACAGGGCTGCCAATAAGGTATCAGCATCCATGCTCAAGGTGACGAGGATTTCAATCATCTCCCGGCCACGCCATAGTGGCTGGCTGAGCACGGCTTCATCGTCGCTCAATGTTCGGCAGTATTGATAACCATCTACCAACGCCTGAGTGGTTGAGGGATCTTGCCCTAACCGTTGAACCCAGGTATTGAGATCAAACGCTTCGTCTTCGTGTAGGTGGGCTTCTCGTACCGCAACCATAACCGTTCCTATCCTTATCTCTCGAGTGACAAGAGAGGCGTATCCGTATCGACAGGCCACGAGGGCCAAACTTGTATTATGCCAACCGTTTGGTGACAGGCATGAACAAAGCCATCGACTCCATGTGTCCTGTTTGTGGAAACATATCCAACATACCAAGCGTGACCAGCTGATAGCCATTATCGAGCAATACGCGCGCATCACGTGCTAGCGTGGCAGGGTTACAAGACACATACACAATATGTGAAGCCTTAGATTGTGCCACAAAGTCTATGACACCAGCAGCCCCCGCACGTGCCGGATCGAGTAAGATTTTGGTAAAATCCTGTTGCGCCCATTCACCCATCAGCGCGTCACTGTTCAAGTCAGCTTGGTAAAACTCGGCGTTCTCACAGCCGTTTTTTGCCGCATTATCCGCTGCTTGGTCCACCATAGCTTGCACACCTTCAATGCCTACCACATGTTTCACACGCTTAGCCATTGGCACGCTAAAGTTACCCAAGCCACAGAAAAGATCCAACACGCGATCGTCTTGCTCAAGGGCGAGCCAGTCAAGTGCTTGCCCTACCATTTCTTGGTTGACCTTCGCATTGACTTGAATAAAGTCACTGGGCGCAAACGCCAGTTGGCAACCTGCCACATTATAATAGGGCGCGGGGCCGACAAGGCGCTCCGGTGCCATGTCGCCTTGGTACAAATACAGTGTGCAGTCTTGCGTCTGTGCCCACGCCATTAACGCGTGGCGATCGTCGTTGTGCAAGCCCTTAGTGGTACGCAGTGAGACCACTGATGTGTTGTCAGCGTCAATGACGTCTAAGTGTCCCAATACACGACGGCCACGCAGGCTTTCTAAACAAGGGCGTAAGCTAGACAGGAGGCGGTTGAGTGGTGCGCTTAACACCGGGCACTGATTCACTGTGATGATCGCGCTTCGTTGACGGGCTCGAAACCCCATCGCCAACGCCCCTTTTTTATCCACCTGCAAGCTGATCCGCGCACGACGACGATAATGCCAAGCCGCATCCTCTATCGGCGTTGACAGCGTTATCTCATCACCTGCGAATTTTTGCATCAACTCATTGAGCGTTTGCTGCTTGTGTGCGACCTGTGCTTGGTGATCCAGGTGTTGAAGGCTACAGCCCCCACACTGCTGGTAAAGAGGACAACCAGGCTCAATACGCTGCGCGGCCTGGTTATCCAACTTAATTAATTGACCGCGAGCATATTGACGCTTTTGTTCGGTCAATTGCACCAAGGCTTGTTCGCCGGGCAAGGTTCCCGGGACAAAAACAGGTTTTTTCTGCAAAAAACCCACTCCGTCACCATGATGGTCCAAGCGTTCTATGGTCAGCAGTTGATGCTTTTGCTCAACCTTTTTCTTTTTCTCAGGCTTAAAAAAGCGCGCCATTATCGATTCCAGTGTTAAAAGCTTGTCGCCAAGCCAGTCAAGAGATCCTGCCAGTGGGAGTTGTGATAGTTCGCTGACTATTTTGTGATTGAATCATGTACACTGACGGCTAAATGTCGTGATTATTTTCCCATAGTTTATCTAGCATGACCAAATATGGCCTCCGCACCCGTGTCTCTGTTCTGACCATTGCCCCAACGTTGATTGTCGGCCTATTACTGAGCGCGTTTTTTACCAGCACCCGCTACCAAGATCTTGAACAGCAACTGACGGTCACCGGCTCTGCGATCATCGAGCCACTGGCGATTGCCAGCGAAGTCGGATTGAAAAATGATAGCCGTGAAAACGTACGCCGGCTAATTGGCTTTGCGCACCGCCAGCACTCACAGTTTGTGCGCAGTATTGCCGTGTTCGACCGACGTAACGAGCTATTTGTCACCTCGAACTATCACCGCGATCTTGCCATGCTCTCGGTTAACAGTGGCCAACCTATCCCCACACAACTGCAGATAAGCCAACAGCAGGATACCTTGATTCTGCGCGCCCCTATTTTGGAGATTGGTCGGTTTACCCCTGGCCTCAATGTTGAGCGACCGCTGGGCTATATTGCCATGGAGCTAGATTTGAGCTCGGTGCGGTTAAAGCAATACCAGGAGATGATCACCGCACTGGTGATGGTTGCTTTGGGCGGAATATTGTCATGCTTCTTTGCCTATCGCTTAATTGCGGATGTCACCCATCCGATTGGTAACATGGTGACCTTAGTCGATAGAATTCGGCGCGGCCATCTTGATGTCAGGATTGAGGGTGAGTTACTCGGTGAGCTCGACACCTTGAAAAACGGTATCAATGCGATGGCTATTTCGTTGTCGGAATACCATTTAGAAATGCAGCAAAGTATTGATCAGGCGACCTGTGATCTGCGCGAAACCCTCGAGCAATTGGAAATTCAGAATGTTGAACTCGATATCGCCAAGAAAAATGCGCAAGAAGCGGCGCGGGTTAAATCTGAGTTCTTGGCCAACATGTCGCACGAGCTACGTACCCCACTTAACGGGGTGATTGGCTTTACGCGTCAAATGCTCAAAACCGAGCTCAGCAGCAGCCAGCGTGACTATTTGCTCACCATTGAAAAGTCGGCTAATAACCTGCTCACCATCATTAATGACATCCTCGACTTCTCTAAGTTAGAAGCAGGCAAACTGCTGTTGGAAAACATCCCGTTTGATGTTCAAGACATGCTCGATGAAGTGATGCGACTGCTTGCGCCGATGGCGCACGAGAAAGGACTAGAGCTCACCTTGCGGACCGATGCGCGTATTCCTGCAGGGGCCGTGGGCGATCCACTCCGTATCCAACAAGTGCTGATAAACCTGATTGGGAATGCCGCCAAGTTTACTGAGCGCGGGAATATTGATGTCAGTGTCGATCTCAAGCAGCTTCACGATGAAACCGTTGAGCTACAGTTAATGGTTAAAGATACTGGCATTGGCATTTCCGAACGCCAGCAAGCACAGCTTTTCCAAGCCTTTAGGCAGGCGGACGCCAGCATTTCGCGTCGCTATGGTGGTACTGGCCTTGGCCTAGTGATCACACAGAAACTGGTCCAACAAATGGGCGGTGACATTGGTTTTACCAGTCGCCTTCACCAAGGCTCAAGTTTCTGGTTTACCCTGCAGCTCACGCAGACCGATTTGCCAGTTTCACAACCGCTCGACATTGAACCCTTGGTGGGTCGCGACATCGTGATCGTTGAGCCGAATGCGCGCACTCGCGAGATTTTGCGTAAGCGGCTGACGCAAGTGGGGCTGAATGTCGACACTGCATCTGGCACCAATGTGCTGACGGACCGTCACTATCACTTTGCCTTGCTCTGTTTCGACGCGGGAAGCATGCCGAGTCTTGATGCCATGCAACAAGCGGTGCAGGTCTGCGAGCAGCAAGCGCAATCAGTGGTAGTGTGTTTGCCAACCACTGAGCTAGAAGCGTCTGAGCATCTATTAAAAGCCGGGGTCAGCGCCTGTATTGCCAAGCCTATCCCTCAACGTAAACTGCTGGAGGCATTAATCGGGTCCCCTGAGGCTACGCCTTTACCCTTGCCTAAGCCAAGTGCATCACAAAAAGCGCCTTATACGGTAATGACCGTCGATGATAATCCAGCCAACTTAAAGCTGATCACTGCCTTGCTGGCCGAACGGGTCGAGAAGGTGATCACCGCAGAAGATGGGGTGAAAGCGGTCGCGCTTGCCCACCAACAAGCGTTTGATATTATTTTGATGGACATCCAAATGCCAGAGATGGACGGTGTCACCGCTAGCCAAGAAATTCGCAAAGCGGGATTCAATCAGCAAACACCGATTATTGCGGTGACCGCCCACGCGATGCCCGGTGAACGTGAGCGTCTCCTTGAAGCGGGGATGGACGATTACCTGACCAAGCCAATTGAAGAAGCCATGTTAGAGAGTACCCTCGCACGCTGGCTGCATCTTGATGAAGCGGCCTCTCAAGCGCAAAGCGTCCCATCGCCAAGCCCGTCAGCCAACCAAGATCAAAGTGTGCGACACCTAGATTGGCAGCGCGCGCTCAATCAAGCGGCAGGCAAAACGGATCTGGCGAAAGAGATGCTAACCATGTTATTGGCCTCGTTTGACTCGGTGAAAGAGGCCGTTGAGCAAGCATTGGCCGGAGAGTTAGAGAGTGATCAGTTATGGCACGCTATTCACAAGCTCCATGGGAGTTGCGCGTATAGCGGTGTCCCGCAGCTAAAAAGCTTGTGTCATGAGCTCGAAACCCAACTAAAAGCAGGCGCGGATATGGCTGCTATCGAGCCAGAGCTGTTAGAGCTGCAAGATGAAATTGCGCACATTGAACAATTGGCACCACAATACTTGGGTACCTCATAAAACATCGAACGCCACACCGTGTGAGGTGCAGCCATACAGCAGTAAGCTTATGCGGTTTCTAGCACCACATACGCGATGGCATACGCTTTTTCATCAGAGAGGGTGAGCCAACACTGTGTAATGCCACGCACCTGCGCCAGTTCCGCGGCTCGGCCCGACAAGCGCAAGGTAGGTTGGCCCGAGGCCTGGTTGGTGATAATAAAGTCGTGGAACGTTACCCCGTTGGCAATGCCGGTTCCAAGCGCCTTGGCGGCGGCTTCTTTGGCGGCAAAGCGCTTGGCGAGGAAACGTCCAGGCGCGTGATGGCGCACCAGATTGGCTTGCTCAGGCTCGGTTAAGATCCTGGCAGCAAAGCGTGGTTGGCGCGCGAGGGCTTTTTCAACACGCGCAATCTCAACAATGTCAGTACCAATTCCAGCAATGGCCATTTAGCGACGCGCCGCTTCCATGATCGCTTTCATATCCGCGACGGCTTTTTGCAAACCATCAAACATGGCACGGCCAATGATCGCGTGACCAATATTCAGCTCATGCATTTCTGGCATCGCCGCTATCGGCGTGACGTTATGATAGGTTAAGCCGTGGCCCGCATTCACTTTGATCCCCAAATCGACCGCATAACTGGCCGCCGCTGAGATTTTCTTCAACTCGGCTTGGCGATCATTGTCATTGGCGGCATCGGCGTAATGCCCGGTGTGCAGTTCAATAAACGGCGCGCCACATTGGTGAGCGGCTTCTATTTGTGTGCGGTCGGCATCGATAAATAAGGAAACCTTAATCCCCGCTTCGCTCAACGTTTGCGTGGCGGCTTTGACTTTATCCAGCTGGCCCGCGACATCGAGGCCCCCTTCAGTCGTCAGCTCTTCACGCTTTTCTGGCACCAAACATACAAACTCAGGCTGCGTCTCCAAGGCTATCTCGACCATTTCATCGGTGACCGCCATTTCCAAATTCATCCGGGTTTGCAAGGTTTCTTTAAGCAAGCGAACATCACGATCAGTGATGTGGCGGCGATCTTCACGCAAATGAACCGTGATCCCAGCCGCGCCTGCACGCTCTGCCAACTCAGCGGCATGAACAGGATCCGGATACACGGTGCCACGCGCATTGCGCACTGTCGCGATGTGATCGATGTTCACACCCAAGTAGATTTTATCCATGATTATTTCCTTCTAAACAATTCTCTGCTTTTGAGCGGCTTGGGGCCAAGATATGGCTTGAGCGCCATACGCGTAAAACGCTTTGCGGCACGTAACTGAGCGACCGTCTCAAAGTGACGCGTCGCCAACGCACGCAGATCGGCCCCCGTAAATTGTCGGTGTTGGCTTTTCATGATCGATGCCACAAAGCCTTGCTGCTCGCGATACAAGTACGTCATGTTATCGTTAATCGGGTCACCGCTGCCAGCACAATGAAGAAAATCAACCCCATAGCCCAAGGCTTCTAATAACGCGAGTTCAAAACAACGCAGGGCTGGCTCAGGATTATTGTAGCGAGCCAGCTGGGTCAATGCGGTCACATAGTCATGAAATAACGCCGGGTAAGGCGTGTGAGGCTCCAGCACACGCATCACCAGCTCATTGAGGTAAAAACCGGAATACAGGGCATTGCCTGATAGCGGCAGGGCGAGGCCTGTGGCTTCGGCACTGCGTAAAGTGCGCAGTTCACCACGTCCCCCCCATTTGAGCAGCAAAGGGGTAAAAGGCTGCAAGGCACCTCTTATCGCCGAGCGTGGCCGACGCGCCCCTTTGGCAAGCAGAGTCACGCGCCCCTCGTGCTCAGAAAAGATATCCAAAAGCAGACTGGATTCACTGTAAGGGCGCGTATGCAATACAAAGCCGCGTTGAAACCCGTCCACTCACTCTCTCCTCCTGGCATGGGTACCTGAATCAGTGGGTCACTTAGAGATCGTCGATATAACCGAGGCTGCGTAGCGCGCGTTCATCGTCGGCCCAACCTGACTTCACTTTTACCCAAAGCTCAAGGTAAACCTTGCGCTCATACAGCTCTTCCATGTCTAGACGCGCTTCACGGCCAATGCGCTTGATCTTTTCGCCGCCTTTACCAATGACCATTTTCTTTTGGCCATTGCGCTCAACCAAGATCAAACCATTGATATGAAACCCGTCCGTTTCTGGGTTGTAGTCAAAGCGCTCGATTTCGACGGTGACCGAGTAAGGCAGCTCCTCACCGGTAAAGCGCATCAGTTTTTCGCGGATAATTTCAGAGGCCATAAAGCGCTGAGAGCGGTCTGTGACGTATTCTTCAGGGAAGTAAAACTCACTTTCCGGTAACGCGTCGCGTACCTTCTGTTCAACCACATCGATATTGGTGCCGTGTTTCGCGGACACCGGGATCACGTCAACAAACTCCATCTTTTCCGACAAGGTTTGAAGGTGTGGAAAGAGCTCGGTTTTCTCTTTCACATTATCGACTTTATTGACCAACAAGACCGTTGGCAGACCAGAGCGCGCTAACTTGTTGAGCACCATCTCGTCGTCTTTGGTCCAATGGGTGCCATCGACCAAAAATAACACCAGTTCGACATCGGTTAATGAGCTGTTCGCCGCACGGTTCATCAAGCGGTTGATCGCGCGCTTTTCTTCGATGTGCAGCCCTGGGGTGTCCACGTATACCGCTTGATAGTTATCACGGGTATCCACCCCCATGATGCGGTGACGTGTGGTCTGCGGTTTCCGCGAAGTGATCGACAGCTTTTGCCCCACTAAGCGGTTCAGTAATGTTGATTTGCCGACGTTCGGACGGCCTACAATGGCAATAAAGCCACAGCGCTGTGTATCAGTCATTATGTTAACTTCTGTAATGCGAGTTCTGCAGCCGCTTGCTCTGCCTTGCGACGGCTGCTGCCTTTTCCAATCACAGAACTCTCCAGTCCTGATACTTGGCACTCTACCGTAAATTCTTGGTTGTGTGCCTCACCACGCACTTTCATCACCGTGTAAGACGGCAAGGGTTTGCGTTTACCCTGTAGGTGTTCTTGCAGTCGGGTTTTCGGATCTTTTTGACTCGCGCCAGGCTCAATGGTCTCGAGGCGGTGTTGATACCACTGCAGGATAATCTCCTGCACTCGGTTGATATCACTGTCCAAAAAAATCGCGCCAATCAAGGCTTCGACGGCGTCAGCGAGAATCGAGTCACGACGAAACCCGCCACTTTTAAGTTCTCCTGGGCCAAGGCGCATCACTTCGCCCAGAGAAAACTCACGTCCGATCTCCGCCAAGGTGTTACCACGCACCAAGGTAGCACGCATTCGGCTCATGTCGCCTTCGTCCACTTTCGGAAAACGGTGGTAAAGATCCTCGGCAATCACAAAGCTCAAAATCGAGTCGCCTAAAAATTCGAGACGCTCGTTATGGGTGCCATTGGCACTGCGGTGCGTTAACGCCAATTCGAGTAATGCAGCGTTGCTAAATTGGTAGCCGATATCACGCTGCAACTTATCTGTTAGTTTTGTCATCATAGTCCAGAATTAATCAATTCCACCAATACGGTTAAAGCGAATGCCTGTCGGTACCCACGATGGTAGCCAGCTATCACTGGGGCGCTCAAATTCAAAGCTAACCCAAATAGCAACCGCTTTGCCCACGAGATTGCGTTCAGGGACGAAGCCCCAGAAGCGGCTATCCGCGCTGTTATCACGGTTGTCACCCATCATAAAATAGTGCCCGTCTGGCACGACCCAGCGGTTGACGCCCGGACGTGGCTGATACGCGCTCACCCTATCTTGCTTTTTAGGGTGCACCAAAATCTGATGCGACTGCTCCCCTAACTGCTCCTGCGCTTGCACAAGGTTGATGCCCGCTTGAATAAACTGGCTCGGCTGAATATCGTCAATCGGCACCGGCTGACACTGAGATTCGCCCTTGGGCTGAATACATAGGCGCTTATCTTCATACACAACCGTATCGCCCGGCAGCCCGACCGTGCGCTTAATGTAATCGATATTGGGTTGAGGCGGGTATTTAAATACCACGATATCACCGCGCTCTGGTTTACCGGTTTCGACAATTTCAGTGTGGAAGGCAGGATCGCGTAAGCCATAGGCAAACTTTTCCACCAAGATAAAATCCCCGACCAATAAGGTAGGCATCATCGATCCGGATGGAATTTGAAACGGCTCATAAATAAATGATCGCAACACCAGTACCACCGCGATCACTGGAAAAATAGACGCCATATTTTCAACCCAACTCGGTTGAGGCGCCACTTTAGCAACTTGTTCGGCATCCAGTTCACGCGCTGACACCTTGAGGGTTTCCCCTGCCGCTTGGCGGCGGCGCGGTGCCCAACGGTATTTATCTAACGCCCAAACAATGCCGGTGACCAAGGTCACCAGCACTAAAATCAAAGAAAACGTATTGGCCATAATGGAATCCGTCGTTATTTATCTTTGCCCACGTGCAAAATGGCCAAAAAGGCTTCTTGCGGCAGCTCGACATTACCGACCTGCTTCATTCGCTTTTTACCTTCTTTTTGCTTTTGCAGAAGCTTTTTCTTACGGCTCACGTCACCGCCATAACATTTCGCGGTCACGTTTTTACGTAGCTGTTTCACCGTCGAGCGCGCAATAATGTGATTACCAATCGAAGCTTGGATGGCAATATCAAACTGCTGACGAGGAATAAACTCTTTCATTTTTTCCACCAGCTCGCGACCACGCGGCTGTGCGTGCGCACGGTGAGTGATAATCGCCAGCGCATCGACGCGTTCACCGTTTAGGAGGATATCCACCCGCACCATGTCAGATACTTCATAGCGCTCGAAGTTATAATCTAACGACGCGTAACCACGTGAGGTCGATTTAATCCGGTCAAAGAAATCGAGAACCACTTCGGCCATCGGAATGTCATAGGTCAGTGCCACTTGGTTGCCGTGATAGACCATATCGACCTGCACACCACGCTTTTCCACACACAGTGAAATGACGTTACCGACAAACTCACTCGGCACCAAAATATTACACCGCGAGATCGGTTCACCAATGGTTTCTATGTCATTGATAGGTGGCAGTTTGGATGGGCTGTCGACGTAAATGACCTCGCCATCATTTTGGGTCACCTCGTACACCACGGTTGGAGCAGTAGTGATCAGATCGAGATTATACTCGCGCTCCAACCGCTCTTGGATGATTTCCATGTGCAGCATGCCAAGGAAACCACAACGGAAACCAAAGCCCAGTGCCGCAGAGCTTTCCGGCTCAAAGAACAAGGAAGCATCGTTAAGGCTCAGCTTATCCAAGGCATCACGAAAACTTTCGTAATCATCCGATGAGATGGGGAACAGACCCGCATAAACTTGCGGCTTCACTTGTTGGAAACCTTCAATCCGCTTTTCACAGCCGTTTTTAGCATGGGTGATGGTATCGCCCACTGGCGCGCCGAGGATATCTTTGATCCCACAGATC
Source organism: Salinivibrio sp. IB868 (assembly GCF_001995655.1). Classification (NCBI taxonomy): domain Bacteria; kingdom Pseudomonadati; phylum Pseudomonadota; class Gammaproteobacteria; order Vibrionales; family Vibrionaceae; genus Salinivibrio; species Salinivibrio sp. IB868. The sequence continues at coordinate 145,470 of NZ_MUEW01000008.1, forward strand.
ACCCAGCCAACCTCACCGGTTTGCAGACCATTGAGCTCTTTACGCTTAGGCGTGAAAATACCAATGCTGTCCACGTTCCATTCTTGACCCGTGCTCATGATTTTCACTTTGTCGCCTTTTTTCAACGACCCTTCACGGATGCGTACCAAAGAGACCACGCCGAGGTATTTATCAAACCAGGAGTCAATAATCAGCGCTTGCGTTGGCGCGTCAGGATCGCCTTCTGGTGGCGGGATCTGGCGTACAATGTCTTCAAGGACATCATCAACCCCCATGCCGGTTTTCGCCGAACAGCGAGTGGCGTCAATGGCCTCAATACCGACGATGTCCTCAATTTCTTGCGCGACGCGATCAGGATCAGCGGCCGGCAAGTCAATCTTATTCAGGACAGGAACCACTTCCAGGTCCATATCAATGGCGGTGTAGCAGTTGGCGAGCGTCTGTGCTTCAACCCCTTGTCCTGCATCGACCACCAGCAAAGCACCTTCACACGCCTTGAGCGAGCGTGACACCTCATAAGAGAAGTCAACGTGTCCTGGCGTATCGATGAAGTTGAGCTGATACACTTCGCCGTCTTTGGCTTTGTAGTTCAGTGTCACACTTTGTGCTTTGATGGTGATACCGCGTTCACGTTCCAGATCCATTGAATCAAGAACTTGATCTGCCATTTCCCGGTCAGTTAGGCCGCCACATACTTGAATCAGTCGGTCAGAAAGTGTCGACTTACCGTGGTCAATATGGGCGATGATCGAAAAGTTACGAATATGCTTCATGTGTTGGTGTGACTTACTCGTTATCAATAAGAATGGGATCCTAAGATCAAGTGAGCGGGATTCTACCGAAAATAGTGGCTAGTCGCTATCCTGCTGTGTGGTATTTATTACCGCCAAGTCAGAGACGGGCTCCCCCATCACGCGTAACAGTTGAGGCTGTTGCTGCTCTTGGGTACCGATACGCGGTGCAAGATGACGCGCTAGGCCCACGCCAACCGCTCCCAGCCCTAGGCTTAGCGCGATAACGCCACCCTCCCCGCTGCCGGCGAGCGTGGCGAACAAAAATTGCCCGAGCAGTGCCCCCGTTAGCATCATGACTAAAGGCACCATGTAGACCAATAACGCGGAGCGTAATAAGGTCGCCTCACCTAAGCCGATTTCAACTAAGGTGCCGGCCGGCAGGGGTTTTGGGGCACGTACTTTAAGGTGTTTCACCTTACCAGGAAGGGCTTTGGACACAATACCAGTGCCACATTGACTTTGTGACTGGCAACTACCGCAACTGGTTTGCTGCTGGCAGGCCAATGACAACCAACCATCTTGGTAACTGGTAACTTCTGCCAATGCTTTGATCATGGTTCAACCTTCTGTTCTGACTTGCTCGCAGGCATATCAGTAATACGGACAGACTCCGCCACCCGTTTAGCTGTCTCAGGAGGAATATCGCCGACCACCGTGATTTCTGCATTGCCACTGGTCACGCTATGCAGTGTGCGCCGACCTTGGCGAACAATCTGCTTACGCACCGAGACATCATCGGCTTTGGCAAGATACACAGAAAAGCTGAACAGACCATCACTAAACATCTGACTCTCGACCGCACGTTTAGTCATCATCAAACGGTGACGATTGCTGTATACAGGTTCAAACCCCTCGGGTAACGCGGTGACCTGCCAATCTAAGTCGGAGCGCTGCGTGGTTTGTGGCAAGGTCAGTACCGGTGGCAATGCCAGCTCAGCCAGCTTTTGCATTGAGGTACTGATTTGTGAAGAGACGACCAACGACAACGCACGATATTGCTCAAGCGGATCGCCATCACGGTCGAGCAAATCCGCCCTGACAGGCAGTTTGCTGTTCTCATCTAACCATAATACGTACGAATAACGCTCTCCGTCTTTCGGGGTAATCCGAACCACTTGGCAATCCATCCCCGCTTCACGCGCGTGCCCCATAGAGACAAAATCATAATGGTTAGCCAGCACATCGATATCGGCTTGGATAAGCGTTGGCAAAGGCGCAACCATATGATCACTGGCAATGGTGAAAGGGTCGTAGCCTGGTTCAAAATAGCTGATTTCACCGCCTCGACGGATGACTTCTCGCGGCGGGCCACTTAAATACATGAGGTGGCCGTAGGCATCATCCCCAACTTGGGCATGACGAAAGCGAAGGGGTTCGAGACTATTTTTACCTACCAAGATGTAGGACACTTCATAATCTAGGGTGTCGCTTGCGGTATCCATTTGATGTAACAAAGCCTCGGCAGAAGGTTCGGCCGAGGCTTGCGCAGACATCAAACTGACCAGCGCAAGCGCACCGATCAGAATTTTTTTCATTGATTATTACTGCTTGTCGACGGTGCCATTGTCTGATGGTTAGACAGCCTATCCTTATTCAAGCGCAGCTGCAATTCATAGTCTTTGAGCATGGCATTGACGCGGCGACGCTGCTCCATCAACTCGGCCTCAGAAGGTGTGGCACGTAGATCGTCACGGCTTAAGCTGACCGGCTCCGCAGCCCCTGCAAAAGGAATCGTTTCTAGTACTGGCGGCTGGGGTTGCGTGCTGGCCACCGGCGAACTCGCATCAGACTGATTATATTGCTGCACACCCACGATCACGGCCAATGAGACACACGCGGCAACGCTTACCTGTGTCAGCTGCTGCAGCCACCCTGGTAAGTGACGACGCGCCTTTTCAGGACGCGGCTGTGCTTCGTGCATGGGGAGCACGTTATTATCAAGGTGATCGCCTTGATAAGCAGGTTCTGCTTCCAGCGCGGACGCTACAGAATCGGCAATGTTCCATTGCAACGAGCTGGGTGCCTCACCACGCATCACATCGCGAATGGTGCTAAAACTCCCCCAAGCCTGTTGCGCGTTATCATCTCGCTCAATCTCGTGGATGACTGCCGTATCCACCAGTTCGCCATCTAACAACGCTGAAATTTTTTCTCTATCCGTCATTCAAGTCACCGTCATGCAGCCAGTAAAACTCGTTACCGTTTCATCAGTGGCCGGATGCGTTTTTCAACCGCTTCACGCGCTCGGAAAATACGCGACCGCACCGTACCGACTGGACAATCCATTACCTGTGCAATTTCCTCATAGCTAAGCCCATCGAGCTCCCGTAAGGTAATTGCGGTTCTTAAGTCGTCAGGCAGTGTTTCTATGGTCGAAAATACCACCTGTCTCAATTCATCTGACAACATCAAGTTTTCAGGGTTCGATATTTCTTTTAAAGAACCCCCACTTTCGTAATTTTCTGCTTCGTCGGCATCAATATCACTGCCTGGCGGACGTCGTCCTTGTGCCACCAAATGGTTTTTCGCGGTGTTCACAGCAATGCGATACAGCCAAGTATAAAACGCACTCTCGCCACGAAATCCCGGCAATGCGCGATACGCTTTGATAAACGCCTCTTGCGCAATATCTGGAATATCACCACTGTGTGTACCGACATAGCGGGCGATAAGGTTACATACCTTATTCTGATATTTGACGACTAACAGATTGAAAGCTTGCTTGTCACCATTCTGTACACGTTCTATTAGAACCTGGTCGGTTAGCTGCTCGCCCATTCGAGCGTTTACTCCTTGGTTGATCTTTCCGCCCGATTATCGAAATTCTAGGCCCGACGTTGTCAGAGCGCGGTTAAACCCGCTTGCGAGCTTTCGCACACGATTCGATAACCCAGCCGGCGAAAAGTTCCTCACCATGTTGGTTTTATTATGCGTTGAATCACATTACTGTGACGGAATGGTCAAAGAATGTCTCTTTGACTGAGGGCATTGTCGCCCGAACCATACCATGGTTGCAAACTTTCACCCAAGCGAGACGGGATTTGATCTTACCGCGCGCAGCCACGTCAAATTGGTGTAACATTGGGGGCGCAGAAAGAGGATTAGGGATCATGACGACCACAACTCAGGAACATCAATGTGACGTGCTAGTCATCGGTAGTGGTGCCGCAGGCTTGTCACTGGCGCTCCGCTTAGCGCCGACCCACAAGGTGATTGTATTAAGTAAAGGCCCGCTCAGCGAAGGGGCAACGCTTTACGCACAGGGCGGTATTGCCGCGGTGTTTGACGAACAAGATTCGGTAGAATCTCATGTCGAGGATACCCAAATCGCAGGCGCAGGTATCTGCGATACCCAGGTCGTGGACTTTATTGCCCGCAATGCTAAAGATTGTGTGCAGTGGTTAATTGATGGCGGTGTCCCGTTCGATCAAGAAGATAGCGACGACGACACCCCTCGGTATCATTTAACCCGTGAAGGCGGCCATAGCCACCGCCGTATCTTGCATACCGCCGATGCGACCGGAATGGCCGTGCAAAACTCGCTTCAAGATAATGTGCGCCAACACCCTAATATCACCCTGCTTGAACGACACAATGCGCTGGATATTATCACCCGTAAAAAAGTCGGATTAGGTGGTCCAAACCACGTCCTCGGCGCCTACATCTGGAACCGAAACCAAGAAGTGGTTGAGACCGTGCGCACCAACTATGTGGTACTCGCCACCGGAGGGGCCTCGAAAGTTTATCAATACACCTCCAATCCCGATGTGTCATCCGGTGATGGCATCGCCATGGCATGGCGCGCAGGTTGTCGTGTCGCCAACCTAGAATTTAATCAGTTTCATCCAACGTGTCTGTACCATCCAGACGCGCGCAACTTTTTGCTCACTGAAGCACTGCGCGGTGAAGGCGCTCACCTTAAACGCCCAGATGGCTCGCGCTTTATGGCGGAATTCGATTCACGCGGCGAGCTTGCCCCGCGTGATGTGGTTGCCCGTGCGATTGACTACGAAATGAAGCGCCTTGGCGCCGACTGTATGTATCTCGACATCAGCCACAAAGACCCTGAATTTGTGATCAAACACTTTCCCACCATCTACGAAAAGCTCAAGCAATACGGCATCGATCTGACTAAAGAGGCGATCCCTATTGTCCCAGCCGCCCATTATACGTGCGGTGGCGTGATGGTGGATAAAAACGGCACCACAGACTTACCCGGCTTATACGCCATTGGGGAAGTGAGCTACACCGGCTTGCATGGCGCGAACCGTATGGCATCTAACTCGCTACTCGAATGTGTGGTTTATGCATGGTCAGCCGCTGAGCATATTAAAGCGCACTCAGACCATATCGAGCCGCATACTGCGCTACCCCCTTGGGATGAGAGCCAAGTAATTTGTTCCGACGAAGAAGTGGTGATCCAGCATAACTGGCATGAGTTACGCCTGTTTATGTGGGATTACATGGGCATTGTCCGCTCAACCAAACGGTTGGAGCGCGCGCTACGCCGTATCGAACTGCTCAAGCAAGAAACACATGAGTATTATGCTAATTTCCGGGTCTCAAACAATCTGCTGGAGTTGCGTAACCTTTTACAGGTGGCAGAGCTCATGGTTCGTTGTGCCATGCAACGTAAAGAAAGCCGAGGCCTTCACTACACCATTGATTACCCTGAGCCTAACGAGCAATCCGGTCCCACCGTATTAACGCCAGATCAGCCCTGTTAGCGGGTTTTGATTGCTCCCTCAGCCCTGAAATGAAGAAGGCCAGCCTCACGAGGCTGGCCTTTTTACTGGATATCATCGCGGTTATTCGCTTTTAAACTCGCTCACCGCACGCTCAAGGTGTGCGGCTTCTTCGGCCACCTTGTGTGCCGCTTCGCGGTTCTGGTTGGCGCGTTCAGTACTGTTTTGCGCAATATCTTGAATATTGTGCACGTTTTGATTGACTTCTTTTGCCACCGAGCTTTGCTGCTCGATCGCCGTGGCAATGTGGGTGCTCATATCCATGATGTTTTGCATATCTTCCATGATCTGCGAGAGCTCTTGCGAAGCCGCTTCCACCTTACCCACGGATGTTTCCCCGTCTTCTCGGCTTTGCTCCATACGCTCAGAAACCGACTGGGTTTGCGCTTGCAACGACGTAATAATGCCAGAAATTTCATCGGTTGATTCACGCGTACGGGTCGCCAACTGGCGCACCTCATCAGCCACGACCGCAAAGCCACGTCCTTGCTCACCAGCGCGCGCCGCTTCAATCGCCGCGTTCAGTGCCAATAAGTTGGTTTGCTCGGAAATATCTTTAATCACATCTAATACTGAGCCGATGGTTTCAGACAGCTTACTCAGTTCAAGCACCTCGTTGCTGGTATTACTGAGGGTTTCTGCCAGTGTCATGATCATCGCTTTAGTGTCATCCACCACTTTTTGCCCGTTCTCCGCACGGCTTAAGCTGGTGCGCGCATTCTCCGCGGCCTGATCGGTATTACCCGCAATATCGCGAATGGTGCTTTCCATCTCATTCATCGCAGTCGCGGCATGAGTGGTTTCATCTAACTGGGTAGCCATGGCGGCCCCAGTGGCTTCAGTACGGGATTCAACTTGCTCTGCACTTTGATTAAGCGCTTGTATGGCGCGACTCACATCCAAAACCATGGTTTGGATACTGCCGAGCATCTGGTTAACGTCTTTCGCCATGAAGGCAATCTCATCACGACCGTTTTCGTCAGCTCTCAAGGTCAGATCCCGCTGCTGCGTGATGGCGGCCATTTGCTCACTAAATCGGTAAATACGCTGTTGAATGCCACGGTTCATCCACAACGAAATCACTGTCATCACCAGTGCCAGTATCACCACCACCGATCCGGTCATCATCACGGTCTGTCTTAAGGCTTGCGAAATGGCCTGCTCATACTCTTTACTAAGCACATCGAACATTTCCTCAACTTGGTGGGTTTTCCCTCGGATTTGCCCCAGTAGGCCTTTGTCTGCCGCTAGCCCTAATGTCTTTTTCTGCGCGACAATCTTGTCCACTTGCGCCTGATGCGCTTGAAATAAAGCGAGCAGGTCACCGCGAAGGTAATCTTCAAGCTCTTGCATTTGGCTTTGATATTCGTCGATGTAGTCAAGGTTACTGCTTTGCACAAACAGTTTGGCATCTGCGGCTAATAAGCGGGCGCTACTCTCAAGCACAATGTCATTTTTGGTCGCTGCCACCATTTTCTTGCTCGCGTTTTGCATCTGTCCTCGGATCCCCTGCTCAGGGGTTAACCCCAATGTTTGGTAACCCTTACCCAGATCGCGAAAGCCGTTGGCATACGCTGTCATTGCTCGCTGCACTTTATCAATGGTCGCAGTCTCTAGCCCCAACGAAGCGCTGCGGGCGCGAAAATCACTCAGCAGCTTATTGAACGCGTCGACATTGTTATCAAAACGGGAGAGATATTTGGGGTCCATGCGCGCGAGAAAGTCTTTCTCATTGCGGCGTAGATTGAGCAAGATCACCTCAAGATCAGAGACCGTGGTTAGCTGACTGTGCATTTTTTGTAGCCGCGTTTCCGCTTTCCATGCAACGGCGGCAACCGCAAGTAGCGCCAACACCGACATCAAGGTGAGTGACAAGAGTTTTTGTTTAATATTCATAGCGACCCTACAGCGTTATCTGAGCAGAATGGATTGAACCCGTGTTCCTTGAATATCGGAGATAACGTGAAAAAGTAAAGCCACGCAATCGGTTTGTCACAAATATGTCACATGCTATCCCAGCCTTACTGACAGCAATGCCGATAAATCAGACGAAAATGATAGTCTGGAAGGCCATAACGCCAAATATAAAGGTATTGGGCATCCGCACGCGCGGCGAGCACCAGCAGCCATGGGGTCGCATAAACACAGGTCAGTTTTCGATACTGCCCATTAGGCATGACCGCCCAAGCGTCAGATGAAAAGCGAAAGGGGCCTTCGTTAGCGATGAGGTGCGCATGGAAGCGGAGCAAGTCTCGTACCGCCCAAACGGTTAGCACAGCACGAGCACTCAAAGGAAGGGAAACATGCGACACGGCCAGCCAAGCCACCATCGTTCCTAGCAAAAGCAGACAGACAGTGACATAACGCGGGCAATGTAGGTGACTATGTACGTAACTTACTGCGGTTATAAGCGACGACCTTATCGACAACAGATTTCATCTTCGGATCGTCAGGTTTACCATGCCCCATCAGCCAGGCAAACAAGTCAGGATCCGCGCTTTCCAAAAATGCGACAAAATCCTGTTTTTCTTTTTCATTAAGCGTGTCGTAGCAGGCTTCAAAATACGGCATAACCAACACATCCAGTTCCAACATGCCGCGACGACATGCCCAACGAACCCGCGCTTTATCCTCGGTATTAACCATTGTTTACCTCTATCGATGATGTCAGTACTCGCATACTATCAATGCCGTTATCGGGCGACTACTTTTGCTGAGCAACAAACCACGAATCTGAGAGCTCTCTAGCGTTAATTCGGTTTATACAGCAATCGCCCGACAAGACAAAGGCTGACAAGCTTTATGCTCCCTATTAGTATACGGGGCAGAGTCTATGTTTTCTCAACAGAGAGCGTGAGTGTTATGAGTGAATGGTATCAAACCGTAGCCTTTGAGCCTGCGGATACACACCCCAGTGATCCACAACCTGAACTGGCGATGGTTGCCCTTGATAACTGGGCAATCACTAAAGTGAGCGGCAATGATACGAAAAGCTACTTACAAGGCCAGCTCACTTGCGATATTGCGAACCTCGCAGAAGATAAATCGACCCTCGCCGCCCATTGCGATCCAAAAGGTAAAGTTTGGTCAGTACTGCGTTTTTTCCATTACCAAGACGGGCTCGCCATGGTGCAACCGGCGTCGATTGAAGCCACCCAGCTTCAAGAAGTAAAAAAGTACGCCATTTTTTCCAAGATTGCGTTTGAAAAGGTCGATGCCGTGTTGCTCGGTGTCATTGGTACACAGGCAGACAAGGTAGTGGCTGATCACTTTGGCGCGCACGGTGACGTTCGCCAAGGGCAACAAGGCACCGCTGTATACATTGAACCACATCGCTGGTTGCTGGTGGTTGACGCGGCCAAAGCCACAGAGCTTACCCATCAATACTCAGCCGCATTGCTCACCCATGAGTATTGGGACAAGTGGGATATTGACGCGGCATTACCCCGCATCGAGCAAGCGACCAGCGGTGAATTTATCCCGCAATCGCTAAATCTTCAGGCGCTGGACGCGATCAGTTTTACCAAAGGCTGTTATACCGGACAAGAAACCGTGGCACGAGCCAAGTATCGAGGCATGAATAAGCGCGCCATGTACACGCTCAGCGGCCACGCCGAGCACACACCTGTTGCAGGCGACAAAATCGAACGTGCGGTGGGTGATAATTGGCGCGCAGGCGGGACAGTGATCGCTGGTTATCGCGATGCTAACGGCAATGCGAGCGTGTTAGCCGTGCTGCCAAACAACTTGGACGACGACACCGCTTTCCGCCTTGCTGAGTCTCCTTCGTACGCATGGCAGCGTGAGCCACTTCCTTATTCACTTGAGGACGATGATTGAGCCGTGTACGCGGATCCTAATTGGCAAACCCCGGTGACTGCCGCGCTCGATAGCGCCCATATTCGCTACCAAGTGCTGTGGCAGTCACGCGCGACACAATCGATTGAGGAAACCGCGATACAACGTGGTATTGATCCTTCTCAAATGCTCAAAACCATGGTGTTGCGTGATATGGGAGGGCGCTATGCAGTGGCTTGTGTCCCAGGCGATCAGCAAGTCAGCCCACCCAAAGTGCGCCAACGACTCGGCTGGCGACGGATGACACTTGCCAGTGCCCAACAAGTGCAAAGCACTACCGGCTACGCACGCGGTACTGTCGCGCCACTAGGGCTCTCACCAGATCTGGCCTTGGTCTTTGATGAGCAGATCTGGGACTATGAAACTGTCACTATTAGCAGCGGTGACCCCCATGCCGGATTATGGGTGCGCGTGAAGGATCTTCTCGCGCTTTGCCAGCCGCTGCGTGCCGAGATATGTCGTAATCGGGCAAATCAAATGAAGGAATGACCCAACGGATGGCACAAAAACACTGGCGGAAATACGATCTCAACTTGTTGGTGACCTTTGTCACTTTAATGGAAACACGCAGCGTGACTGGGGCTGCACAGCGCCTATCTCTGGGTCAGTCAGCCATGAGCCATAGTTTGGCACGTCTGCGTACCATGCTTGACGATCCCCTTTTTGAGCGGCGTGGACACCAAATGGTACCCACTGCTCGCGCACTAGATATCGCCCCTAAAATTGAGGCGCTACTCGACACCCTCGCCACGGACGTGCTGACCCCGCCCGCTTTTGAGCCTGTCCTGTTTGATGGTCAGATCCGCCTTGGGCTCACCGACTACGCTGAGCTTATCTTCGCCCCTGCACTGTTCGACACCCTCAACCAGCAACTTCCTTTAGCACAACTTAGCTTGCGCCCGGTTGACCGTCGCCACTGTCTGGACGCGATTAAAAACGATGATGTCGACGCGGTGATCGGCGTGATCCCCGACAACACCGAGATTCTTGATAGTCAGGTATTATACCATGAGCAGCATGTGTGCTTATTTGATCCACACAGCACCGGGCTCGGCACACCCATCACCCTCGCCGATTTTGTCGCTACACCACATGCACTGGTTAGCACATATGGCCAGCTCTCCAGCCCGATAGATGCGCGTTTGGCAGCACTCGGCTATCATCGACAAGTGGTGATGGGATCGCAGCGGTTTCTCACGGTGAGGCAACTGCTCAAAGGGCGACAGCTGCTTTGTACCGTCCCAGAGCTTATGGCGCGATTAGATACCTTTAACGACGCTAACCATCTGGCATTCAGCCCTCCCCCTATTGATGTGCCAGGGTTTGATATTGGCTTGGCATGGCGACATCAAGCGAGCGGTCACCCCAAAATGCAGTGGCTCATTGATCAGATCACCACCATTGTCGACAAGCGCGTGGCTTCCCTAAAAACGTCATCAACCCTGTCTCACTCGCAAAAGGAAACCTAATGAACATCGTCTCTCTATCGACCCTTAATCCCGATTACGTGGCGCAACGGGTCAGTGAAACGTTCACGCATAGTGAGGGGGCCGACACCGGTGAAGTCATCCGACAACTGGTGGATAAGCTGCTCGGTGAAACGCCCAGTGAAGACTGTCATGGCTGGGGATACCTTGAGGGTGAGAGCTTAGTGGGCGCTGTCTTTTTCTCACGGCTGACCTACCCGCATACCGATAAGATAGCGCTGCTCTCTCCGATGGCTATCCACCCGGATTATCAGCGCCAAGGGCATGGAAAAGCATTAATCAACGCCGGGCTGCAACAGCTACGCACTTTGGGTTATCAGGCGGTGATGACCTACGGGGATCCTGCTTTCTACACCCAGCTAGGGTTTCGCGCTGCCGACCCTACCGAGATCGTGCCACCACATACATTAAGCTACCCACACGGTTGGCTGGCCCAGTCGCTTACTGACAGTGACTTGCCGGCATTAGGCTCCAAACCGTGCTGCGTCGATGCCTTCAACCAGGCGGATTTATGGTAAGGATAAAGTGAATGTTTTTTTAGGCATTGTCATCACCGCGACATAAACCCACTTCACAATCGGTGCCGTTTTCACACCCCTACCGGGTGACGACCACCAACATTAGTAAGAAGAGGTTATGCGCGTTTTTAATCGCTACTCACCCAAGCTTGTCGCCAAACATGTCACACGCTTATTCTCAGGGCGCCTATATATCGCCGGACGCGGTCGGTTTGATTTTAATAATGGTTGGTTAAGCGCCCCCGATCACGCCACTATCTGTCACTACCAAACCGTGAAGGAAGTTAACGGTTTGATTCGAGATGTGTATCAAGAAGGGCTGCGAGAACCAGAACAAGCTGGCTCGTTGCGGACCACTTACTGACTTGGCCGCACAATACAAACAGGGGCCCGTTGGACGGGCCCCTGTTTGTTATCGGGAGCAAAAAGACACGGATAGCACAGGTGCTACCCCTGACCGTTTTAGTCTGCGTCTTGATCGCCTAACGTTTCTTCATAGCTTTGCGCATCAAGCAGGCTATCGATTTCAGACTCATCTGTCGCTTGAATCTGGAACAACCAACCATCACCGTAGGGATCGCTGTTAACCAGTTCAGGGGCACTGTCTAACTCTTCATTGACGGCCACGACCTGACCAGAGATGGGCGCATAGATATCTGACGCCGCCTTTACCGACTCTGCGACCGCACAATCGTCACCCGCATCAAAGGTGTCATCTTCATCAGGCAAATCGATAAACACCATGTCCCCTAACAGCGCCTGGGCGTGGTCAGAAATACCAATGGTAAATAGGCCTTCCCCTTCAGGGCGAACCCACTCATGTGTCGCGGTAAATTTTAATTCAGATGGGATATCACTCATAGTCTTGTTCCTTGTTACACCCAATGACAACTCGCACCGTCAGTCGGTAAATTCAACATCATACTCACCATTCAACCATTGCCTGCTCGGCGAGGGTCTTTGTGGTATTTAGCATATTCTCTATTTTTCGCCAATTCAGCCATCACGCAATCACCAAAAAGTCGCGCCTCGCTCACACGGCTTAGCCAGCTCGGGTAACGTCCCCACAAGGCCTAGCGCACGCGCCATAAATGGCTGCTTGGCGCCAGGCAAATGATTGACGGCGCGCATGCCCACGCCACGGACGAGCTTTTTAACCGGATTATCGCCCGCAAATAAACTTCGAAAGCCTTGCATCGCTGCAATCATCTGCGCCGCTTCCGCTTTGCGCCAACGTTCATACTGGCGCAAACCGGCATAATGCCCGATGTCTTTCCCTTTGTCGGCGAGTGAGGCCAATGTTTGCGCCAAGGCGGCCGCGTCGAGCATACCTAAATTCACCCCTTGTCCAGCCAAAGGGTGGATGGTGTGCGCCGCATCACCGACTAAAGCCAGGCGCTCCGCCGCAAAGTGTTGAGCATAACGCATGGTAAGCGGGTAGCTGGCGCGTGGGCCTACCACCTCACAAAGGCCAAGTTGCGCATCAAACGCAGCGGTTAGGGCGCGGTTAAAAGACGCTGAGTCCATCGCGACATAATCCGTCGCTTGTTCTGGGGGGATAGACCAAACAATCGAGCACAGATGGGAGTCGGAAAGCGGTAAGAATGCAAGCGGCCCGTCCGGCGTAAACACTTGACGCGCAACGCCCTGGTGCGGCTCCACCGTGCGCACCGTCGCCACCACCGCATGATGGCCATAGTCGCGCTGTACCAAGGGAAAATGTGCTTGCTCACGCACCCAAGAGCGCGCCCCATCGGCCCCCACGACCAGTTTCGCCGTCACACCGCCCCCAGATGCGAGCTGTAACCAAGTTTCGCTCTCTCCTTGTAGCATGGATTGGCATTGCTCCGGCATCAACACAGTCACATTGTCCTGCTTTTGTACTTTATCGAGCAAAGCCAACTGAATCACACGGTTTTCAACAATATGGCCGAGGTTTTGCTGGCCAAACGCCTGCGCGTCAAAGTGAATATCGGCAAAACTGTCTTTCTCCCACACCCGCATCTGCTGGTAACTGGCCGCGCGACGTGAGGCGATGCCCGGCCATACATCCAGGGTGCGCAGTATGTTCTCACTCGCTCGGCTCAACGCCGAGACGCGGTTCTCTGGTATGTCGTTTAAGGTCGTGTCAGGCGCTTTACCTTCTATCACCACCACCCGTAAATCCGTGTCGGCAAGGGAGGCGGCGAGTGTCAGCCCCACCATGCCGCCACCGACAATGGCCACGTCGGCATTGATCATTTTCATCTCGGTTCTACCCATCCTATGGTGCGTTGCACAAGCGGTTGCTTCATACTCTCTAATGCTGACATCAGCCCTAACCCGGCATTACGTGCCCCCGCCAGAAGCGGACTATCATTGGAAAAGAGGTGAACCAACCCTGATGTCAATGCCACTGTGGCATCTCGGTCTGGTGTTCGTTGTTTGGCGTACGCCATCAATGTTGGCATCGCACCGATATCATCGCCACGCCTTGCCGCCTCCGTCAGCGTGTGCGCTAACGTCATTACATCTCGCAAGCCAAGGTTAAATCCTTGCCCGGCAATAGGGTGTAAGCTTTGTGCCGCATTCCCCACCACGGCCACACGATGACTGACCGGACGAACCACTTGGTTAAGCGTCAATGGATACGCATGGCGCTCTCCAACATGCAGCAATTTGCCCAAACGCCAGCCAAACACCTGCTGCAGGCGCTGAAGAAAGGCGTCATCGCTGATTTGCATCAGCGCATCAGCTTGCTCCGCGGTGACACACCACACTAACGAACACCGTCCTTGCGACATGGGTAACAGCGCCACAGGGCCTGTTTGCGTGAAGCGCTCAAAGGCGTGTCCTTGATGAGGAAGTGCGGTCGAGACATTGGCAATCACCGCCACTTGGCCAAAATCGTGTTGCTTGCATGGCATCTTCAACTGCGCGCAACAAGACGAGCGCCCACCGTCAGCCGCAATAAGTAACGAAGCGGTCAGTGACTCCCCCTGTTTTAATCTCACCGTTACCGCCGCCGGCGTTCGCTCAATCGCCATCACGGCATCTGGGCAAAACACATCGATCGCCTCGCGGTGTTGTAACTTTTGGTGAAGCACCGCACCGGCATCCGCTAACTCGATAACTTGGCCAAGATAAGGCACTCCCTGCGACTGTGCGTCAATATGGGTTTGTCCGGCGTGGCCACGATCAGACACATGAATGTGCTGAATCGGCGTGCCAAAAGGGGCAAGTGAGTCCCACAGCCCCAAGCTCGCAAAGGCTGCACAGCTGCCTTGTGCTAATGCGATACTGCGTGCATCGTAACCCGGGTGTTCGCGGTGATCGGGCACCATTGCCTCGACCACGGCAATACGCAGTGTGCCGCCACTCAATGTGTCTAAGGCCAATGCGGCAGTCGCACCGGCCATTGCGCCGCCTGCGATCACTATGTCATAGGCTTTCATCCCACTTTTACCTCACCCTGAGTCACTTAACGCCTCAATCTGAACGCGTCATTGAGATTAATGCAATGTTTTAGGCGTATCGTCACGGTCCGGACGCGCCCCAAGTTCTGCGTGCACCACCATGCTGCATACGCGTACATGCTCGACAACCTGCTCAAGTAATTCGGCTTGCTCTTGCATGTCGCCATCTTCATCGACACCCAGCTGCGCAACATCTTTGAGATCGCCCAATGCTTCTGTCACATCCTTAGATAAGGTACGCCCTTTGGTTCCGATCAGTCCCACCCCCGCTAAAAACGCGTTAATCCACTCCACCAGCGCTTCGGCACGGGCAACGACACCCGACTGCTCGTCGTCAGGGACATAAATATCTAAATCAAGATCACTGCCGGTAAGCTGCGCTTTTAGCTGATGATAGCTTTGCAAGGCAAGCGTCTTAGACTCTGTTGGCCACCCCATCCCTTGGTGGGTGTAATCATAAAGCATGGTTAACCAGCTACCATCTTCCAGCTCTAGTCCACCACTGAGCATGCCTGCGATTAAACCGTGCATCTCTGCAGGCGTCACCGCCAAACTGTCAGCCCTCAGTGTGTCTGCTGTTGTCGCATAAGCGGGTAAACGGGTATCAGTCACAATCTTGCCCCTTGCTGTGCCATCAAAATAAGAAGCACAGTCTAGCATTTCACACCATCAGGCTGAATCACCGCGATAAAAAACGGTATGATGCCCCACCACGCATGACTGATGACGCAAGACAGTGTATAAGTGCAGATGACGCCCTCACGATGACAAGGATCAACCCTGGCCGCGAGAAGCCACTGTCGCAAGCGAGCCGCCTCACATTTGTGTCTAAAAATGTGCGCGCTTGGTCGTGAAAAGGAGCAAACCTCACGACGCCTCTAGCGCTGCGCCCTAGGTACCGCTTTACCGAGACGCGATGTCGCTGTCATGTTTTGGTCAAATTCCCTGCACCAGTAGCAGAGATGATTTTCGATGTAGTGTATTCACCAGAATAATTGCTAGAATAGCGCCATATTATTGTGTACTGGGCCCTCGACAAATCGGGCCGGATGAGGAGCCAGCGTGGGACTATGAGCACACAACCGGTTGAAATCAAAATTCTAGATCGTCTTGTTCGCGTCAATTGCCCACCCGGGCAAGAGCAAGCGCTTAAAGATGCAGCAAGCGAGTTCGATCAACGGTTGCATCGGCTGGCTGAGCGCACTAAAGTAAGCAATACAGAGCAGCTAATTGCCATTGCCGCTCTCAATGTTTGCCACGAATTAAATGATGCCAAACAGTCGTTAGAGACATTGCAAGATCAGGTCACGCAACGGACCGCCCTGATGACGTCACAACTAGACAAAGCAATGGCAGCGCAAGGATCGCAAGAATAACCCAATTCCCTGGGGTGTTTGTCAGCGGATCTACGTCCCTGAGCCGATAAGCAAAACTAAGGGTGCGTTGTTATAGGCTACTGAGCAAGCTCGGCATGCACCGAGAAGCCTACGGCTTATACTACCCACCCGCCTTGAACCAGCGGGTTCAAGGGCCATCGATCCCAACGGCACCCCGGGGTCTTCTTCTCTACCCTTCGGCTAGC
Source organism: Salinivibrio sp. IB868 (assembly GCF_001995655.1). Taxonomy (NCBI): domain Bacteria; kingdom Pseudomonadati; phylum Pseudomonadota; class Gammaproteobacteria; order Vibrionales; family Vibrionaceae; genus Salinivibrio; species Salinivibrio sp. IB868. The sequence goes on from NZ_MUEW01000008.1 coordinate 161,909, forward strand.
ATCAAGGACAGTTATGCAGCCTAGACAACAAATACGACATGCTATTCGCGAAGCACGTCGTCAGCTTTCTCCAGAGCAACAAACGTTCGCCGCAGACGCGGTTGCCAAACGATTTACGGCGCTTGCTGATGTTGAGCAAGCCACGGACATCGCCCTGTACCTCTCATTTGATGGCGAGCTAGATACAACGCCTGTCATTGAGGCGTGCTGGAAAGCGAACAAAAATGTCTACTTGCCCGTCATTCATCCCTTTAGTTGTGGTCACTTACTGTTTCTTCACTACACCCCGACCACCCCAATGCGGGTCAATGGTTATGGTATTGCCGAGCCGACACTCAATATCAATGCGTTAATCCCAACTGCAAAGCTGGACGTGATTGCGACGCCGCTGGTGGCGTTTGACGCAAAAGGACAACGCCTGGGCATGGGAGGAGGCTATTACGATCGCACGCTCGGCTTATGTGCGCCTGATGCGGTCGCGGTTGGGCTCGCGCATGACTGCCAGCAATGGCCAGCGTTACCTACCGAACAGTGGGATGTGCCTTTGCCACATATTTTAACCCCCAGCCAACATTGGCAGTGGCCAACGCGTATTTCGCGACCTAAACCCTGACGCCATCTATTGGCTTCGCTATAATCACGCCCATTCCCCTAGATTCAGGAGTTATCATGACCCAAGACGAAAAGAAAAAAGCCACGGGCGAAGCCGCGGTGGAATATGTCAAGCCGGGCAGTATTATCGGCGTGGGAACCGGTTCTACCGTTAATTACTTTATTGATGCCCTTGCGCCCATTAAAGAGCACATCAAAGGCGCGGTCTCAAGTTCAGAAGCCTCCACCGAGCGACTCAAAGCGTTGGGCATTGAGGTACTCGATGCCAATGAGGTGGCAAGCTTAGACATCTATGTGGATGGTGCGGATGAAATTAACGCGCGTCATCATATGATTAAAGGCGGTGGTGCTGCCTTGACGCGTGAGAAAATCGTCGCGGCGATCGCAGATAAGTTTGTGTGTATTATCGACGACACCAAACATGTGGATGTGCTGGGTGAGTTTCCACTTCCCGTTGAAGTGATCCCCATGGCACGCTCTTATGTCGCGCGTGAATTACTCAAACTAGGGGGCGACCCGTGTTACCGTCAAGGGGTGATCACGGACAATGGCAACGTGATTCTCGACGTACACAATATGAAAATCCAAGATCCCAAAGGATTAGAAGATGCCATCAATGCCATTCCTGGCGTCGTCACCGTTGGGCTGTTTGCCAATCGCGGCGCAGATATTGTGTTAACCGGTACCGACACCGGTGTGAAAAAAGTAGCAAACTGAGTGCATAATACCGCAAATCAGAGGCTTATACGCGGTGGTGAGTAACCAGAAAAGCCAAACGTTTGCGTTAAGTGTAATCAATAAGTTAAAAGCACCTTTTTTAAGGTGCTTTTTTTATGGCCTAGAACGGATAATTCTTACCCCTTATGTGAATTTTTGTTATCTTGGTCACTGTTCTGATACCGGCACATCGCATGCCCAGCGGTCTTTTGACGTAAAAGATCAACCTAATGACCAGGTCAATCAACCGCATCTCCTCGTCGCCATCGTGCGCGGGAATAAGGTACGATGCGCCCCGGCACTCAGGCGCAACATTGCTACCATTATTGTTTCTAAGGAAGAGAACAGCCCGCATGTCACACTATTCACTGGACAAGAATAAAATCAAAATCCTATTACTCGAAGGCGTCCATCCCACTGCTGTTGAAGCCTTCAAGCAGGCCGGATACACCAACATCGAGTACCATAAAGGCTCACTCACCGGTGAGGATCTCGAAGAAGCTATCCAAGATGCACACTTTGTGGGACTACGCTCTCGCACCCAGTTAACGGAAGCCGTCTTTGCAAAAGCGAAAAAGTTGGTCGCGGTTGGCTGTTTTTGTATCGGCACCAATCAAGTGGACCTTGATGCGGCGGCCAAGCGCGGGATCCCCGTTTTTAACGCACCTTTCTCCAACACCCGCAGTGTCGCAGAGCTGGTTTTAGGTGAGATCCTACTGCTCCTACGCGGGATCCCCGAAAAAAATGCCAAAGCGCATCGCGGTGAATGGCAAAAATCCGCTGATCGCTCCTTTGAGGCTCGCGGGAAGGTACTCGGCATTATTGGCTATGGCCACATCGGCACCCAGCTAAGTATCTTGGCAGAAAACTTGGGGATGCGAGTGTATTACTACGATGTTGATAACAAGCTCTCGTTAGGGAACGCCATTCAAGTCAACTCGCTCACAGAACTGCTTAATCGCAGTGATATTGTCTCGCTTCATGTCCCCGAGACGCCAAGCACGCAGAATATGATTGATGCTGAGGCCTTTGCCCGCATGAAACCAGGGGCGATCTTTATTAATGCCTCACGCGGTACGGTGGTCGATATCGATGCTTTATGCGGCGCGCTAGAAAGCAAGCATTTGGCTGGGGCGGCAATCGATGTTTTCCCCGTTGAGCCAAAAACCAATAAAGACGCATTTAGCTCTCCGCTACAAGCGTTTGATAATGCGTTACTCACACCACACATTGGTGGCTCAACCCAAGAAGCACAGGAAAACATCGGCCTGGAAGTAGCCGGTAAGCTGGTGAAGTATTCTGACAATGGCTCGACGCTGTCGTGCGTCAACTTCCCTGAAGTGTCATTGCCAGAACATCAAGGCCGCTCGCGCTTACTGCATATACACGCCAACCGACCTGGGGTGCTGACCAAAATCAACACCACCTTTGCCGACGAAGGTGTCAACATCGCCGCACAGTACTTACAAACATCGTCGCAAATTGGTTATGTGGTGATTGATGTTGAAGACAGTGATCATGCCTACAAGGCACTGAAAAAGCTTAAAGCGATCGAAGGCACCATCCGCGCGCGGATATTGCACTGATTCGAGCCAGAAATGAAAAAAGCCCCTGTTGGGGCTTTTTCGAATTGTTCGCGTTTTATCACTGGCGCCGCTTATTGCTCGTCGCGCAGAAATACCAGCTCATTGTCTTTCGAGTCGGCTTCACTAAAGTAATAGCCTGCCACATTAAACGCTTTAATGTCCGCCACTGAGCTCGCGCGCTTATCAATCAAATACCGCGCCATCATGCCACGGGCTTTTTTGGCATAGAAGCTAATCACCTTGTATTGACCGTTTTTATAATCTTTAAACACTGGGGTGATGATGTCGCCTTTAAGCACCTTCTTGTTGACCGCTTTAAAGTATTCATTGGAGGCAAGGTTGACTAATAGCTCACTGCCCTGTGCCGCCAAATCATCATTCAGTGCCTCTGTGATGATATCGCCCCAGAACTGATATAAGTTGTCGCCTCGTGGTGTCGACAACTTGGTCCCCATTTCCAACCGGTACGGTTGCATCAGATCGAGCGGCCGCAATAGCCCATACAAGCCTGATAACATACGAAAATGATCTTGTGCCCAATCAAAATCTTGCTCGGACATCGAATTGGCATCTAACCCTGTGTACACATCCCCTTTAAATGCAAGCGCCGCAGGTCGTGCATTATCTGGGGTAAAAGAAGGAGACCATTCAGAAAAACGCACAGCATTAAGACTGGCGATTTTATCACTGACTTTCATAAGCGAGGCAATGTCTGCCGGTGTAAGCTGACGGCAAACCTTAATCAACGCCTCTGAGTGTTCAGTAAGCTGAGGTTGGGTATAACGGTCTGTCGGCAATGGCGTTTCATAATCCAAGGTTTTTGCAGGAGAAACCACTATCAGCATGTTGCTCGCCCTTTTGTTATTTATCTTTTGCTAAGCCTATCATTCCCGCATAAAAAAACCACCGCCCGCCACCACACATCATGCGTATCAGTGACTAACGTTTGGGGAGCGGCCACGCCTTATCGTCAAGCTGACTGTGCAGCTCGGGAAAGCGGCGACTGTCGAACACAGGTACCCGCCCCAATGAGCGCTGAGTGTGATAGTCCTTTGCCAGCCGCTTGACGATGCCCGAAAGTAAAAAAATCGCAATCATGTTTACCAGCGCCATCATTCCCATAGACGCATCCGCGAGAGTCCAAACCAGCGGCAGTTCCGCCAGCGCCCCAAACATGACCATACCCAAGACTAAGGCACGGAAGTACGGCAATGCCGGACGACACCGATGATTGATAAACAACAGATTGGTTTCTGCATACGAATAATTAGCAATGATCGAGGTAAAAGCGAAAAAGAAAATGGCGACCGCCACAAACTGTTCGCCCCATTCCCCAACTTGTGCGCTTAACGCCCGCTGAGTCAACTCAACCCCCGTGATTTCGCCGCCGGGAATGTACTCACCTGATAGCAGAATAATCGCCACGGTAGCAGTGCAGATCACCAAGGTATCCACAAACACGCCAAGCATTTGCACGTAACCCTGAGAAACAGGATGAGGAGGATAAGGCGTCGCTGAAGCCGCCGCATTAGGCGCGGAGCCCATGCCTGCTTCGTTAGAGAATAATCCGCGTTTAATCCCCTGAATCATGCCTTGTGCCAAGGTGTAGCCCAAAGCGCCTGATGCCGCTTCGTGGAGACCGAATGCACTTTCTATGATCAAAGAAAATACCGCTGGCACTTTATCAAGATGGGTTAACACCACATACAAAGACAAGGACAAATATAACAGCGCCATCACGGGCACAATCACTTCTGCCGTGCGCGCTATCTGACGTAAGCCACCATAAATGATTAACCCGCTAACCAGCACCAACCCCGCGCCGACATAGGCCGGTGGCCATGAAAATGCCACTTGTGCCGCTTGTGAGATAGAGTTGGCTTGAACCGAATTAAACACTAGCCCAAATGCCAAAATCAGTAATAGGGAGAAGAGTACCCCCATCCAACGCATTCCTAGGCCATGTTCCATGTAATAGGCAGGACCACCGCGAAAATAGCCGTCCGGATCCCGTACCTTATACACTTGCGCCAGCGTACTCTCTGCAAAGGCCGTGGCCATGCCGAGAAATGCCATTAGCCACATCCAAAAGATTGCCCCCGGGCCACCTAATGACAGAGCGACCGCCACCCCGGCCATGTTGCCCGTCCCTACACGCGCGGCGAGCCCGGTACACAAGGCTTGGAAAGAGGAAATGCTGCTCCCCTCACGGCGTCGGCTATGACGCATGACAGAAAACATATGAGAAAAGTGACGAAACTGAATGCCGCCTAATTTTAAGGTAAAAAAGATCCCGCCACCGATGAGCACATAAATGAGCACCGACCCCCAAATCAGATCATTAATAAAAGTGAGTAGGCTCAATGGACTGTCCCTCGTCGTGATTAAGTAAGGATAATGATCAATGCGGCGCAATCTTCGCGTGAACCACCTTCTAGGTCAATTCAAACCCATCACGGCTGGGGCAACAGTCACTCATTTTAAAAATCAGTGATTGCGGTCTCATAAAAACTTCATCGGACTGCCACAAATGAGAAATACTTCAATTTTACGTTAGGGGTAGCTGTGGTATTTAAAATCTGACCGCAAGGTGAAAAAGAGGTGACTATGGAAAACATTGCCTTTAACGATCTGTTCGAGCAAGACAAGCCACAACGCAACGGACGCGCGAAACCAGTCAAACGTAAATGGAGAGAAATTGAAGCGCTGAAAGACAAACAGCGGCTAAAAAAAGAATTGGAAGAAATCGATATTTTTGGCGATTTCTCTCAACTGGACCTCGATTAACTCACCCTCAACATAGGATTGCTAAAAGGTGCTCACCGAGCACCTTTTTTTCATCGCTCCTCAGCGACTGCGCCTACTCCGCCTCGAGATAAGGCTGCCAATCAATGGGCGTCTTCCCTTGCGCCTGAAGCAACGCATTGGTTTGTGAAAAGTGCTGACAACCAAAAAAGCCACGATGCGCTGACAGCGGTGACGGGTGAGGCGCGGTGAGCACATGGTGGCGCTGACGATCGATCGCTTTACCTTTTTTCTGGGCGTGCGCGCCCCATAATAAGAACACCACGCCTTGGCACTGCTGATTTACCGCATCGATGACACGATCAGTAAAGGTTTCCCAACCCAGTTTGGCGTGTGAGTGCGCTTTTCCTTGCTCAACGGTGAGCACAGTATTAAGCAACAACACACCTTGTTCCGCCCAGCTTTTCAAGTAACCGTGAGAAGGTGGCGTAAAGCCTTCAATATCGGTGGCAAGCTCCTTGTAGATATTGACCAATGACGGTGGTGTTTTCACACCCGGTCGCACAGAAAAGCACAGCCCGTGAGCTTGGTTCGGCCCGTGATAAGGATCTTGACCCAGAATCACGACTTTCACCTCGCCCAACTCGGTGTAACGAAAGGCATTAAACACATCTTCCTTCGGAGGAAAAACCGTCACCCCCTTGGCACGTGCTTGTTCAACATAGGCAAGGGTTTCTCGGAAATACGCTTGTTGTTTCTCATCAGCCAATACTTGCTGCCACGTTTGCGCCTGAGTCATGGTTGCTCCTTTTGATTATATTGGCGCTATTCTAACGAGGCAGCATGGCAAAATCAGTGTGTGCAACGATCTTTTGTTCGTTCGGTGTGTGAATGGTAATGACGCTGACAGCGGCCTTGTACCGCGCGGTTAGGGGTCGGTAAGCTCGCACGCGTCATGGTTGGCTTAATCATGGGGCATTCCTCATCATTGTGGATTCATCATTAGCAATGAAATTTTAATGCCAACTTTATAAAAGCAATAAATTCATGGTGTTAGCCTATAAGCTGATCACCCTAAGTCACACAATGAGCACAAGTGGTGCAAATTTGCCTCTTTTTTACGCACACTTGTTTGCGCACACATCACTTTCATTTGTAATTTAATTACTACATTTTGAATCAAAAAATCCCCGTGAGACTCGCAGTGCGGAAGCAGCCGTGCTACAGTCCTCACTGTAGTTCAAAAAAGATTGATATAAGATAAATATCATAATGTTAATTATGAGGTAAACTTGATTCAGGTCAATAAAACCCCACTCTTTAAAGGGTATATATAGGCACTCTAAATGATGAAATCTTACATCATAAAAGTCACTATCATAAAAGGGGATAGGCCATGATCACTGGTATTCAAGTAACCTCAGCGGCCAATGATGAACTCGTTAATTCTATTTGGTTGATTGATAAAGACACCGATCAAGCGCGTTGTGTTTGTGCTAAACAAGGCTTTGAAGCGGATCAGGAAGTTGCCCTATCTTCTTTGGGTGAATTCGATTACCGCGAGGTGAATATCGAGACACAAGCGGTCAACGAAGGCGGCCAGCATCTTAACGTCAACGTATTGAAGCGTGAAACGCTGGAAGATGCAGCAAAGCACCCAGAGAAATACCCACAGCTGACCATTCGCGTCTCCGGTTATGCGGTACGTTTTAACTCACTGACGCCTGAACAGCAGCGCGACGTCATTACACGTACCTTTACCAGCTCACTATAAGCGCATTGCTTTTCGCAAGAGCGCTTACACTGAAACAGCCCGCTATCGCGGGCTGTTTTTTTTCAGGCATAGGCTGGAGTGCGTTGCTTCTACCCGTTAGCCATTAATGTCTAATAGGTAGTCTCGTAGCACTTGGAAATCCGCCTCTTGCTCACGAGAAAGCAGCGTCATTTTCGCGTGTTTCGCGAGCGGCCCAGGCAGGGGGATATCTTTATCCAAAATGGCATCCACCGACTCTTTAAATTTCGCCGGGTGGGCGGTGCACAAGAAGATCCCCTCTTCTCCTGGTTCAAGCTGCTCAGCCAGCAGACGGTAAGCAATCGCACCATGCGGTTCACACAAATAGCCCGCGTGAGAGAGCGATTTTAAGCTCTCAGCCGTTTCCTCATCGTCAGCACGCCCTGAGGCAAGTTCACTCAACGTCCACTGCTCTCGGCGGAAAAGCTCTTCGATACGTGGCCAGTTGTTAGGCTGACTCACGTCCATGGCATTGGATAAGGTGGCGACCGTTTGCTGCGGAGACCATTCCCCCGAGTCCAAATAGCGCGGTACCGTGTCATTGGCATTGGTACCCGCAATAAAGCGCTTAATCGGCAGCCCCATCGCTTTAGCAAGCAAACCGGCCGTGAGGTTACCAAAGTTACCACTTGGCACCGATATCACCACCTGATCGCGTTTATGCGGAGGGAGCTGCGCCACCGCCTCGAAGTAGTAACAAATCTGGGCCATTAAGCGGCTAATGTTGATGGAGTTAGCCGAGTTAAGACCAATGGCCTGACGAAGCTCGCTATCATCAAAGGCTTGCTTGACCATGCTTTGACAATCGTCAAAGGTGCCATTAATCGCGACCGTATGGATATTGCCGCCGAGTGTGCAAAAGAGTTTTTCCTGCAGCGGGCTGATTTTGCCTTTCGGGTACAAGATGACGACATCGATATTATCAATACCGTAGAACGCATGGGCAACAGCCGCCCCGGTATCCCCAGATGTTGCCGTGAGGATGGTGATCTTTTTGCCATCAGAGACCGCTGCCAGCGACTGCGCCATAAAACGGCCACCAAAGTCTTTAAAGGCGAGCGTCGGGCCATGGAAAAGCTCTAGCGCGTGAATATTATCTTTCACCTGGGTAAGCGGTGCGGCAAAGCTAAATGCGTTTTTAACCAGTTCACTCACTTGCTGTTTAGGCAGCTCATCGCCAATTAATGCAGATAAAATTTCGCTACTGCGCGCCACCAAAGGCATGGCCAGTAATGCCTCGATGTCGTCGAAGTGGGGCAAGCTCTCGGGAAAAAAGAGCCCTTGGCCACGACCTAAACCTTGCTGGACCGCCTGAGAGAATGACACGGTTTCACTGTGATCTTTGATGTTATAAAGCTTCATGCCTGACTTCCTATTTCTTTCGCGCCCTGTCCATCAATGCGACATACATGAACAAAGCCATCATCATTTTGTATATAGTGCTCGCGTAACCATTGCGCGACACGCTCTGCCACCTGTCTATCGTCACAAATGCTAAATAGGGTTGGCCCTGAACCGGAAATCCCCGTCGCCAATGCGCCACAACTGGCGGCATACTCGCGCGCTTCAACAAACCCCGGCAGCAGTTTTTGTCGGTACGGTTCAGCAATCACATCGCAAATTAAACTCGCCGCGAGCTTAGGCTGTTGCGTGTGACACGCATGAATAAAGCCGCCGAGATAGCGCCCATGGGCGATCACATCTTGCCGGCGATACTGGGCGGGCAAGATGGTGCGTGCTTCTGCCGTTGACACCTTGATGCCCGGATACGCCATCACCCAATACCAGTTTTCAAAGTGTGGCACCGCTTGACTGATCACCCCTTGGCTTTCCAGCATGAGCTGCACGCCACCAAGATAACAAGGCGCGACATTGTCATAATGTAAGCTACCGGAGATGGACGCTTCCATCTCTCCCATCAGCGCTAACATGCGAGTCTCATCGAGCGCATGGTCATGAAAGCGATTCAACGCATCGAGCGCGGCGACAATCGAGCATGCACTGGAGCCAAGTCCTGACCCAATCGGCATATTCTTTTCAAGCACCATGGCAACGGGTTTCACCGCCAAGTCATGGCTTTTAAGCGCCTCGGCATAGGCCAAGTACGCCTGATAAACGATATTATCCTGCTGATTAGCGGGTAGCTTATCGATAAAGCGGCCTTGGCAGCGCAATGAAAAAGCGTGGTTTCCACCGTCTGCCACTTCCACCACATCGCCCAATAAACTACCGTCGACAGGACTCACCGCTGCCCCTAAGACATCGAATCCCACACTGACATTACCAATCGATGCAGGTGCATAAACACGGACTGCCATAACTAGACTCCTAACTTCCAACCCAGTGTACGCATTAAGTCCGCAAACACCCCGGCGGCGGTCACTGCGGTTCCCGCGCCATAGCCTCGCAGCACCAAAGGAATCGGCTGATAGTACCGGCTATAAAAAGCCAATGCGTTCTCACCCTCTTTGATTTTGTTCATGGGGTCATCGTCAGATACCGCTTGGATTTTGACGAAACAGCGTCCTTCTTCGATACCACCAATATAGCGCAATACTTTGCCTTCTTTGGCGGCAGCCTCGGACCATTGTTTAAAATATTCATCGGCTTGCGGCAAACGCGCCATAAAGGTTTCCACATCACCGGACTGATCAAAGCCAGGCGGAAGCGCAGGTTCGACCTCAACATCATCAAGCTCAAGCTCCATGCCAGCTTCACGTGCCAGAATCAACAGCTTACGTGCCACGTCCATACCCGACAGATCGTCACGCGGATCCGGCTCAGTAAAACCGTTTTCACGCGCGACCTTGGTCGCCTCACTAAAGCTGGCGCCGTCATCTAACTTGCCGAAAATGTGGGAAAGCGATCCCGATAAGATCCCAGAAAAGCGTGACAGCTCATCCCCTGCCGCAATCAAGTTTTGTAGGTTTTCAATCACCGGCAGGCCTGCGCCCACTGTGGTCTCATACATAAATTTGCGGTGCGTCGCGCGGGCCGCCTGACGCAACTGGTGATAGTAAGCCATGCTGCTGGTATTGGCTTTCTTATTAGGGGTAATCACGTGAAAGCCTGCACGCAAGAAATCAGCATATTGATCGGCGACCTGCTGATCGGCGGTGCAATCGATCAACACAGGGTTAATGATATGATTACGCTGAACTAGCTGGATCATCCCCGCTAAGCTGAACGTAGACAGGTGGTTGGGGAGTTCATCGCGCCAGCTATTTAGATCAATGCCTTGGCTGTTAAGCCACATCCCTTTGCTGTTCGCTAAGCCACAGACCCGCATGACAATGCCTTGTTGCTGGAGCTTGGCTTGTTGGCGGCGGATTTGCTCAATCAGCTCCCCCCCCACGCCACCGACACCGACGATAAACACATCCAAATGATGCTGGCTATTAAATAAATTCTCATGACAGGCTTTAACCGCCTCAGAGACTCGCTCTGAAGGCACCACCGCAGAAATAGCGCGTTCCGATGAACCTTGAGCAATCGCAACGATATTGACATTGACTTCTGCCAACGAGGTGAAAAAGCGCGAGGCAACACCTTTCGATGTGCGCATGCCATCGCCCACCAAAGAGACAATCGACAAATTATCCATAAACTCGACAGGCTCAAGCAGACCATCTTTCAGTTCAAGCTCAAAATGATTACTCAGCACCTTGTCGGCTTTTTCTTTGTCCTGGCTTTGAATACAAAAACTGATGCTGTACTCAGAAGAGGATTGGGTAATCAACACAATCGACACCCCCGCCGATGACATCGCACCAAATACGCGTGATGCCATCCCTACCATGCCTTTCATACCCGGGCCTGATAGGTTGACCATGCTCAAATCGCTTAAGGTGGTGATGCCCTTAATCGCAAGCTTGTCCTCCCCGCTATCCTCACCAATTAAGGTGCCTTCTGCTTGCGGGTTCGCCGCGTTTTYAATTAAACAAGGGATATGAAAGCGCGCAATCGGTGCGATGGTTTTGGGGTGTAACACTTTCGCGCCAAAGTAAGACAGCTCCATCGCTTCTTGATAGCTCAGCGATTTTAGCAAGCGCGCATCCGGTACGAGGCGAGGGTCACAGTTGTACACCCCATCGACATCTGTCCAAATCTCGCAACACTCGGCACGTACACACGCTGCGAGTACCGCGGCAGAGTAGTCTGAGCCATTCCGTCCTAGGGTCACCAGCTCGCCATTTTCATTCCCCGCCATAAACCCTGGCATTAGACCAATGTGTTTCGCTGGGATGGGCGATTGTTTGAAACGTTGCGATGAAACTTCGATGTCGACTTCAGCACTTAAGTGACTGCCCGACGCGGCAAAGTATTCCACCGGGTCAATATCGAACACTGCATACCCACGCGCCTCGAGTAGTGCATGCATCGCTGCGACCGACAAACGCTCACCTTTACTGACGACACGTGCATAGGTGCTATCTGGGCATAAGCCCAATAAGCTCATGCCATGCACATATTGGCGAAGCTGGCCGAGACTGCGCGTTAATTTATCGAAAAGTGGCTGGGTATCGAGGTTGGGTTGACGCTCCGCTAGGCCATGAAACAAGCCGACGAAAAGCTGCTCTAGCTCTTTAAGCGGCAATTCCGCTTCACCATGTTTGACCGTGTTCTCAACCACTGAAACGAGGATGTTTGTCACCTTCGCTGGGGCGGATAACACGGCAGACACCTCGCTCTGCCCCTGGTTACTGACAATGATATCGGCAGCGCGACTGAAGCGCTCAGCATCGGCCAGCGACGTGCCACCAAATTTTAAAACTCGCATCCGTTTGGGACCTCTCTTTTAAGATAAAAAAAAGCCCGTACCTGGGAAGGTACGGGCTTTTTTGGAAATTCTGTGCGTATCAGCCCGCACCAACACATGATGTGCCAGTAATAATAATGGTGGTTGTGGTGGTCTGGGTGCTGATCGTTAGTTGCATGTGTGTTGCGTATATCATTTGTTTTGTTTGATTCTCTCTAGGTGTATCGAATCATGTTGCTTAGGTCAACAAAAAAGTGATCCTGATTGCTTTTTCAACAAAACTCTGCGAGCTTGAACAAGGGAGCAACCAGATCGCAAGGAGCGCGAATGACCCAAGAAGCGATGGCCCAATTAGTCGCCAATACCATACTACAAGGCTCGGATGCTATGTATGGCCGGTTTCTCGATGTCACCTCCGGTGCGCAGGAGCGCTTTGAGCAACAAGACTGGAAAAGTGTTCAACAAGCGCTCAAAACGCGTATCCAGTTCTACGACCATCATGTTGGTTTGGTCAGTCAACAATTAGGAGCCATGCTCGGCAAAGCGCACGCCACACGCTCCTTTTTGATGGCAGTCAAAGCGGCTTATGTCACCTTGCTTGATGACTACCCGCGTTACGATATCGCCGAGAGTTTCTTTAACTCTGTGTATTGCCGGATCTTTGAACACCGCAATATCCGTCGCGATAAGCTGTTCGTGCAAAGCTCCCAAGGGGGACGGATCCCCAAATATCCAACCCCTTTATTAAGACGCTTCCAATCCCAAGCCGGCATTTACGCCACCTTAGAGCGGATGCTCGATAGCACCCCGTTTACCCTACCTTGGCAGGATAAAAGCGGCGATCTCAAACGTGTGACACAAATACTCCAAGCGCGGTTTGGCCCGCAACTTACCATGAGCTTTACCCTAGAAATGGTTCGTCAGCCTTTTTTCCGTAATAAAGGCGCTTACCTTATCGGCCGACTCGATATGGCTAACCAGCGCCGGCCTTTGGTGCTGCCGCTCGCGATCTCCGAGCAAGGGGAGCTATACATAGACGCCTGTATTACCGACAGTGATGATGTCAGCATCGTGTTTGGTTTTGCCCGCTCGTACTTCATGGTCTACGCCCCTGTGCCGGCGGCGTTGGTGGACTTCCTTAACCAGCTGATGCCCAACAAAACGCCCGCTGAGCTCTACACCGCGATTGGTTGCCAGAAGCACGGAAAAACCGAGCTATACCGTGAGTTTCTTTACCACCTGGATAACTCGGATGACTTGTTTGATATCGCGCCTGGGGTCAAAGGAATGGTGATGTCGGTATTTACTCTGCCTTCCTATGGGTTTGTGTTTAAGATCATCAAAGACAAGTTTGCCCCGCAAAAGCAAATGACCCACGCCCAAGTAAGGGAAAAGTACCGCCTGGTTAAAGAACACGATCGGGTTGGACGCATGGCCGATACCCAAGAATACCGTAACTTTATTTTTCCCCGTGACCGCTTTAGTGACGCCTTAATTGATGAACTCCTCGAGGTTGCCCCCTCCTGCGTTAACGTCACCGACAACGAAGTGCGCATTCGCCATCTCTACATGGAAAGGCGCATGATCCCGTTAAATATTTATCTCGAAAAAGCCGAGCCGGACGCGATCACCCAAGCCGTACAAGAATATGGCGATGCACTCAAAGAATTAGCCGCCGCCAACATCTTTGCCGGCGATATGCTGTTTAAAAACTTTGGGGTCAGTCGTCACAATCGGGTCATTTTCTATGATTACGATGAGATAGCGTATCTCACTGAGSTAAACTTTCGCCATATTCCGCCACCTCGCTACCCAGAAGATGAACTGGCTGCAGAGCCTTGGTACAGCGTGGGCGACAATGACGTATTCCCAGAAGAATTTCGCACATTTTTACTGGTTAATCGTACCGTTGCCGACGAGTTTGATCGCCTCCACCCAGAGCTGTTTGAAGCTGGTTATTGGCAGCAACTGCAAAGCCAGGTAAAGGCCGGGCATTTTCATGATGTGCGTCCCTACAGTGAAGAAAACCGGTTAGGACACGCGACGCTCTCACCAAAAACGGCCTAATATTTGCTCAGTCATCATGTGTTAACCGCACACTGGCGATTTACCGCCTTTGTGCGCCAATAAAGTGGCAAATCGTCAATATATTGGCAGTTTAGTCTATCGACCGTTATCGGCACGCATGAGGAGAGAGACAAAATTCGGCAGTAGTATCTATTTTTTGTCTACACTGATCGCAACGCATCAGCGTCTTCTAAGACTGAGCTAAGCCTAAAAAGAACAATGAGGCACAGGATTTGAGTATAAAACAACTAGGACTGTTGACCCTCGTCTTACAAGCTGTGGCAGCGCCTGCGTGGGGCCAACCGTTAACTTGGCAAACGCTGCCAGCTGGGACAGCTGATCACTTCTTTATTCAGTCTATCCCATCGGCCACACAAGGTTTTGACAGTTGGACCATTCAGTCAGGCTATCGTTACCCACTCAGTAATGTATCTGTTTATATGGGCACGCAACTGAAAAGCGAAAACGACCAACACACCACGCAACAAGGGTTGTTAAGCGGGATTGAATACCGTTTTACCGACAAGCTGCGTCTTTCGAGCCAAATTAGCCGCGATAATGACGATACCCTGATCAATCAGTGGGGCGTCAGCAGTCGCTACCAGTTGAGTGAGTCAATTGATGTGAATGCCGGGCTAGATGTCGAGTTTCGTCCCGAAACCTCCCCCGAATCGATTTACCAACTCGGGGTTGGATTGCACTTTTAACCCGCCGCCCAGATTAACTGATCAGTGGCTCTGCACACACAATCACGCCATTTAGATCGGCATACAGATAATCACCTGCTCTCACAGACACGCCGTTTAACGCTAACGCGACATCCACATCGCCCTTATCGCGTTTTTGCGTTTTAATCGGACAGACACCCAGAGCCTTAATACCGATCGGCAAGGTCGCTAGCGTCGCCGCATCACGAACCGGCCCAACGATGACGATGCCTGCCCACCCATTATCAACAGCGCTTTGTGCGATAAGATCGCCCAGCAAGGCTCTATCCATCGCACCAGAACCATCCACCACCAGCACCTGGCCCTCACCTGGGGTAGCCAGCATCGCCTTCACTTTGGAATTATCCTGATAGCAACGTACTGTACGAACTCGGCCTTCAAAGCAGCAATGAGCGCCATAGTTCTGCCACTGCAGTGGGATCCATTGCACCACCTCCGGGTAATTGTCACATAAGTCCGGCAATTTATCGTCCATGATGCCTTTCTCCTTTTTCGTTGTGGGAAAGAGTTAGCGAGTGGCTGCCGTAAACAAGGATGAAAAACGCACGTTCAGTGATTGCGGTGTGAACGCATCCATCAAAACAGGCAACAACCATAAACTATCATTCTCTACCCAATAGATGGCATTTTGTTGCCATTGTTGCGCCAATAACATGGCTTCGTGCTTATCCACAGCAACCGCAAAACCCGGCTCATACCAACTCCCATCCGGCGCCCCACCATTCATTGGCCAATAGCGTATCCCTTGTTGTGTCATTGCACTTTCAAGCTGAGCATTACGCGATTGATTCTCTTTCTCAGATAAAGGTTGGCTACGCGGATTAAATGCGGTAAGAATAGCAAATGCTTCGGCATCTGGCGCTTGAGGAGCGTGAAACGCGATAGATTGGTAAGTTTTCCACAATTCTTGCTGGTTATCAGGATCACACATTGTTTACACCTACTCGTAACGCATACTATGCTTAGTGACTAATTATGCGTCATTATTCAGAAAGTTAAGTTAAAACGCGTCGCTAACTGACATTTAACATGCTTTTGATTGGGGTCAATAAAGGATGAAAAAAATCATCAACCCTTATCCTAATATATTGTTAGCGTGCTGTTAAATGAATACAATTGGCGATAATTAATGGATATCAGAGTGATTGGCTTGGTGGTGCACTCATACTGCCACGCCCCGTCTTAAGCTGGAACTCACGGTGCGTTGTCTAGCATCGACGAACACTTCTCTATGGATGGCGTGCCATATGTTAGTTGCGAGGTTCGCGGTAGACACTCCTCGCATTTTTGTAAATTTTTTTCACAGGCTAGACGGTCTAGACTGTGAAGTGCAACCGGATTCTATTTAGATATTAGGTATCGCCAATGCAAACCCCGCAAATTCTGATTGTAGAAGATGAACAGGTCACACGTAACACGCTGAAAAGTATCTTTGAAGCGGAAGGTTACAATGTGTTTGAAGCCAGCGATGGCGACGAAATGCATCAAGTCCTGTCTAACCATCATGTTCACTTAGTGATCATGGATATTAACTTGCCAGGTAAAAACGGCTTGTTGCTCGCGCGCGAATTGCGTGAACAAGGTGACATGGCGCTAATGTTCCTCACTGGGCGTGACAATGAAGTCGACAAGATTCTCGGACTCGAAATCGGTGCCGACGACTACATTACCAAACCATTCAACCCACGCGAACTGACTATCCGTGCGCGTAACCTGCTCACACGTGCCATGAGCAGTGTCAACGACAGCGAAGAAAAGCGTAACGTCGACGTGTATGTCTTTAACGGTTGGACACTCGACATCAACAGTCGCTCGCTCATTAACCCAGAAGGGGAAACCTTTAAGCTGCCTCGCTCTGAGTTCCGCGCCCTGCTTCACTTCTGTGAAAACCCAGGCAAAATTCAGACGCGTGCTGAGCTGCTTAAGAAAATGACGGGTCGTGAACTTAAGCCGCACGATCGTACCGTGGATGTCACGATCCGCCGGATCCGTAAACATTTCGAATCGCACAATGACACACCAGAGATCATTGCGACCATCCATGGTGAAGGTTATCGCTTCTGCGGTGAAATCGAAGAGCAATAAAGAGTCGTTGAGAGACGGTGCATGGTTTAAAGACTGCGTGTCGAACTCAAGAAAAAGGCGCCGATTAAGGCGCCTTTTTTCTCTTTGTCGCTTGCTGGTTTCTCAGTGGGCTCGCCAGCCAGAAGCGCTACGCTTGCTCGTCTAACCACGCTTTGAGCACATCCAGGTCGTGCTGATAGCCATCTTTGATTTCATCAATCCAATCCGCAATGTTTTCCCACCACGCGGGGAGGTCGGGTGACTGTGCTTTTTGCGCCACTTTTTGAATATGCTTGAGTCCCACCGACCCTGCAGCGCCTTTAATTTTGTGCGCTTCAGAAACAATGCCTTCTTGATCTCGTGCCGTCATATTCGAGTCGAGGATGGCGATGTACTCTGGCATGGTTGACTCAAACATCTCAATGCTTTGTTTCACAGGGTCTATACCCACTAACTCCACATACCCAGTGAGCATATCCATATCGAGTAACCGCTCTGCTTGTTCATTCGCGATAGGACGGCTCGGCGCGGGCTCATTCACACTCTCGACGTCTGTCACCATGTTTGATGACAAAGCATACTGCTCAATCACCTGGTTAAGCGCACTCACACTAATGGGTTTGCTGATCGCATCGTCCATTCCGTTGGCAAGATAGCTATTTTTGTCATTAATAACATTGGCGGTCAGCGCAACTAAAGGTGGCAGTTGCGCATACTGCTCTCGCCAAGTAGCCGCGATATCAAAACCGGTCATATCGGGCAGTTGAATGTCGAGCAGCGCCAGATCAAACGCGTCTGGCGAGAACACATCTAACGCCGACTGCCCATCGCGAGCGACGGTCACCTGGTGCCCCAAACTCTCAAGCAAGCTGGTAGCAACAGTAATATTGAGCTCAATATCCTCCACCAATAAAATACGCAGCCTGCTTTCCACTGGGGTGAGTGCCGGTGTTTCGTCTTCTCCAGGCTCACTCAATGGCACCTTGACGGTAACCGTAAAGGTACTCCCCTCGCCCTCTTCACTGTCGAGGGTAATATCCCCCCCCATCAAACGGGCCAATTTGCGCGATACCGCCAAGCCAATACCTGTCCCAACGGCATGTAGGTTTTCCCCTGCCTGTTTAACTTGGTAATACATGGCAAAAATCTTGTCTTGTTCATCCGCGGGGATCCCGATACCACTGTCTTCAACGTCAAAGCATAAATGGGCTTGGTCACCGTCTACTTCCGCACTGACTGTAATGATCACACAGCCTTGCTTGGTAAACTTGACCGCATTACCGACGAGATTCCATAGGATTTGCCGCAGCCTCGTCGTATCAACCGCCACATAGTCAGGGAGTTCGGTCACTCGCTCAAGTTCAAAACGTAAGCCCTTTTGCTCGGCCATCAACCCTGAAATATTGTCGATTTCGGTAACAAACTCATTTAAATCCACACTGGTGGGATGCAGAGAAAGGCGTTTGCGATCAGATTTGTCTAAATCAATGATGTCGTTAAAAATATTGCCCAACGTGATCGCACTGACATAAATCGTCCGCAGATAATTACGTTGCTTATCATCCAAGTTTGACTCCAGCAACATGCGGCTTAGGCCAACAATCCCGTTAAGCGGGGTGCGCAATTCATGACTAATGGTGGAAATAAACGCTGTTTTTTCTCGGCTCGCTTTTTCCAGCGCATCTTGGTAGCGCTTACGCTCGGTAATTTCTCGCCCAAAACCAAGCAGTCCAAGGTGCCGCCCATCTCGGGCAAAGAAAGGCACTTTGCGCAATTCAAAATAGGCTTTACGCCCGTCTTGATATTCAAGCCATTGCTCGTAGGTTATCGACACATTGGCGTCAAACACTTGCTGGTCGGTTTCGACCACTTTTTCAGCGATATCTTCGCGATAAACGTCCCAAGGTGTCAGCCCTTTGAGCGTTTTCTCGTCATAACCGGTTAGCTCTTCCATCGCTCGGTTACAACCCGAGAACTGACCATCAGCGTTGCGGTAATAAATCAAATCCGGGGAAGCATCAATGAAAGAGCGGAGTAAGGCGGTTTGCTCCGCCAGCTCCAACTGCGCTTTTTCACGCTGATAAACTTCATTTTCAAGATCTTTAATCGCCTGCTGCCGCGCACTCTCCGCTTTCTCACGCTCTTCTATTTCCGAGTTGAGTTGCTCAATATTTTCGGTGAGTTGGCGGTTAAGGCGCATATCACGCGCACGCATTTCTTCCAGCTTAGAAACCAGTTTTGATAACCGCTGACGAGACTCCTCCAGTTGATCAACCACCACCGACAGAAAGTAAACCGCCCACGGCGTGATCACCAGGCCAAAGAAAACAGAGCGAATGATATCAATATTTTGAACCGTGCCCTCAAGGACTAAGGTAATCCCCACTTGCACCACTACCGCGAGCGCCACGAGCGCCAAAGCCAGTAGCATGCTAAAGCGCACTATGCCTAACTTGACCAGCAAGTCGACGTAATATTGGGCAAGGACTTTAAGTTGTTTCATATAGGCTTATTAACCGCCAGATTCGAAGTGAATTGATTCAGCCACCGAGGCTCGTTGCTTGTTTGATGGGCGAGAATGAGAGGCACCTTGCAGCACACTCACACGATTGCGGCCATGTCGCTTGGCTTGATATAACGCACGATCCGCGCATTGTACCAAATCGCCATAATCTTGATCCGGCGCTGGGATCATACACGCCGCCCCCAGGCTCATCGTCAGTTGCTGGGTGGATGCCGCGTCCAAGTGTTCGATGTTCGCCGCTAATATCGCTTGCCTCGCCCGTTCAGCCACATCCATCGCGCCGTTTAGCCCTGTCTGTGGTAAGACAATCGCAAATTCTTCCCCCCCATAACGGGCAACCATATCCATCGGGCGATGAACGGACGATTTTAGCGCCTTGGCCACTTGCTGTAAGGCCCAGTCACCCTGCTGGTGGCCATAGTGATCGTTGTAAAGCTTAAAATGATCTATATCGCAAAGAATAAACGCCAGGGGGGTCTGCTCTCTGGCGTGTGAACGCCACAGCGTGCTCAATTGCTCGTCAAGACTGCGTCGGTTAGCCACTTGAGTAAGGCTATCAACAAAGCTGAGCTCCTGCAGTGCCATGATGGCATCGGCTAACTGTTGTTGTGTCTCTTTCCGTTCGGTGATATCACGAGCCATCAGCAGCACAGCCGGTGCCAACGTCACCGGATCTTGAATGCGTGACTTGGTCACCTCATACCAAGTTTGCTCACCCGTATCCGTTAAAATGACATCTTCATAGGTAATGGTTCCACCCGTTTCTAGCACCTGTTTATCACGCGCTTTGTGTTGATCAAATATCTCCGGATCTACCACATATTGCGCCGGTGCATTCTCGAGCGCTTCAATGGTGGTACCAAGCGCATCGGCATACGCTTGATTACACGCTAGGTGATAATAGTCTTGATCAAAAATACCGATAGGGTCGACACTCGCTTGGAAAATCGCACTGAGCAAGTTACTTCGCTGCTCCAGCACTTGCTCAACCGAGTGACGCTGTTGTGCTTCTTTTTGTAACCGCTCCTGCATCTGGTGCCAATTGGTCACATCATGGCTAATACTCAATGTGCCTATCACTTCCTGCTTATCATTTTTAAGCGTTGTGATATTCGTTTCCAATAAGCAGCTCTGATCATGATGTTGTGTCGCCCAGGTACGTACTGTTCGCGGCTCGGAAAGCGGCTCACCGGCTTGCCAAAGCACTGCTTCCTGCTCTCGGCCCTGCCAGAAGCGGTCAAAGGCGGCGTTCGTACCCACCACGTTTCCCTCAACATCTTGAAAGCATACGAGCTCCGCCAAGGAATTAATCACGCTTAAAAGCACACCTTGTTCTTGTTGCTGCAGGTGCCATTGCGTGTTGGACTCAGAGGCAGAAAATGAAATGAGCCAGGCACGCTTGCCGCGACAGCGGATCGGCAAGCCAGATAAGGTCACCTCAACCCGCACCCGATTCGCGCCCGGGGCTCTGACTTTGGCTTCAACATTAGAAAATGGCTGAGGCCAACGCTGCGCCACAATAAAAGCGCGCACCGCTTGCTGCTGTTTTTCATTGGCGGTTTTAAACCGGTTGTGGCTACCTACCAGCGAAAAAGACTCCACACAAGGTGCATTGGCATACAAGATATCACCATCATCGGCCGTGACAATCGCATGTGGCGTGTCTAACCCGGCCATGTAAACCCGCCAATCGGATAACGCCAATGTCGCTCGACGCGCGCGCCAACCGTAGCCAAGCAAAGCGCCTAACACGAAAACCAAGCTAAAACTAAAAAACGCCATGCCACTCCTGTCTGCCTTATTACTGTCCTTGACCGTATTCACGCCCTACCTCACCGGCGACGTATTCTGCCACAGTTTTGATAGAACGCGTGATTGTCCTGTTCACAGCTTTGCGAATATCATTTGTTATTTTATTACATCAATTGACAGTGCTTTTTGCTATGAAAGAGAAAGCATATAACGCACCCTTCTTTATTCATCATCAAAGCTAGAATATCTACTCGAATTCGCCTTTTATTTAATAATTATTTAACAAAATGGCATAATTGCGAATAGATATTATTC
>NZ_MUEW01000009.1:0-176596 GCF_001995655.1 Salinivibrio sp. IB868
ATCATAAGGTTATGTTTAATTATCTTTTGGGCGATGCATGTCACACACCAAAACACGCTTATTTTTTAAAGAGAAAAATCAGTATCTATTTTGTTGTGACAAGTCGCGCATTTCTGAGTTATATCCGACATAAAAGGGGATTTTTGCTAAGAAGCATTGCGATTGAAATGAGGTTGGTTCGCAAAGATTATTAATGAGCGATTTTAGCTCGTCAGTCAGAGGACAGGCACGTTAAGAGAACCCAAGAAATACGACTGTCCTCATAAGAGACAGTGTCTGTTCCCGCGAACTATTCATAGGACAGTCACCGAGGTTTGCTCACTTACTTCGATGCGCCTGTCCTGATAGGGCGCTAAAAGGGAGTGCTATCAGTGTCTGTCCCTATAAGAGCTGATAGTGTGTCGGACAGAGCGAGGGGCCTGCGGATAACATGTAGGTGCCTGTCCTTACAAGAAATGAGAGCGCAAGAAGTACGACTGTCCTCATAAGAGACACGACTGTCCTCATAAGAGACAGTGCCTGTCCCCGTAAGAGGGTGCCTTAAGAGGGTGCTTGTCAGGGTAAAAGTGCCTGTCCTCAGAAGAAGGGATGCTTAAGAGGGTGGAGAAACGATAGCGGGAACGCAGCAGTGCCTGTCCCGATAGGAGAGGCACTGGGAGAAGGAGCGATTTGGCTGTGTTAGTCTTCTAGCAGTAGCTGGCGAAGTTGTTGGTAATAGGACTCCAGCTGAGTACGGGTCGTACTACGTTTGTCACAATGATCGAGGATAAAGCGAATGGAGCTCAGCACTGTGCGCCATCGCGGGGTTTTTGGCAGGGTTTCGATGAGCAGGTACTTATCCAATGTGCGGGTTTGTAAGCTACTACGGTCAAGGTAGACGCGCCAAAGACCACTTTGCTCGGCAAAATCGAATTTGCTTTTGCCTGTGGCTTCTTCCCAGTAATGCAAGCTGGCTACCATGGCATCAACAATTAGCTGTCTGCGTGCGTTGGCTTTATCTTGTTGTTGGTGTTGCGCTTTTTCAGCGATAGCTTCAAATTCGCCCCCCATGGCTTTTAGCGTTTCAAGTTGGCGCGAGTCTCCGCCTAATGCGTAGCCAGATAAGGCTTCGATGGCGCTTTCTAGGCTCTGTATACGAGACTGAGACACGGGAGCGTCTGTGTTGATGACATACAGGCTGTCAATGTCAGACTCTGCGGGAAAACGCAGCACCATACCGTCGACGTCTCGGGGACGTCCTTCAATATAAATGGTCAGTGGGCCTTGATAGCGCTCCATCTGATTGGCTTGCTCGGGCGCTTTCACTAAGGCTTGGCCATGCATCCGTTTTACCTCGTCTTGCTCACGCTCAAACAAGGAGGCTGCCGCTTGGTTAACAAAGCGAACCTGGCCATCTTTTCGCATACCTAACATAGCTTCAGGAGCGAGAGAGAGCTGTGAAATCAACCAAGACTGGGTTTCGAGTAGACTGGCCTGTTGCCGAGCACTTTGTTCAAGCGCCTGCTCGAGGCGCTGATTTTCTTGGCGGCGCTGTTCCGCTTGGCTAGCGGCAAGATGTGTTGCTATCCGTGCGGCGAGCTCTCTTTTATCAAAGGGCTTACAGAGATAATCATTCGCGCCGACCTCAAAGCCATAGATGCGATCATCAGGCTGATTTAAGGCGGTTAGCATGATAATCGGAAGTGCAGCATGGTCATAGCGTGCACGCAGCTGCTCACAGACCTCGAATCCACTCATTCCGGGCATTAGCACATCGAGTAAGATGAGATCTGGCTTTGTGGTGGCGATATGATCAATCGCTGTACGTCCATCACTGGCTGTACTGACCTGATAGCCTTCAATATTAAGAAAACTGGTCAGTACTTGTTGGTTGGTTGGCTCATCATCGACCACTAAAATATGTAAGCCATTGTGATTATGCTGGCTTTGCGAAACAACGTCCGAAGAGGAGTGAGCGAGGGTCTCTCGCGTGTCATCTTGATGAATGTGTTGGGTAGAGACGGCGGAAAGCTCGGTGGTCAACACCGGAGGCTCATCGACGCTCGGAAGGGTGAAGCTAAAGGTGGTCCCCACTTGCGGCTGACTACTGACGTACAGCTGGCCGCCCATCAGCTCAACAAGTTGACGACTGATGGATAGACCGAGACCTGCGCCGTGTTGATAATGATAGTGGCTACTCACTGCTTGTGCGAGCGGTTCAAAAACGGTGCTTAGCTGTTCCGCGGGGATCCCTTTACCCGTATCAACCACTTGGATGCGAACGCGATCGTCCAAGGTGTCGGCGCTAATAACAATCTTACCCGCATCGGTGAACTTAATCGCATTTCCCAGTAAATTGTACATAACTTGCTCAAGCCGTTGGGGATCCGCGTGTACCCAGATTGGCGTGTCGCTGAGCTGATTAATGATGTCTAGCGGCTTCTCTTTTTTAAGGTGCTTGGCGAGTGACAGCACAAGCTGTGTGATGGCGTTGAGATTGACAGGACCTTGCTCCAAATCCAATTGCCCATAGCGCATTTTATGGTAGTCCAAGAGATCATCAACCAACTTGGCCAAGCGCTGGCCGCTGTTGACGATAATCGACAGTTGATACTGATGATCGCGACTAATCGGACCGTTCGCACCGTCAATCAGTGCTTCGGCAATCCCTATCATGCCGTGTAAGGGGGTACGAAGTTCGTGAGAGGTGGTGGCCAGGAATTCATCTTTCAGCTTGTTGGCGACATGCAGCTCTTCATTCTGAGCACGTATGGTGGTGATGTTAGCTTCTAAGGCCTGGTTTTGTTGGCGTATTAAGGCCAGTTTTTCGCGAATGGCATGGCGCATGCGGGCAAAGCTCACCGCCAAACGCCCGATTTCATCACGACGACGCGTGTGGTGGATTTGGGTATCAAGGTCACCTGCACTGACTTTTTCTGCCGCCCATGTAAGCTGAAGCAGCGGGCGAGTAATAAAGTTGGACATATAGTGCGAGGCAATGACCACCGCGAGAATCGCAAGTAACATGGCAACGATAAAAAGCTGTTGCAGCTGGTGGATTCGAGCGTAGGCCACTTGCGTAGGGACTTCAGCCACTAGCCCCCATTTGAGACCGTGGGCGTGAATGGGGGTGTAGGCAGCGAGCACGGTTTGGCCTGATTGGGTTTGATAGCGGGTGACGCCCGTTTCTCCGGCTAATGCTTTTTCTATGGCAGGCGTGTTATTGACAAGCTGACTGTTGCTGGTTGAATGCGCTCGAGTCTTGCCGTCATCGCCGACGAGGTGTGTTTCAATCGCATTGGTTTCTCTGGGGGCCATTAGCCTGGTAAGGGCATGATTAGGAAGCCGGAAGATCGCGTAGCTATGCAGGTACCCTTGCTGAATAATGGGGGCGCCAAGCCATGCAACGGGTGCGTCGGTATCTTCAGCAGAAAAGTCCGAGATAATCACCTTAGGCGTCGGATCTAACTTCCCTTTTGTTTGTTGCGTTTGCTGTTTTAGGGCCGCGAAAGTGTGTCCCAGTCGTGCATTGCGATGCGGGCCTGAGAGTAGGTTAGTGCCAAAATTGTCCAGCTTTTTCACCGAATAGGTGACGTTGCCTTGCTTGTCGACCAAGAGGAGGTCGTCAAAATCTGCGCGAGCGAGCAAAGCTTGATAAGCGCGGTGGTAGCGTTTGTGTAGCAGCCGATAACGCTCGGTGGCGGAATAATTGGGATCGTCCTTGTGCACAGGCGTTTTGACCCTTTCACCGGACCCAAGGTAATAGCGGCGTTGTGCGTAATCACGAGCGGCGTCGATGTTTGGTCGTAGTCGCTGAAAGGCATTGACCAAACCATAAAAATGCCCACCACTGGCGTAGGCGAGCTCTGAAGCAACAAATCCAAGGACTTCCGCCTCTTTCGCCTCAAAGTAATCGTTGATTTGCTGCTGCTTACCGTCGCGAACCGATAAAAGGTGTGCCGTGCTTTGTTCTTGTAGATCTTGGCTATGGGCGTTAAGAAAAAACAAGGCGACCAAAATCAGAGGGAGGAGGCTCAATAGCAGGAAGGCCAGCATCAAGGTGTGATGGAGGCGTTTAAATGGGTAAGCAGTAAACAAGGTTTTCATAAGCAACAGCATCTTCCCTACAGCAACGTTCCAATGTCGTGGCCAGCGTCTAAGCCTCTGATGAGCCTGTTTCTCGCGCGACGACACGACAATCATTGTCTGCCTTGACGTTACTGAGTTTTTTCGCTTTGACAAGGAAGTCGCGATGGAAGCGTGTGGATCGACGCACTTTTCCGTGTATCGCTGCAAGATTGCGTATGTTTTGCCCACGTTATTTCATGGAACAACGGTCAAATAAAAAAGGCCTCGACAGATGCCGAGGCCTTTAGCATTCCGAAAGCAAACGGAATTAGTACTGAGGTTTGGTCGCCGGTGCGTAGGCAGACGCTCGTGCCTCGGCGCTACCTGCTGCTTTCGCTTCTGGGTTAGGCGCTTTAAAGGCAGCGATTGCCACAGGGCTGTGATCAACCGTTTCGTTCGGTGCCGGAGCCTTCATCATTGGTGACGTAGCGCGGCGGTATTGAATCGTTGCCGTCGGGGCGTTGATTTCCGCTTCGCGCTCAATCACTTTCTCGGTCACCAAATCGACCTCTGAGTCTTGCTCAGGGGTTGTCGCTGGCGCGTCTGGCGTCGCGACCTTAGGCGCAGCGTCGATCACAGGTGTTGCTTGGCTTTGTGCTGGTTGCGGTGCAGGC
Source organism: Salinivibrio sp. IB868 (assembly GCF_001995655.1). Classification (NCBI taxonomy): domain Bacteria; kingdom Pseudomonadati; phylum Pseudomonadota; class Gammaproteobacteria; order Vibrionales; family Vibrionaceae; genus Salinivibrio; species Salinivibrio sp. IB868. The sequence continues at coordinate 4,722 of NZ_MUEW01000009.1, forward strand.
TCAGGGGTGTTTATCGAAGCCATCGGTTGGGTCGACACTGCGTCCGTCTCCTCCGATTTAGCTTGCATGATAATGACTTTACCCATGGCCATTTCTGGACGGGCAACACCACTGACAATGGCCTTATTGTTTTGGCGCTTGTCCTGGCGGCGGCGATCTTGCTTCACTTTCACCGGTTGCTCTGCCGACCACACCTTGCCCATCGCCATTTCGGGTGATGCCATACCGGTGGTGAGTGGCATTGGGCTTTTCACCATTGGGCGACGGCGACGACGCTGTCCACTGGCGCGAAGGTGGCGCGGTGAGCGACGGTTACGGCGCTTGTCCTGCTGACCTTCTTTCTTCGCGTTATCAGGCTGCTGCTTGGCTTGTTGTGCCACTTCCGCCCCGACCTGTTGCAAGTCTTTGCTTTGATCAGATGTAGCGTCTGTGGTGGCCCGTGTCTCCGCATTGTCTTTGTTGATACGTACGCTGCGGTTCAGCTTACGACGCTGGCGACGTTGTTTAACCTGTTCGGTTTTCTCCGCCTTTTGGTCTTGCTGCTTGTTGCCTTTATCCGCATTGTCAGACTGTGGCTTGGTTACCTTGGCCTCATCTTGTTGCGTCGTAGGCTTTTTCGCTTTGTCGTTGCGGTTATCGTTACGGGTTTTCTTCCCTTTACGATTGTTATCGCGACGCTCTTCTTGCGGCTTATTCTGGCGGCGTTGTTTGTTGTTCCGTCCACGTTCGCCGTTGTTGCTATCACTTTGCTCATCGCGGTTTTGTGGCTTATGGCCACGCGACTTATTGCGTTGGTTGTGTGAGTCGTGTGATGGCTTCTGGTTTTGCTTCGTCTGAGCTGGCTCAGGTGCAGCGGCAGGCTGTGACGACGCGGTTGCGGTATCCTCCGCTGGCGCGGCAAACAGGCGAGAGAAAAACTTACCGACTGTCGCGAACAGGCCTGGCTTGGCTGTCTCGGCTTCAGTGGCAGACGTGGTGGTTTTGGTTGCGCTTGGTGCCGGCGAGCTTGGCGCTGCAAACCCTTGTAATACAGGTTCTTCACGTTTTTTCGCTGGACGCGCTTGTTGTGGCTCTTCGCGTGCTTCTACTTCTCTGAGCGCATCAATCTGGCTTGGCAGCTGATAAGACAGGTTCGCCATTTCTTCACCGCCGCGGACGCGAACCACATCAAAGTGTGGCGTCTGCATGTCGGCATTGGGTACCACGACCACTTTGACATTGTGGTATTTCTCAATGTGCTGGACCGAGCGACGTTTTTCGTTAAGTAGGTAAGAGGCGACGGGGACAGGGACGATACCCAGTACTTGCGCCGTGTTCTCTTTCATTGCCTCTTCTTCCATCAAACGAAGAATGGACAATGCTAGCGATTCGTTATCACGAATTACACCAGTGCCTTTACAGCGCGGGCAGATATGATGACTGGCTTCTGCCAGAGACGGGCTGAGGCGCTGACGTGACATTTCCAGCAAACCAAAGCGTGAAATGCGGCCAATTTGTACCCGTGCACGGTCCATGCGGACAGAGTCACGCAATTTGTTTTCCACCTCGCGCTGGTGGCGGACAGGGGTCATATCAATGAAGTCGATCACGACCAAGCCACCCAAGTCACGCAGACGCAATTGGCGTGCAATCTCTTCTGCCGCTTCGATGTTGGTTTGGCGTGCCGTCTCTTCAATATCACTGCCTTTGGTGGCTCGGGCAGAGTTAATATCGATTGAGGTTAGGGCTTCGGTAGGATCAATGACAATCGAACCACCTGAGGGTAAGCGCACTTCGCGTTGGAAGGCAGATTCGATCTGACTTTCAATCTGATAGTGGCTAAATAGCGGCACTTCGCCTTCATAAAACTTGATGCGGCTGACAAAGTCAGGACGAACCAGTTTGATGTGCTCTTGGGCGCGCTGGAAGACCTTCTCACTGTCGATCAAGATTTCACCGATATCACGGCGCAAATAGTCACGGATTGCACGGGCAATCACGTTACTTTCTTGATGGATCAGGAAAGGCGCAGGGTTGGCGCCAGCCGCTTCTTTCACCGCTTGCCAATGATTGAGCAGGACTTTCAAGTCCCATTCAAGCTCTTCGGCCGATTTACCCACACCTGCAGTGCGTACAATCAAGCCCATCCCTTGTGGCAGTTCGAGGCCAGACATGGCTTCTTTTAGCTGACTGCGTTCTTCCCCCTCGATGCGACGAGAAATCCCGCCAGCACGTGGGTTGTTTGGCATTAATACCAAATAGCTGCCCGCAAGCGAGACAAATGTAGTCAGTGCAGCCCCTTTGTTGCCGCGTTCTTCTTTGTCCACTTGGACAATCACTTCCTGGCCTTCTTTCACCACATCTTTGATGTTTGGACGGCCTTGATAGGTGTAACCGGAAGGGAAGTATTCGCGAGCAATTTCTTTTAGAGGGAGAAAACCGTGTCGTTCGGCGCCATAGTCAACAAATGCCGCTTCCAGGCTAGGTTCGATACGGGTAATGCGTCCTTTATAGATATTAGCTTTTTTCGATTCATGGCCAGGACTCTCGATATCGAGATCGTATAGCCGTTGACCGTCAACCAATGCGACGCGCAACTCTTCCTTCTGAGTTGCGTTAATCAACATTCTTTTCATCTGATTTTTCTCATTTATTTATCGTTGTTATTAGCGGTTGATGACGAGAGCAGTCGTCAATGCTGCCTGACCCCAAGTCTGATATGGTGCAGCCTCCCGGCTGGAGAAAATCAGGGGTGCGCTCGGGCAAGTTTTAATCGGCCAGCTGCAACGGTTTTTATGGCTCACCGGATTACGCAGTTGGCGTCCGCCGTTTTTACCGATGGCGGAGAGCTCTGACACTGACTAACAGTCTCGTGTCAACACACTAAACGGGTGCTTTTGGTTTACGTCTTACGCCAATTGCCGCGTAACGCCTTAAAAGCATTCGGAATTATGGTTCTTTTACGGATATAACCGTATACAGCTATCACTTGATTGACTCATCACAGACCAGGCCTTTTGTCGAAAAGTGCATGTTCTACTGATGAAATCGCTGTCACAGGCGATAAGCTGTGTTTCAGATAAGCGTTTGCTTTTCTGATTAACGCCGCAACTATAGCAGGGAGACTAAAGTCCAGCAATCGGCTTTATTCGCTTATGTTGTGTTGGTAGTAAAACCGCGCAGACGTGGTGTTTTTTTGCACGATAATGCCTTGTGCCGCTCGCGGTTACAGGGGGGAACACAACCCGCTGCTGTGCTAAGTGAGGGGTGACTTGCCGTAGCAGGTGCATGTCGCTGTGCTTAGCGGTAGAATGAAGGTTATGACAGAACAAAAAACTCAAGTGCGATTCATCGACATCGATGACGATATCGCCGGCCAACGAATTGACAATTTTCTGCGAAATCAGCTGAAAAACGTCCCAAAAAGTATGATTTATCGCGTACTTCGTAAAGGAGAAGTGCGAGTTAATAAAAAACGCATAAAACCAGAGTATAAGCTGCAAGCCGGAGATGTGGTGAGGGTGCCTCCCATCCGCCTTCCAGAGCGCGATGAGAAAGCCGCGCCCAGTACTAAATTAGACAAAGTGGCCGCGCTTGAGCATTGCATTCTTTATGAAGATGACCATCTGTTGGTGCTCAATAAACCTTCGGGGACAGCGGTGCACGGAGGAAGTGGGTTACAATTTGGGGCAATAGAAGCGATGCGCGCGCTTCGCCCTAAGGCACGTTTTTTGGAGCTCGTACACAGGATCGATCGAGATACGTCTGGGATTTTGCTGATTGCGAAGAAACGTTCCGCGTTGCGTCATTTGCAAGCGCAATTTCGCGAAAAAACAGTACGTAAAGACTATTACGCCTTGGTGATGGGCAAATGGCCCGCTAAACAGCGCAAAGTAACGGCACCTTTATTGAAAAATGAGGTGAACAGTATTGTCCGCGTTAACCCTAAAGGTAAGCCGTCAGAAACCCGTTTTAAAGTGCTTGAAAGCTTCGCTGAAGCAACCTTAGTGCAAGCAAGCCCTGTGACTGGGAGAACGCATCAAATTCGTGTGCACGCTCAGTATATGGGTCATCCGTTGGCGTGGGACGATCGTTATGGCGATCCACGTTTTGATGCGTATACCAAGTCGTTTGGGCTGGATCGTTTATTTTTACATGCGGCCACCATCCGCTTCCTACACCCAGGCAAGGATGAAAGCATGACGCTTAATGCGCCGATGGAGCCTAAGCTTGAGCGGGCGCTTGAGGGACTAAGGGCGAAAACAGCATCACTCAGAGGTTAAAGCAATGACAGTTGAATCACCGTTTACTTCCCCTTGGCAACCTGGCGTAAGCGAGATCAAGCGACCGTCGCATTCCGTGATTGCGCCATATTCACTGTTAATTTTTGACTGGGATGGCACTGTGATGGATTCGATTGGGCGCATTGTCTCAAGCCTGGACGCGGCGGCTCGGCTGACTGAGCAGTTGCCTATATTGCCACCAGAACGCTTGCAAACCATGATTGGCTTGAGCTTAGAAAAGGGCTATCAGCGGCTTTACCCTGACGCTGATCCGGCGTGGTATGCCGATTGGATTCAGCACTACCGTCAACAATTTGTCTACGATAATCCGACGCCTTGTCAGCTCTATCCTGGCGTAAAAAACACCCTTATCTCTTTGAGAGCGCAGGGTTTTACGCTCGCGGTGGCAACTGGGAAATCACGCGCTGGACTCGATCGGGCCATGGCGGAAACGGGAACTCACGATTTGTTTTCGGTGACCCGATGCGCCGATGAAACGGCCTCTAAGCCGGATCCTCAAATGTTGGATGAAGTGTTAGCGCAAACAGGTATTCCACGTGATAAAGCACTGATGATTGGTGATACCGGCCATGATATGCAATTGGCCATCAATGCGGATATGGCAAGGCTTGCCGTCACTTGGGGCGTAGAAGGCGCCGCCAGCCTCTCGACCTATGAGCCAGTTGCCGTACTAAACAGCCTAAACGAGCTGGTGAGCTAATTGGCCGCTTTGATTATCCTTAAGTGCGTGTTGATACGGTTGCAAATACGAGTGCGCTGACGATGAGTTAGCGCATTAAATAACTGAGATACCTTCCTTTTCTAACATTTCACGCAAGCGTATCAGTGGGAGGCCTACAAGGGTATTCGGATCACGCCCGTGCATAGCATTGAAAAGGGCAATACCCAAGCCTTCACATTTGAAGCTGCCGGCACAATCTAGCGGCAGTTCTTTGTCGATATAACGAACGATTTCTTGTTCGCTTAGCTCACGAAAATCGACATGAAAGGGCTCAACGTCCGATTGATGTTCTCCCGTATCACTATTAATCAACGCGATTCCTGTATAAAAGGTGACTTGCTTTCCGCTTGCCCGTTTTAGCTGCTCGATCGCTACCTCTCGCGCATGCGGCTTACCAAGTATCTCCTCGTCAATCACACAAACTTGGTCTGAACCGATAATGAGAGCATTATCGAATAGCGGCATCCCCGCCATGGCTTTTTCGAGTGCCAAGCGTTCAACCATGTCGGTGGCACGCTCGTTTTCATGCCGGCTTTCATCGATCGCCGGCGCGAATGCAGTAAACGGAAGCGCAAACTTTTTAAAGATGGCTTGACGATACGGTGAGCTTGAAGCCAGCACAATTTTGGGAGGTTGCGTCGTGTGCATGATCGTTCCTTATATTGCGCGCAGTTGAAGGTGACTAAACAATCTGCGTGGTCGATGATTGTTTATTTTCAACTCTCAGTCTAACCTGAAAAAATAGCGGGCGCGACTTTGAGTCGGGCAAAGCGGGAGAGGTATGCCTGGCTGGCTTGTTGACCGCGGTGAAAGGGTTGGTTTTCATCGTTGCCGGTCTGAGTAAACGAGGCGCCAGAGGCATCCCGATCACCAATGGCTTGTGCGCTTTTGTCTCTATCATCCTTTCGCGCCTGACACAGGTAACATTTTCTTTGACTCCAGCGCATTTGGAGGCTAATATTCGCGCCCTATGCAGAAGGTAAAGCTACCGCTGACGGTTGATCCGTTCCGTTGTGCACAAAAGCAACTTGACTATGATGGTATTGTAGACAAGCAGCGTTTAGTGCGTCTCGGTGAGGCAACCCAAAGCATCGATAGTGATGCGGAAGTGATGCTTTCGTTCGACATTGACGCCCAAGGGCTCAAAACTGTCACCGGTCGTGCGACCGTAACAGTGAGTCTTGAGTGTCAACGTTGTTGGGAACCATTTCCATATCGCTGTGAAACTGAATTCGTTTATAGCCCGGTTTTCAATGATGACCAGGTTGGCAATTTACCGGATGCTTATGAGCCGGCATTAGTCGACGAAAACGGTGAGATTGATCTGATTCAATTAGTCGAAGACGAGTTGATTGTGGCCTTGCCACAAGTCGCCATGCACGAAGACACCGACTGTAAGGTCAGTGCAGACAACATGGTGTATGGGGAAATCCCACTTGCTGATGAGCGTCCAAATCCGTTTGCCGTACTAAAAAACTTAAAGCAAAGTAACGAGGAGTAGGGTCAATGGCCGTACAAAAGAACCGTAAAACCCGTTCTAAGCGTGGTATGCGTCGTTCACACGATGCACTGGGTACTCAAGCTGTATCTGTAGACAAAACTAGCGGTGAAACTCACCTGCGTCATAACATGACGGCAGATGGTTTCTATCGCGGCCGCAAGGTTATCAACAAGTAAGGTTGACCCTTGACTAGGTTAACCATTGCACTCGATGCGATGGGCGGGGATTTCGGTCCCCAAGTCACAGTGCCTGCCTCCGTGCAGGCATTGTCGCGTTTTGCGGACCTAAATGTGATCCTGGTGGGCGATCAATCTCGCATCCAGGCGTCACTGAATCAACGCCATGCCCAGCATCATTCCCGACTATCTATCGTCCATGCCCCGGACGTTATTCCTAATGACATGCGACCGTCGACGGCGCTGCGTCGCAGCCATGGCACGTCTATGCGTGTCGCACTGGAAAAGGTGGCCAGTGGTGAAGCAGATGCGTGTGTGAGTGCGGGCAATACCGGCGCGCTTATGGCGCTATCCAAATACTTGCTCAAGCTCTTACCCGGCATCGACCGTCCCGCTCTAGTGACAGCCTTACCAGGTGCTAATTATCAACGTAAATGGTTGCTGGATTTAGGCGCCAATGTGGCCTGTGATGCCGATACCTTATTCCAATTTGCAGTGATGGGCGCGGTGTTGGCGGAGGCTGAATTGGGGTATACACCTCGAATCGGGCTGCTAAACATTGGTGAAGAAGCGATCAAAGGGAATGACTTGGTGCGCCGCTGTGCCGATCTCTTGCAGCAAAGTGAGGCAGTGCGGTATACCGGCTACGTTGAGGGCGATCAAATCTATACAGGCGAGACCGATGTGATTGTCTGTGATGGCTTTGTCGGCAACGTGGCGTTAAAAACCAGCGAAGGTGTCGCACGCTTGATCATCGACAAGGTGAAAGCCCATCTCCACCCGCATCCTATTAAGCGTTGGATCGCGAAATGGCTATTTTCTGATCTTTTAAATCAACTCCAACAGCTGAAACCCGACCAGTACAACGGCGCAAGTTTGCTAGGATTGCGCGGCATCGTTGTAAAAAGTCACGGACGCGCTGATATCGCCGCTTACGAAAACGCTATTTTTGAAGCGGTGCACGAGGTCGAACGGCAAATCCCAACTAAGATAAGTGACCGTTTAGAGGCAGTTCTTCTCGAGAGGCATTAGTAGTCTTCATGTATAGTAAGATTTTGGGCACAGGCAGCTATTTGCCTGAACAGGTTCGCACCAATGCTGACCTTGAACAGATGGTAGACACCAGTGATGAATGGATTGTGACCCGTACGGGGATCAAAGAGCGTCGCATTGCTGCACCCACAGATACCGTTGCCTCGATGGCTTATCAGGCCGCCGTGCAGGCGATAGAGATGTCTGCCATTGATAAACATGACATTGACCTGATTATTGTGGCGACCACCAGTGGTGAGCGTGCCTTTCCCGCTGCCGCTTGTGATGTGCAAGCGATGTTGGGGATTAAAGGCTGTCCCGCTTTTGATATTGCGGCGGCATGCTCTGGGTTTGTGTATGCGTTAAGTGTCGCGGATCAATATGTTAAAAACGGGTTAGCCAAAAATGCACTGGTTGTGGGCGCTGATCGCCTTTCACATACCTGTGATCCCGATGATCGCTCCACCATCATTTTGTTTGGTGATGGTGCAGGCGCCGTCGTGCTTTCCGCCGATGAAAATGATGGTATTTTGTCCACCCACTTAAAAGCCGACGGTAAATTTGGTGAGCTCTTGAAACTTAAGTATCCAGAGCGTGGTCAATCGTTAGAGGCCGATGAAGCTTGGCTTTATATGGCGGGGAATGAAGTCTTTAAAGTGGCGGTGACACAACTGGCCAATATTGTGACAGAAACGCTTCAGGCCAACCAAATTGAAAAGACAGACATTGACTGGTTGGTGCCGCATCAGGCCAATTACCGCATTATTAAAGCGACAGCGAAAAAACTGTCGATGTCGATGGATCAAGTGGTATTGACGCTTGACCGTCATGGCAATACGTCGGCAGCGTCAGTACCGACCGCACTGGATGAGGCGGTACGTGATGGGCGTATTCAACGCGGACACACCGTGTTACTCGAAGCCTTTGGTGGTGGTTTTGCGTGGGGATCCGCGCTCGTAAGATTCTAAAATTAATAGGAAAACAGCTATGTCTTCAACAGCTAGTTCTTCAACAGCGACGTCTTCAACTGCGATTGTTTTTCCCGGTCAAGGCTCCCAAACCGTGGGTATGCTCGGGGAGATCGCCGAACAATATGGTGTTGTCCAGCAGACGTTTGCAGAAGCCTCAGAAGTGCTTGGCTATGACCTTTGGGCATTGGTCCAGCAAGGGCCAGAAGCGGATTTAAATGAAACGCACCGCACACAGCCAGCTTTGTTGACGGCGTCTGTGGCTATTTGGCGCGTCTGGCAATCACAAGGTGGTGCCGCGCCCGCGATGCTTGCTGGCCATAGTTTGGGTGAATATTCTGCTTTGGTTTGTGCGGGTGTATTGGATTTTAAAGAAGCCGTTAAGCTTGTCGAGCTGCGCGGTCAATTGATGCAAGAGGCGGTCCCAGCCGGTGTGGGAGCGATGTCGGCAATTATTGGCTTGGATAACGATGCGATTGCGGCAGCCTGTGAGCAAGCGGCGCAAGGCCAGGTGGTCTCACCGGTTAACTTCAACTCGCCAGGCCAAGTGGTCATTGCGGGTAATAAAGAAGCGGTGGAGCGCGCCAATGCGTTGTGTAAAGACGCGGGTGCAAAACGTGCATTACCGCTGCCAGTGTCGGTGCCTTCTCACTGTGCGCTGATGAAACCGGCAGCAGAAAAACTGGCGCAAGCACTGGAATCTGTCACGTTTAATGCGCCACATATTCCTGTGGTCAACAACGCTGATGTGGAAACGCCGATAGAGCCGGCTGCAATTAAAGAAGCCTTAGTGCGTCAATTACATAGCCCGGTGCGCTGGACCGAAACGGTTGAGCATATGGCGGCTGAAGGGGTGGAACAGCTGTTGGAATTTGGCCCAGGTAAAGTACTGACTGGCTTGACCAAACGCATCAACAAGGCGTTGAGCAGCGCGGCCGTCAATGATAGCGCCAGCCTCGCCACTGCGAAGGCATAAACCGTATTACGAAGACACTTTGTGACTGCCGGTGCATGCCGGCAGAATCAACTAAAAGGGTAACCGAATGAAACTAGACGGAAAAGTAGCGCTGGTGACAGGCGCAAGCCGTGGGATCGGCCGAGCAACGGCAGAGCTTTTAGCGGAGCGTGGTGCCACCGTGATTGGTACGGCGACCAGCGAAAAAGGCGCCGCTGCAATTAGCGATTATCTCGGTGAAAACGGTAGAGGCCTGGCACTCAATGTGACCTCGCCAGAGTCGGTCGCAGAGGTGCTTGATACGATCAAAAAAGAATTTGGCGACGTTGATATTCTGGTTAACAACGCGGGTATCACTCGTGATAACCTATTGATGCGGATGAAAGACGATGAGTGGCAGGACATTATGGACACCAACTTAACGTCAATCTTCCGTTTATCAAAGGCAGTATTGCGTGCGATGATGAAAAAACGCTGTGGCCGAATCATTAATATTGGTTCTGTGGTCGGTGTGATGGGTAATGCGGGACAGGCAAATTATGCGGCAGCAAAAGCCGGCGTGATTGGCTTTACCAAATCCATGGCACGTGAGGTGGCTGCGCGTGGCATCACAGTGAATACAGTCGCGCCTGGTTTTATCGAAACCGATATGACCAAGGCGCTAAATGATGAACAGCGCGCTGCGACGCTGGCACAAGTGCCAGCAGGGCGTTTGGGTGATCCAAAAGAGATTGCTGCAACGGTGGCGTTTTTAGCCTCTGATGATGCTGCTTATATGACGGGCGAGACCTTGCACGTCAATGGCGGTATGTACATGATTTGATCGAGACCGTTGCAATCTCGAATGACACACGTCAAACTCCGATTGATTTGTCCCCAAATCGTGGTTTGACCAGCCGTGGAGGTCTTGCAACTTCCACATTAATGAATAAACTACAGCACATATCGCATCTGCGAATCTTGTAAGGACTAGTATTAATATGAGCAACATCGAAGAACGCGTAAAGAAAATCATCGTTGAGCAACTAGGTGTCGACGAAGCAGAAGTGAAAAACGAAGCTTCATTCGTAGACGACTTGGGCGCGGACTCTCTGGATACCGTTGAGCTGGTAATGGCTCTTGAAGAGGAATTCGATACAGAGATTCCAGATGAAGAAGCAGAGAAGATTACTACTGTACAGGCAGCTATCGACTACGTTGTCGGCGCTTCAGCGTAATCTCAGAATCCTACCAGGCGGTCTCCTCGACCGCCTGTGTTCTTTTTAAGCTATTCTAATTTCCAAACTTATATTCTCCGGAGAATATCATCGTGTCTAAGCGTCGTGTTGTTGTGACTGGCATGGGTATGTTGTCACCCGTGGGTAACTCAGTTGAGTCTTCATGGAAAGCTCTGCTAGCCGGGCAAAGCGGTATCTCAGCGATTGAGCATTTTGATGCCACTAACTTTGCTACTCAATTTGCGGGCATGGTTAAGGACTTCAATTGTGAAGACTACATGTCGAAAAAAGATGCACGAAAAATGGACTTGTTCATTCAATATGGCATTGCTGCCAGTGTGCAAGCCATTAAAGACTCCGGACTGCAAGTTGATGACAACAATGCACACCGTATTGGTGTCGCGATAGGTTCAGGCATTGGTGGTCTTGGTTTGATAGAACAAAACCATCGTGCGTATATGGAGAAGGGTCCACGTAAAATCAGCCCCTTCTTTGTCCCATCAACCATCGTTAATATGATTGCAGGGCACGTGTCGATTAATTACGGCATGCGTGGCCCAAACATCTCGATTTCCACCGCATGCACCACAGGCCTGCATAATATTGGTCATGCCGCCCGTATGATTGCATACGGTGATGCAGACGCTATGGTGGCCGGCGGCGCAGAGAAAGCCTCTACCGAGCTTGGTATTGGCGGTTTTGCCGCCGCCAAAGCATTATCAACACGTAACGATGATCCACAGTCGGCCTCTCGCCCATGGGACAAAGATCGTGATGGTTTTGTGCTGGGTGATGGTGCTGGCGTCATGGTGCTTGAAGAATATGAACACGCGAAAGCACGTGGCGCGACCATTTACTGTGAATTAGCCGGTTTTGGCATGAGCGGGGATGCTTACCATATGACGTCACCCAGTGAAGATGGCTCAGGGGCGGCACTGGCGATGGAAGCAGCGATTCGTGATGCGGGGATTAACCCAGCACAAATCGGTTACGTTAACGCGCACGGTACCTCGACACCGGCAGGCGATGTGGCGGAAAGTAAAGCGATCCGTCGTGCAATGGGCGAGGCGGCGGACAGTGTATTGGTCTCTTCAACCAAGTCGATGACCGGTCATTTGCTCGGTGCGGCAGGCTCTGCTGAGTCAATTATCACTGCCATGTCGCTGATTGATCAAGCCGTACCACCAACGATCAACCTTGATAATGTCGATGAGGGTTGCGATTTAGATTACGTACCGCACGAAGCGCGTGACGTAAAAATGGAGTACGCCTTGTGTAACTCCTTTGGTTTTGGTGGCACCAACGGCTCTTTGATCTTCAAAAAGCTGTAATACGCATAGGCGTTTATACAGCCTAAAAAGAGTCTGCTATAGTAACGGCCCGACGATTCGGGCCGTTTTTTATTGTCGGTAAGGTTTTTATTGTCGGTAAGAATAGTTGACTGTCGAGGTTGATAGATGATCTGGGTAAACGGACATCCTTGTCGCGAATTAGCGGTCGCTGACCGAGGGCTCCAATTTGGTGATGGTTGCTTTACCACTGGCCATGTGTATCAGGGGCTATTACTTGATCGCGATGCACATATACTGCGTTTACAAAGCACTTGTGAGCGATTAGCCATTCGCGAGGTTGATTGGTCGGCACTCGCGATAACGCTCGATCAAGCGTGTCAGTATTCGCAGGATGAACAGGTGTTGAAGGTGATTATCACCCGAGGCCAGGGGGGACGCGGTTACAGTCCCAAAGGCTGCTCGTCGCCAACCGTCATTGTTAGCCTACATCCGTTTCCTCGCCATTATCATCATTGGCAACAGCATGGGGTGGCGTTGGCGACGACGCAGATGCAACTTGGCGCGTCACCATTTGCGGGGCTTAAACATCTCAATCGGTTAGAGCAGGTGCGTCTAAAGCTGGCACTGGAAGACGTGGAGGCCGATGATTTCGTGGTCGCGGACATGTTTGGCAACCTGGTTGAGACCACGGCGTCCAATCTTTTCTGGTGCCAAGACCATGTCATTTATACACCTGATTTGGCATATGCCGGTGTGGCGGGACTGATGCGAGAAAAAGTGATGGCCGTGATTGAAGGTTTCACGGACTACCAATGTAAAACGGTCGCGGTCGATGAGACGGCGCTGTGGTGTGCCGATGAAGTGTTTATTTGCAATACCTTGATGAAGGTGGTGCCAGTGACATCCATCAATGAAACAAGTTATAAAACGCATACGCTGACAAGGCGATTACAACAGAGGTTAAACGCGTGCTAAAAAAGCGATTTTTGGGGCTGGTGAGCGTATTGATGGCGATAGTCTTGGCCTCAGTCGCTGGGGTGCTGTGGCAAACGAAGGCGTTTATTTCCACGCCGTTATCCTTGCAGACGCCTCAGCTATTCACTGTCCCTAGCGGTGCACATTACCATAAGGTCATTGCAAAATTTGAAAACAACGGTTGGATGGCATCAAGCATCTGGTCGAAGTTTGCGCCACGGATTTATCCAGAGCTGACTCGGGTGCAAGCGGGCACCTTTCAGATCCAACCTGGACAAACACTAGCCGAGGCGTTCGCGACTCTGCGTTCAGGGCAGCAATATCAAGATGAAATCACCTTTGTCGAAGGGAGTACGTTTGCCCAGTGGCGCAAGCAGCTTGCCTCCGCGCCGCATCTTGACAAAACATTGGATGGCATGAGTGAACAGGCAATTGCTGATGCGCTTGGGCTCAAACACGATAAATTAGAAGGATTACTGCTTCCTGAAACCTACGCTTATGATGTGGGGGATACCGATATTGCATTGCTAAAACGCGCCGCGCGTGCAATGGAAGTGGCCTTGGAGCAGGCTTGGCAGCAACGTATCGAGGACTTACCGATAGAAACCCCTTATCAGCTATTAATCCTGGCTTCCATCATTGAAAAAGAGACCGCGGTGGCGAGTGAGCGAGAAAAGGTGGCGTCGGTATTTGTTAATCGGTTGCGACGCGGTATGCGTTTACAAACCGATCCCACCGTGATTTATGGTATGGGCGATCAGTATGAGGGGAATATTCGTAAACGTGACTTACGTACACCGACGCCCTATAACACTTATGTGATTAATGGCTTGCCCCCGACGCCGATCGCGATGCCAGGTAAAGCGGCCATCTTTGCCGCTGCCCAGCCAGCAAAAACGGATTACTACTATTTTGTCGCCACGGGTAAAGGCGGCCACCAATTTTCTACCACCTTGGCCGAACACAATCGGGCCGTGCGTGATTACTTAAAAGTGTTGAAGAATCAATGAAGAACCATTTCATCGTTGTAGAAGGCCTTGAAGGCGCGGGCAAAAGTACGGCCATCAATCAGATCAAACAGGTGTTACTCGACGCCGGAATCCAGGATGTGATCACTACGCGAGAGCCCGGCGGTACGCCGCTTGCGGAACAGTTGCGTACGCTTGTCAAACAAGGTCACCCAGATGAACCGCTCACGGATAAAGCCGAGCTTCTCATGCTTTACGCCGCACGGGTACAGCTTGTCGAAAACGTGATCAAACCCGCCCTGGCGAAGGGCCAATGGGTGGTGGGTGATCGCCATGATATGTCATCACAGGCTTACCAAGGTGGGGGACGGGGTATGGACACGTCGCTGATGAAAAGCCTCAAAGAAACGGTCTTGGGGACGTTTGCCCCCTCACTGACCTTGTATATGGACATCGACCCAGAGGTAGGCCTTGCACGTGCGCGGGGTCGAGGTGAGTTGGATAGGATTGAGACCATGCAACTGGATTTTTTTGAGCGCACGCGAGCGCGTTATTTGGCATTGGCAAACGACGATCCCAGTGTGGTGGTGATTGATGCGGGCCAGTCGCTAGACACAGTGACCGCTCAGATTAAAACGGCACTAGAAAATTGGCTTAAGCAGCAACCAGGCGTATGAGTGACAAGATAACATTGGCATACCCAGCGCCTTACGTTTATCCCTGGTTTGAAGGCGTTTGGGCGCATTGGCAGCAACTCTTGACGAGTGCGCGCTTTCCGCATGCGCTCTTGTTGGCCGCTCCCCCGGGCAGCGGCCGTCGCGCGTTGATAAGCCAGCTTGCCAAGGTGCGACTGTGCGGCCATCAAAACGATAGCGCCTGTGGGCATTGTCATCATTGCCAGCTTTTCGCGGCGGGTAACCACCCCGATATTCACTGGCTAGCCCCCGAGAAGCCCGGCAAGCAGATTGGTATTGATGCAGTGCGCAAAGTGCAACGACAAGCGCTGGAAACGTCGCAATTGGGCGGGGCGCGCTTTATTGTCATAGAGTGTGTCGAGCGTTTAGGGGAAGCCGCGGCCAATGCGTTGCTTAAATCGCTAGAAGAGCCACCTTCAGGGTGTTACTTCGTGTTATTGACAGACTCGCTGGATAGTTTACTTGCGACCATTGTCAGTCGCTGCAGTGTGTGGAAGGCACCGCAGGCTGAAGCTGACACAGCCAAGGCGTGGATCGAGCAAGCATTGCAGCGCTCGGTGCCAGACCATGCGGTAAGCTTATATCGGGGCGCCCCCTTGGCTGCTCGTGACTTTGTGGCATCGGGCGGGTTAGATCATCACCATAGTGTGGTGGAAGGCTTTTCTACCTATGTGCGCGAGAGAACGGGCCTGTTTGACACTATCGAGGTGTTGGTCGCACACTATCCCGCTTCATTGAACTGGCTCAGTCATTTTCTGCTTGATGTACTTAAATGGCGTCAAGGTGTGGGGCAGACCATTGTACATCGGCATCATCATCAACGGGTTGCCGAGGTGGCCAATGTGCTGACCACCCAGCAAGTTCATTCACTACTACGTGCGCTGCATCAATTACAGCGTCAGTTACAAATTCATACAGGGCTAAATACCGAATTGGTTGTTAGCCAGTGGTTATTATCGATTGGAGAATAACGTGTTAATAGACTCTCATTGCCATCTCGACAAACTGGATTACGACTCGCTGCACCAGAATGTTGGCGATGTTTTAGATAAAGCGCAGGCAAGGGGCGTCGACTATTTCCTTTCGGTGGGGGTAACGCTAGATAGCTTTCCGGCGATGCTAGACATGATCCGACCTTACTCGCATGTTTTTGCCTCATGTGGTGTGCACCCTTTGGATATCGAAAATGGTTTCGATTACGACCGATTGAAAGCCTTAGCGGCTGATGAGCGTGTCGTGGCGGTAGGAGAGACAGGGCTTGATTACCACTATCAGCCAGAGCTTGCTGAGCAGCAGCAAGCGATTTTCCGCCAGCACGTCCGTCTCGCGGTTGAGCTTAACAAACCCTTGATTATCCATACTCGCGCGGCACGTGAAGACACGCTTGCGATTTTACGTGAGGAGGGCGCTGAGCGCGTCGGGGGTGTGCTACACTGTTTTACAGAAAGCTATGAGATGGCAGAGGCGGCGATTGAACTCGGTTTCTACATTTCAATTTCTGGGATAGTGACGTTCAACAAGGCCACAGAGCTGAAAGATGTGGTGCGTCGTATACCGCTTGAGCGCCTGCTGGTTGAAACAGACTCGCCTTACTTGGCACCTGTTCCCCATCGTGGCAAGCAAAACCAGCCAGCTTATGTGAAAGAAGTTGCTGAGTACGTCGCGATGTTAAAGGGTGAATCGGTGGAAACGGTCTGTGACATCACCAGCCGTAACTTTTTTACGCTTTTTTCTGGTGCAAACCCGCAATAATTCAAGTCGCCCGATAACCTTGTCGGGCGTTTTTCTTGCTTAGCACGTCACGCTCCTTTCGCCGCAAGAAAACACCGCTTTTTGATTATCTCGGCGTTGATAAGGCACCATCCCACTTGGTCAATTCTGCGTCATTTTTCGGTTATGTTTGCAACAAAATAACCGATTTATATCGCTAGCCTATCAAAGTTGATCTCGCGCAATTTCACATCTACCTTTTTGAAATGATTAGGAATTATCAATCTACGTCCTAGGCATTACGCGCTGTATTAATTCGTTACGTAAAATAACGTTAGGGGTGAAGGGGTTGCTATTTTTTTGTTCGTATCCTTTCCCCTGGTCAATAGATTTTTTGTCATTTTAAATCATGATCTTATGTTGTTTTTTGCTGTTTTTGTCGCCAATTCTAATTGTGATCTATATTTACTTTTTAATCAGTAAAATCGTCACTGATAGGCAAGGTGATGATTCGCCCCTTATAGTTTGGGTGAGTTCAATAATCACAAATCGTTTGTGCTCTCGGCGCCTGTGGTATCGGTTGGCCTCTTGCGGGGGAATCGGAAGGTTAGTCCGACGAGACACATTGTTAAACGTCCTTGTCAGGAGCAAGAACTATGTCAAAAAACCTCTTTGCTAACCTGCAAAAAGTCGGTAAAGCGCTGATGCTTCCAGTATCTGTGCTTCCGGTCGCAGGTATACTTTTGGGTGTTGGTGCTGCCAACTTTAGCTGGATGCCAGATATTGTCTCACACATGATGGAACAAGCTGGTGGGTCTGTATTTGGTCAAATGGCCTTGCTGTTTGCTGTGGGTGTTGCCCTTGGCTTCACCAACAATGATGGTGTCTCGGGTCTGTCTGCGATTGTCGGTTACGGCATCATGGTGGCGACACTGGACGTGATGGCACCGGTTATGGGCGCTGACGTTATCAAGACAGGGGTACTTGGCGGTATTCTTGCCGGTGGTGTCGCGGCGTGGACCTTTAATCGCTTCTACACGATTCAACTGCCTGACTACCTTGGTTTCTTTGCCGGTAAACGGTCAGTGCCAATCATTACCGGTTTCATCTCTATCGCGCTTGGTGTGATCCTCTCTGTTATCTGGCCACCAATCGGCAGTGCTATCGCATCCTTCTCTCACTGGGCGGCGACACAAGATCCTGTTACTGCATTTGGTATTTACGGTGTGGTAGAGCGTGCGCTTATCCCATTCGGTCTGCATCACATTTGGAACGTACCTTTCTTCTATGAAGCGGGTAGCTGTGTGAACAACGCAGGCGAGCAAGTAAACGGCATCATGACCTGTTTCTTGACCGCAAACGATGTCACTCGTGAAGCAGGTAACGGCTTTGGTCAGTTAGCTGGCGGCTACTTGTTCAAAATGTTCGGTCTACCTGCGGCGGCATTTGCTATCGCACATTCTGCCAAGCCAGAAAACCGTGCCAAAATCATGGGTATCATGGCATCAGGTGCACTGACGTCATTCTTGACCGGCATCACTGAACCTATCGAGTTCTCGTTCCTATTCATCGCGCCAGTGCTGTATGGTATCCACGCTATCATGGCAGGTGCGGCGTATGTTCTGACTAACGCGTTGGGCGTTGTTCACGGCCATACTTTCTCGAACGGTTTTATCGACTTCATCGTGCAAATGCCACGTGCTGAGAACGTGACCACACTGGTGCTGCTGGGCCTTGGTTATGCGGTACTCTACTACATCGTGTTCCGTGTAGTGATTCGTGCCCTTGACCTGAAAACCCCTGGTCGTGAAGACGAAGCGGTCGCTGACGTGTCAACCGCGACAGGCTCTGAGCTTGCGGGCGACTTGGTGGCTGCATTCGGTGGTAAAGACAACATCACAGGTCTTGATGCTTGTATCACTCGTCTACGTGTCTCAGTGGCTGACACTGAAATTGTTGACCAAGACAAGCTCAAGCAGCTAGGTGCAGCGGGTGTAGTTGTGGTATCGGGTGGCGTACAAGCTATCTTTGGTACCAAGTCAGACAACCTGCGTACTGAAATGGATAACTGGATGCGCAGCCAATAATTGCATGCGCTAAACCAGGAAATGTAAAAAGAGGGGGTAGCATCTTGCTACCCCTTTTTTTGTTCAACGGGCACCGAGTGAGAGAAAAAACAACATCAAAACGGGCACCAACAAGCTGAGTATGAACCCACTGACAATCGCAATCGGTACACAGCGAATCCCGCCTGTGCTTTGAATGATCGGCAAGGTGAAATCCATCGCGGTGGCACCACCATATCCAATTGCGGTGAGCGGATAGCGCCGGATTAACACTGGAATAATCATAATCGCCACAAGCTCGCGCGCGAGCTCGAGAATAAATGATGCACCGCCGTAGACAGGCCCCAGTCCGTCGCCCATTAAGATCCCTGCCAACGAGTACCAACCGAAGCCGGATGCCATCGCTAACCCGTGATGATAAGGAATATCTAACCACCATGCCGCCAGCAAGCCACCGGGCAAGGAGGTCGCGACAACGAGAGCCGCAATCATCAGCCCACTTTTATTGAGAATGATTTGCTTCAGCGTCATGCCACTGTTGCGGAGCTGAATGCCAATCAATAAGAGCAAAAGTAATAAAATCCCCTCGCTGGCCGTATCGACCCAAGAAAGATCTTGATTGAGTAATAGCCCTACGACTAAGCCAACGGCCACAGCCGCAATCAGCTTACCGGACTCTGACATCATGGCGCTGAGGGTCAGTTTATGTTGGTGGCCATGGGTCTCGGTTGGGAAGAGCTTATCGAGAACAGGCAGGGCAAGCAGATTGGCCGCGCCGATACAAATAAAGAAAGTGGCAGCGAAATACAAAATGGTGGAAATATGTTGCCCGAGGTTATCTAAGCCTGCGAGGCTTAAGCCCATCAACACTAAAATGACCATCACTAGCCGCATCGTCAGGGTATTGACGGCGTTGAGGTAGCGCGCCTGCTTAATGGGGATTAGATAGCCGATAATAAGCGGCGAGAAGATGAGTAGCATCCCTGAAAACATCTGATTTTGCTCGGTGTTAAGAAAGTAGAGCTTGAGGTTATCAACCGGTTAATAGGTTGGTCAATAAAATCAGACAAGGGTGGTCAAAGGAAAGACCACCCTGGCTTGGGTCAGATACTGCTTGCGTCCATGACTTGGTTTAGCTGACGAGAGAACTCTTTTTCATCGAGGTTGGATAGCTCATATAAAGCTTCTGCGCCAGGCGCAGTGATTTCCACTTCATGATCCTCTATTGCGTCATCTTGATTGCGAAACAATAACAAGTGATTTGCCATTCTCGCGATATCTAAATAGGTGATATCGGGGCGCGGCTTAGTGTAGAGCTTATTGTTAATGGCGACTTCGATAAAGTCACGGTCAAACTGCCACTGCTTGAGCACAAGACGGCTGCAGTCGCCCGCCAGTGAGAAGAAGACGCGCTCTGCAATGTCAAATTTTAGATAGTGTCCCTGATTCACAAAGCGCTGAAACTCGCCAATCACGCTGTATAAGCCAATATCAGCAAGCAACCCCACAATCAGTGCTTTTTCGGGCTCCACTGAAAGCGGTTCATCACAATAGTTTCTGACTTTTTGCGTCACCAGTGCCATCGCAGCGGCGAGTTCACGAGATTTTTGCGCACTTTTTTTCAATAGTGCGTTGCAGGCCTTGGAAAACGTGGCATCACTCTTGAGCTGATAGACGGCGGCGGCTGTGATGATCCCTAAAACGCGATCAACGCCAAGCCGAGAGACGGCGGTTTGAACATCTTTGCATTGACCTGTGGCGCGGGGAGCAAATAAAGCGGAGTTTGCAGCTTTAAGCACGGCCCCACATAAGCTTGGATCGTCCAACAAGAGGTTGGCAATATCCCGCATGGTAGTATCCGACCGCTTGCTAGCGCGTTGTATTGACAGAACAGCATCCGGTAAAGGAGGTAGGGACAGGCGATTGACACGGATGGTTTCGACGGCACGCTTGTAAAACTCGGTTTCTAGGGAGCGTAAGTACTTATCACGATCCGGTGAGACCCAAAAAAATGAAAGATGATCCATAAGTCCTGATAGTAATTGTCAGCAGACTGCATAGTAATGCGGTGAAGAATAAAAGAGAACCGCCTTTCTCTGAATCAGTGAGCCTGCTGGCGTCTTTGATGATAATTTACACAGTCACTCATCTGTCGCTTAGTCGTCGTCAATAAGTGGATACCGCAATAGTTTATCAATAAACTCGGCCACCAATAAGGCCGTAGGCTGGGAGAGTAGAAGCTGTTTTTGTTTCACTTCGATGGGGAGTAACTCCAACCAGCGCAGGCAAACCCAGCCAATTTCATCGTACTGTGTTAACTGGAAGTGTTCGTGGCGTGTCGGATTCGATCGATAATACTGCTGCAGCTTCTCACTCAGATAGAGGTAGTGCTTGGGAACAGCATGGCGTTGCCATTTTGGCAACGGTGTATAACGCGCCATATTGACGTCACCTTCACCCGCGTCAATCGCATTCACTTTGACACTTTCAATCCCTTGTAACGTCAACGCGATTTCATGCGCACCATGACGATTGAAGTCTGCAATCTCGCAAAGCGTAACGATAGGAGAAATGGCGTGCGGGCGCTGCTGATCTTCATCCTCATTTTTCATCGCGACCAAAAGGCGAGGTGGTTCGCCTGCCTGTTGGAGCATTTGTAAGTAACACGACTCAGACAGCACATAGCTGTGCAATCCCCCAGGCAATAAATGACTTACTTCTATTAACAGCGGGTGTCTCGACATGTCGGCTCCCTGACTATTAGCTTACCACTATTAATTTAGCGCACTCATCGCCCTGCGTTAAGCATAGATGCATCGAAGACTTTATTTAACGACGAAAAAATGTTTGTAATAAATGTGACAAAAACCGCACTAAATGGAGGGGGTATTTGGCGATAAGTGATCAGATGCATAGTATTCGGTTGCCATTTGATGCAACCTCTTTTCGTTAAAATAATCATGCACGCTGACTAACTTATCAGTCACTTTTGTGAGCCAGTTTACGGCTCGATATGAACATCTATTCGCTGAAGGAGAGTTTTCGATGGCGAAGCAATTTGAAGCCCAATTAATGCGTTTTCTGGATAGTTATGGAGAGATGGAGCAACGCTCTATGTTTGGTGGTATTGGTTTTTTCTCTCAAGAGGCGATGTTTGCATTGCTTACCGGAAAGCATGTTTATCTACGAGGAGGAGGCCTGCTCACCGACAAGTTAATCGCCAAAGGCTGCAATAAATTTGTTCATGTAAAGAAAAGTACCTCCGCGGTGGTTAACTATTATGATGTGACCGCGCTCTACTTAGGCCATGATCCCGACTTGCCTACCATGATTGAACAGTCTTTACAGCGTGCGCTCAAAGATAAAGCGCAGAAAACATCGACATCCAGTCTTCGGCTGCGAGATTTACCCAACTTACGATTAACGATTGAAAGAATGCTGAAAAAGTCGGGTGTGAAAGACGTGTCGACGTTCTATAGCATGGCGCCGCAGGAAATGTTCCGTCGAGTGCAAATGACACACGGTAAAGATATCGATATCAATCTACTGTGGAAGCTCGCTGGAGCACAGCAGGGGCGTCATTGGGAATTGATTGAAAAAGATGAACGTGAACGGCTGCTCGCTGACGTCTAGGTGAATGGATAGAGTGTTGGTCGGTGCCAGCCTGGATTAATCGGGCTGGCATTTTTGTAAATGCTGCATGAGTCGCCACGCTAATCGGCCTTTTTAGGGCTCGCTTAGCGCCGAGAGAGTAGTGAAATGTCACGTTTGGGTAAATAATCGTCGGTTAGACGCTAAAATGATAATTTTTGCGTGACAGGCGSAAAAACTTATGTAGAATTCAAACCACTTAGCCGAGAGGTGAAGCGCGAGGGCGCGTTGGCAGAGTGGCTATGCAGCGGATTGCAAATCCGTGGACCTCGGTTCGACTCCGGGACGCGCCTCCATGAACTCTGGCTAAAATAATACGGACGCGGGATGGAGCAGTTTGGTAGCTCGTCGGGCTCATAACCCGAAGGTCGGTGGTTCAAATCCGCCTCCCGCAACCAAAGCGACATTAGCTCAGCTGGTAGAGCGCGACCTTGCCAAGGTCGAGGTCACGAGTTCGAACCTCGTATGTCGCTCCAAACATAAAACAGTGGCGTAAGCGGCTGAAAAGATTGTGTGCCCTGGTGGTGGAATTGGTAGACACAAGGGATTTAAAATCCCTCGGCGTTCGCGCTGTGCCGGTTCAAGTCCGGCCCGGGGCACCATTAATAAGCAAGACGGCGACCTTAAGGGTCGCCGTTTTTGTATGTCTTTTCCTTGTTCAGTGCGTACGTTGTGCTTCACAATTTTGAAGAAAACAGACAGGTATCTGCGTTGAATTAACGCTATTTTTTGACTAAAATTTAATCAGTGATGACAAGAGTGACTGTGAAAAGGCGATTAATGCAGAAAAAAACAAAAAAGGTGACGACGGCGATGATAACGCGTGCGGTAGCAAGCTCGACCGCGATTGAGACGCAAGCATCAACCGAAGAAGTGGAGGCAAGGCTTAAAGCGAGCAGGCAGAAATATCAAAACTTAGCGCTCGCTGATTGAGAAAGATGAAAATGTGAGGGGTAAAATGTCGTTAATCAGCCGCTCCATGTGCTGGTAGTCATGCCCGACACCAGCTTGAATTGCCGCAATGTAAAAGTCTTTGTTTTCTTCCCAAAGTCGATAGTCCAACAATCCTAAGCCCGCCTGTTGGCACAGCACATCAATGAGTAAACGCGATATTCGTCCATTTCCTTCTCGAAATGGGTGAATAAGAATGAACTCAACGTGACTTTGTGCAAGGTAACGAATGAGCGTCGCGCGCGGCATTACCGATACCCCCGCGTACTGGTTGAGAAAGACGCTTTCAAAATGCTGCAAACAGGCCCCTATCTGCTTGGGGGAAGTAAAACGAAACCCACCTTTACTCAGCTCAACATTCCTCACCTGACCGGCCCATGGGTAAACATTGCCCAGCCATTGTCGATGCCAGCTGGCGAGGGTGCTAACCCTTAATTGGCGTGGGAAATGGCCGCCGGTGAATACACGTTCGTAAAGCTTCGCAAGTAAGACAGCTTCAATGTCTTCCATTTTGGTGGGATCAGTCACCCCCATGTGGTTTTTGAGGACGCGTTCGTTAGAGCCAGGTTGGTATTGTGCCTCACTGGATTGTGTTTGATAGCGGCTCATGGCTTATCCCTCTACATCGACTCCTTTGATTTTAGTTCAGAGACGTGTGTAAGGGCGCAAGACGATAAATGCGATGTGTGATCGTCGAATGGATAAGGTGAGTCACTGAGTCTGTTGATCAACAAGGCAACGCTAAGGCTGCCTTGTGATCATCACGCGGTTAGGAGGGCTAAATCATGCTAAAGCATTGTATTTCATTCTGGTGTGCCAAACGGTAGTGGATATCTTGCGGATCCTTATGCCCCGATTGTCGAATAATCACCCCGCGTTTTACCCAGGTCGCCATCATCGCTTCAATACCGTCTGGGCTTATCCCATACTGGTTGGCGAGGTCTGTGCGACTAATGACACCCGCCTGACTGACACTGGCTTTGAGCTTTTGCAGGATCATAATAGGTCTCCTTAAACCAATGGGGATGTTTGCCGACGTAGCGCATGAGTGCCACCACGACAATCAGTAAGGCACAAAGGCCAGTGATGTAGAGTGTGGCTGGCGTGGTGGTGACATTCAACTGACTGAATTGGTAGCATAACGTGGCACCGCTTATCGCGAGCAGCATTGACCAGCTCGCCACAAACAGGGCAAATCGGCGACCAAACTCGCGTGTGTAGGCGCCCAGAGCGGCAACACATGGGGTGTATAGTAGGATAACAATGAGATAGGCCATCACGCTGGCGGTGCTAGTGAATTGACGATGCAGATTATCAAACGTTGTCATACTGACTTCTTGCGCTTGTGCGGCGGCCTCGGTGTTTTCAATCTCACCGACGTCGATAGCCAATGGGTCGGTATAATCAATGCCAAATAAGTTTTCAGGAATGCTCTGAACCGCTTCGACCAGCGCTTCTCCGAGTGTGGTTTCTTCTTCGGCTTCTTCGCTGGGCGCATAAAGGTTATTTAAGGTGCCGACGACGGCCTCTTTGGCAAATAGCCCGGTCACCAACCCGACGGTAGCAGGCCAATTATCCTCTTCAATCCCGATAGGTGATAGGGCCGGCGTGATCACTTGTGCTGTTTTCGAAAGGACGGAGGACTCGCTGTCTTCGTGTCCGAACGATCCATCGGTGCCTAACGAGTTGAAGAAGGTCAGAATCGTCACCACGATAACAATGGTTTTACCTGCACCAAGGACAAACCGACGCAGTTTTTGCCACGTGTTGTTCATCACATGGCGCACACGCGGCAGCTCGTAGTCAGGGAGTGTCATCAGCAGGCTTTCACTATGCCCTGGATAAAGGGTGTGACGCAGTATCAGGCCGGTGATTATCGCCGCGACAATGCCAAGTAAGTAGAGGCCGAAAACAAGGTTTTGTCCGTTTTGTGGGAAAAACGCCGCGGCGAAGAGGGCGTATACAGGCAGGCGAGCGCCACAGGACATAAACGTTGCCATCGCAGCCGCGGTTTTGCGCTCGTGAATCTGTTCTAATGTGCGCGTTGCCATCACGGCGGGGACGGTGCACCCAAAGCCGAGGATTAAGGGAACAAAGGCTTTGCCCGGCAACCCCATTTTTTGCATTAAACCGTCTAATAAAAAGGCGGCACGTGCCATGTAGCCTGTGCTTTCTAATACCGTTAAAAACAGGTACAAGCCTGCAATAACAGGAATAAAGGTCGCAACGGTTTGAATGCCTCCTCCGAGGCCATCGGCGAGAATAGTGACAATCGCCGTCGGCAGTACGCCGTCAAGAAGCTGGTGGGTGCCATCTACCAGTATCGCGCCGGCGGCAATATCGAAAAAGTCGATAAAGGCGCCGCCAATGTTGATGGCAAACACAAACATCGCATAGAGGACGGCGAGCAAAATGGGCAGTGATAAGAAGGGGTTGAGAATGACTTTGTCTAGCTTCTCGGTATTATTGCGACTGAGATGACGAAGCTCGCGGCGAGCCTGGTGAACCATGTCACGAATCGCACTGTAGCGTGTATCAGCAATGACGATGTCAGTGTCTAAGTCTGAAAGGGCTTGGTTTGCTATCGTAAACTGCTGCTGGTCAGCATCGGTACTACCATCAGGCAAGCGTCCCCGCTCTAAGCATTCGAGCAAGTGCGCACGTTGATTCACTTGTGCCGCGGCGGAATGAAGAAAACGGGCGCCAAGCTGGTTTTGAATCCAGTTTTCTAATGGCGCACCGTAGTTCAGGTACATCGCCTCACAAACGGGTAAGTGGGTGGTCAGGTGGGCGAGCTGGTGGCACAGGGTGTCGACGGTCGCCGGTTGACATGCGGTGACGGTCAATACGGGACAGCCCAGCATCGTTTGTAATTTGGCGGTGTCGAGTTGTTGACCATTACGATCAAGCAAATCCATTTTATTGATCACCACCACCATAGGGACACCGCGTTCACGCAGTTGAAGGGTGAGGTATAGACCGCGCTCTAGGCAATTGGCATCTAAGACATTAATAATAAAATCATTCTCACCGCTATCGATGGCGTAAGTGGCAATTTGCTCATCAATACTGGCGTCAAAGCCTGCGTTTAGCGCATAAAGGCCGGGTAAATCTGTGATTTGACAGTCGTTATGCGCCAGAGAGAGCGTACCGACTTTTTTGTCGACAGTGACGCCAGCCCAATTTCCGACTTTCTGTTGTGAGCCGGTGAGCGCATTAAATAAGGTGGTTTTCCCGCAGTTTGGGTTGCCTGCGAGTACAATGCGGCGTGAGCTCATCAGAGTACCTCCACGTCAATCAGTTTCGCGACGTCACGACGTACGATCAGTTGTTCGCTATCGAGACGAATTTGAAGTGGATCACCCAGTGGGGCGCGTCTGACAAGCTCAACGCCTGTGCCTGGAATCACGCCCATGACCGCGAGGCGGTGGCGGATAGAGGCAGGCACATGATGGACACTGGTGATACGCGCGGATTGGCCGCGACTAAGCGTGGACAGTTTCATAGTGCGAGATCCAAATAAGAATGGTTTTCATTGGATATTACGCTTAAATTTCACGTTGTTTTTTGCGTCGGATCAAGTTAAGCGGCGAGTGGAAAGTGTGAGAAGTGTCACAACAAGGTAAAGGGTTGATATGGCGAATGATTTGTAAGTGCCACGAAAAAGCCGGAATAAAAAAGCGGCCGATTGGCCGCATTCAGTACTGAGATAGGTTGATGGTTGTCGATTATTTTTGGGACTGATGTGCCGCTCGCTGGTGATTCAGTTTGTCGATCGCGATGGCTAACAGTCCAGACCCATTATCACTGTCAGGGCCAAAGCCTGCGGCCTGTCCCGCTAATAAAGCAAGGGCGTCACTGACATGTGAAACGGCGTACACGTGAAACTCGCCTTTTTCGACTGCGAGTACCACATCTTTGCGGAGCATCAGGTTTTGGATATTGGCTTCTGGGATGATCACCCCTTGAGTGCTGCTCGGCCCTTTAAGCGTACACACATCAAAAAAGCCTTCGATTTTTTCATTGACACCACCTATGGGTTGCGCTTCACCGAACTGATTCATCGAGCCAGTAATGGCAATATCTTGACGAAGGGGGGCCTCGGTGATGGCAGAGAAAATCGCACAAAATTCCGCCATTGAGGCGCTATCGCCATCCACACCGCCGTATGATTGCTCAAAAGTGAGATGGGTTTTGAGTGGAATGGTGTCCGTTTTGCCCAATAAACTTGCCAGGTATGCTGACAAGATCATCACACCTTTGGAGTGAATACGGCCGCCGAGTTTCACACTTCGCTCGATATCCAGCACTTCTCCTTCCCCAAACGCCGTGGTCGCGGTGATACGGTTGGGTAAGCCAAAGCTGTAATCCGATGTGCTCAGCACCGAAAGGCCATTGATTTGACCCAGTGCCGTGCCATGCGTGTTGATCAGTGTGACGCCGTTTTCCACATTCTGCATCATGCTGTCACGCAATCGACTGACGCGCATATTGCGGCTGGCGAGGGCTTTTTCTACATGCAGGGCACCAATACTGTTTGCTTTGGCGTGGTGGGCCCAATAATTAGATTCACGCAATAGGTTGGCAATATCAGCGGAGTGTAGTGATAAGCGATTTTGATCGTCAGCTTGGCGAGCACTGTGCTCAATAATACGCGCAATGGCACTGCGACTGCAGTGAAGAAGATGACTGTCATGAATAATGCTTGAAATGAACTTGGCGTATTGTTGCTCGGTGCTCTCAGTGCGCGGCATGTCATCTTCAAAGTCGGCGGTGACCCGAAACAGCTCAATAAACTCCGCATCGTAACGTTGGAGTAGCTGATAGGTTTGATAGTCGCCAAACAAAATGATCTTAACATCCAGAGGAATCGGCGCCGGATCGAGAGACACAGTCCCGCTTAGGGTCACTTCTCGCTCTAGGGCGCTAACACTTAACTGGCGGCTACTGAGGGCCCGCTTGATGCCATCCCACACATAAGGCTTCTCAAGGACTTTAATCGCATCCATCAGCAACACGCCGCCATTGGCGCGGTGAAGGCTCCCTGAACGAATCAATGAAAAGTCGGTAAACACCGTGCCTTTAAACGTGGCATTCTCAACATAACCGAACAGGTTGTGATAACTAGGGCTATCCTCAACCACGATCGGCGCTTGTGCGTCATTCTGACTGACTAACACATTGACTTGGTAACGGCGAGGGAGTTTTTTATCCAGCGCCGCATACGCGAGTGCGGCTTGCTCCTCACTGTCTTCAAGGAAAATATCGAGGTGCTCAAGCATGTCAGCTTGCATGGCGTCTAAAAAGGTTAAAATGTCAGGCAAGTCAGCAAAGTTTTTCTTAAGCGGTGCCATTTGCGTGGCGATGACTTCTTGGGCGATATCCTCATCCAAGGCTTTTTGTTTTTCCGCGTACTCAGACTCCCATTCGCCAAGTTGGCGAACAATACCGCGCAGTTCCGTCTCTAGCTTATCGATGACTTTGCCAAAGGCCATCTGCTCGTCGTGTGAGAGGGCGTCAAAGGTCTCCTCGGTATGAGGCTCCTCGCCGTTTAGTGCCACAAATTGGTAATCACCTTGAGGGGTGATGGTTAAACTCACATTGTTTTTTTCTGCTGTTTCACTTAATCCCTGAAGGACGTTTTGTTGGCGCTCAGTAAGCTGGTTTTTCAGTGTTTCAGCACGCTGGTAATACATTTCGTTGTCAAATGCCATGGGCAGGGCGTTGGCCAGTTTGCCCATCAGTTGCTCAATATGCTTTTTGAGTTCATTGCCTTTACCCGCAGGCAGCTTCAATACTTCTGGGGAGCGCGCTTCATGAAAATTAGCGACGTAACACCAGTCATAAACCGGTGACTCACTTTGCCAGTGTTGGTTGAGGTAGCGCATCATCATGGTGCGTTTTCCAAGTCCATTTTGGCCAATGGCATAGATGTTATAGCCTTTCTCTTTGATGGACATGGCGAACTCAACCGCGTGACGGGCACGATCTTGACCCACAATCTCGTCGAGTGGCGCAAGGTGTTTGGTTGAAGTGATGTCACTGTGCTTTAAACTGGACTCACGGTATAAACGATCGCTTGTTAGCGGAGTGATAGCCATAGAGCTTCCCATATTGGCATTTTGTCGGTGATGACTTTCAGTGTAGCGGCTGTAAGTGATTGTTTTAGTGACCTTGGTGGAGAAAGCTGGGATGGGGTCACAATTTTGCTTTGCCTGGTGGTTTTATGTACAAAACGGGCCGTTGGGCCCGGTACGATTGTGCGTTGGAACGGCTTAGTGAGATGCCTTTATCGCGGCGATCAGGGTATCGATATCTGCGCGGCAGATGTCTTTATGTGTCACCAAACGGGCTGGATTGCCGGACAGAGAGACGCGGATCTCCTTTTCCATCAGTCGCATTTGCAGGCGTGTACGATTGATTGTTTCGGCCACATCGACATAAACAATGTTGGTTTGCACAGGATAGCCGCTGGTGGAAAAGCCGTTCAGTTTTTCCAACTCACTGGCGAGGTAATGCGCATTAGCGTGATCCTCTGCCAAGCGTTCCACGTTTTCGGTGAGTGCTTTATAGCCGGCAACGGCCAATATGCCCGCTTGACGCATGCCGCCACCTAACATTTTACGAAGACGACGGGCTTTGTGAATCAGGGCTTTCGAACCGAGTAGCAGTGAGCCGACAGGAGCGCCTAACCCTTTGGATAGACAAATCGTCATCGAGTCAAAGTGACAACTGATCGCCTTGATGTCCACCTCCAGTGCGACAGCCGCGTTGTAAACCCTGGCGCCATCAAGATGTAGCTGCAGTTGATGTTGGTCGCAAAATGTTCGCGCCTTGGCTAAATAAGACAAAGGTAACACTTTGCCACCTATGGTGTTTTCCAAGCTGAGCAGCTTAGTACGGGCAAAATGAAAGTCATCGGGCTTGATAGCTGCGGCGATTTTATCGAAAGACAAGGTCCCATCTGACTCATTCTCAATGGGTTGTGGCTGAATCGAGCCCAACACAGCAGCACCGCCTGCTTCGTATTTGTAATTGTGCGCTTGCTGACCACACAAATACTCATCACCGCGCTCGCAATGCGCCATCAGGGCCAATAAATTGGCTTGGGTACCCGAGGCGGTAAAGAGTGCGGCTTCAAAACCATGTCGTTCAGCCGCCCATGTTTCCAGCGCGTTAATGCTCGGGTCGTCGCCATACACATCATCGCCCACAGGGGCGTTAGCCATGGCGTCTCGCATGGCAGCATCGGGCTGGGTCACGGTGTCAGAGCGAAAGTCAATCATGGGGTAACGTCCTTGTCGTCAGTTATTTAAGTGGGTGATGCGCGTTTACGTCTGAGCATAGCAAAAACCCATTGACTAAAAATAGTGACAAATGTGGGTTATTGACTTGGAAAACAAAAAAGGCCTCCGATGAGGCCTTGGTACAGATTGTTATCACAGATGCGCGCGATTAGCTTTTCAACATCTGCCAGTACTTTTGATAGATTTTCACCGCTTCACCGACATCATTGGTGAATTCACCTTTATTAACTGCTTCATCGGATGGGAAGATGGTGCTGTTCTCTTTTAGCTCGGCCTCTAAGTACTCAGCCGCGTTGGTGTTCGGGGCTGGATAGCCAAATTCTTCCACCAATTTCGCCTGATTCTCAGGACGATACATAAAATCGATAAACTGGTGTGCCAAGGTCTTGTGTTCTGCGTTTTTTGGGATGATAAAATTATCCATCCATAAGATCGCCCCTTCCTGTGGGTAGACGAACTCAATGCCTTCGATTTCTTGTTGCGCCATGTAAGCATTGCCGTTCCATTGTTGGCCAATGCTCACTTCACCGGTGACAAACGGCACATGCGGCGCATCAGAGTTGTACACGACCACGTTATCGCGTAATTCACGTAGGTATTCATAGGCTTGTTTAATTTCAGCCTCTTCGGTGCTGTTAATGCTATGACCTTGCGCTTTCAACGCCATGCCAAACACATCACGCACATCATTCAATAGCATAACTTGGCCGTTGAAGTCGTCACGCCATAAGTCAGCCCACTTGGCCACTTTACTGCCATCGACGTAATCACTGTTGTAGCTAATGCCAGTCACACCAAACACATACGGCAGCGAATAGTCATTGTTTTTGTCAAAAGGCTGACCCAGTAGGCCTGGGCGCAATTGATTAAAATGGCTAATTTGGCTCTTATCAATTTTGGCGAGCATCTCTTCATTGACCATTCGCTCAATGAAATAGGTTGAGGCAAACGCCAGATCGTAGCCTTCGCTATTTAGGAGTTTAAGCTTGGCATACATGGCTTCATTACTCTCAAAGGTGGAGTAATTCACGTCGACTTGATACTCCTCTTCGAACGCTTCAATCACGTCCATTGGCATGTATTCTGCCCAGTTGTAGAGGTTGAGTACCTTATCGTCTGCATGAACGCCGCTTGCAAAGATGGCTGAAAGCGCAAGTGTCGTGGCGGTGATTCCGTGAGAAATTTTTTTCATTGTCATGATCCTTCAATGGCTTACTGGCCGAGTACACGTCGAGCGCATCATATTGTACTTGACCTTAGTGTCAACGAGTTTTTTACCAACCTGGATAAAGTGCAATACCTTGCTAACGTTAGCATAACCGTCGCCATCTCCCCCAAATGGTCGGGTAAAGTGATGAGAATAAGGGCTTGCCAGAAAGGGAGGACGGTGCCAGTATTTGCGGCCTTTGAGAGTGTGTTGGCGCTAAGCCATAGTGCTTGTCTTTTTTTACTACCTTTTCTTTTTAATACTAAGAGTAACCATTGAGAGCATGGTCAAAACGGTTCGACCTGATAAAAACTTCAACGCGGTGACAAATTACTATGTCGCCAGCCAAAACCAAACGCTGTCATTTCCTGCTTTGGCAGGCACACAAGAGGCAGATGTGTGTATCATTGGAGCGGGTTTAACGGGCCTGAATGCCGCCATTGAATTGCGACAGCGTGGCTACAGTGTCACCGTTATAGATGCGCGAACGGTGGCGTGGGGAGGGTCTGGCCGGAATGGTGGCCAATGCCTCGTGGGATATTGCCTTGGGCTGAGAGAAGTTGACGAAACCTATGGGCAAGCTTGGGGCAAACAGTTATGGGACTTGTCGGTTGAAGCCGTTGATATTGTGCGTGAGCGTATCCAGCATCACCAGATTGACTGTGACTTTCAACCCGGCTATATCGAGCTTGCCTTAAATTGCGCGCAGCAAAAAGAGCTGCAAAGCTGGCATGCATTAAAGCAAGGACGTTATCAGTATCCTGATGCCCAGTGGTGGGATAAAGCGCGAGTGGCAGATGTTGCAAATACTGACCGCTATCTAGGCGGATTATACGATCCTAATAGTGCGCACATTCACACGTTAAACTACACGCTAGGCCTCGCTCGTGCCGCGGCGCAAATGGGTGTGAAAATTTATGAGCACACCCCTGCTACACGTTTGGTTAAGGGGCAACCTCATGCGGTGATCACACCTCAAGGTCGAGTGAATACACCTCGAGTTTTACTTGCCTGTAACGCGTATCTAGAGGGGTTACACCGCCAAGCGCAAGCCAAGGTTCTGCCCGTTGCCTCGTTTATTGCGGTTACCGAACCGCTCGGGGAGCGCATGCCAATTACTAATCGCATGGCGATGTCGGATCTCAACAACTGTTTAGATTATTTCCGCCCGACGGCAGAGGGGCGCTTGTTGTTTGGGGGTGTCAATCATCCCTTTAATCGAGAATATAAGGATTCGACCCAGCGGCTCCACCGGCGGATGACTAAGGTTTTCCCTCAACTGGCCCAGGTAAAAATGGACTATCATTGGGGCGGGATGTTTGCCGTGACCCGCAGTTACATGCCGCACATTGCGCATCTTGGCAATGATATATATACCGCACATGGTTATACGGGGCATGGCGTTGGATTAACCAATATTGCGGGGCGAGTGGTTGCAGAGGCCATCGATGGCCAAGCCAGTCGCTTTGATGTGTTTGCTCGTCTAAAGCATGGCTGGATCCCTACGCCAAAAATGCTACGTAGCCCAGCGCTCGCACTCGCGATTTGGAAAGCAAAACTCGATGATTTACTCCGTTGATATCTTGAAAGGAAATAACGTTATCGATTAGGTTTGCTTATGGTTACGATAAATAACACATGTTGTCCTGCCCGTTAAACGCAGTAAGGTAGCGTCTCTATTCCTAGGCGGAGACAAGTGTTTGAGCAACCTGGCTATCATCGATGATATTGCGACGCATGGACTCAGTGTGTGTGACGGATTTTTGTCAGCGCAAGAGGTGCATGACTTGCACACATGCCTACCGGCCCAATGGTCGCAAGCCACCATTGGGCGCGAACAAAAACAGCACACCAATACGCAAATTCGCCGGGATAAAATTCACTGGTTAGAGCGCGGGCGCCAGCCTGCCGTGGATGCATTATTAGCAAAAATGGCTGATCTTCAGCAGGCATTTAATCGTCATCTTTTTTTGGGGCTGTTTGAATATGAAGCGCATTTTGCCAAGTACAACCCCGGCGACTTTTATGCCAAGCATTATGATGCCTTCGAAGGACGGTCAAACCGTAAGGTGACCACCGTGTTGTATCTCAATGAAGACTGGTCTGAACAAGACGGGGGCGAAATCGTCATTTACAACCCTGACGGTAGCCATCGGCAAACCCTATGGCCGAAAGCGGGACGATTGGTGACGTTTTTATCCGAAGCTTTCCCTCATGAAGTGCTTCCAGCCAAAAGGCAGCGTTTTAGTATTGCAGGTTGGTATCGACTGAATGGTATGAACGGTCAGCGAGTTGATCCAATCCGCTAACGGCAGCCATACTCACTGTCTAACAGTATTGAACAAGGCAGTGTTATATGGCTCGCCCTCCCGAGCAGCAAAGTTTCTTTTCTGATGCGGCATTTGATAGCCACCCGATCACTGATATGCCTGATGCTCAGGTAGACTGGTGGCCGAAGTGGTTATCAGTGGGCTGTGCTGACACATTGTTTTCAACCTTACTTGCACAAACGCCTTGGCAACAATTGCCGATTTCGTTGTTTGGCCGCACCGTGATGCAGCCACGTCTATTGGCATGGTATGGTGATCATCCTTATACCTACAGTGGGCTAACGCTTCAGCCGCTGCCTTGGACTCACCCTTTGCGCCAACTCAAAGGCTGGGTAGAGGCGCAGTGCCAGACCCCCTTTAACACTGTCCTGTTAAATCGTTATCGTAGCGGCAGCGATTACATGGGATGGCACCGAGATGATGAGTCCGAGCTGGGAGAGCAACCTACGATTGCCTCTGTCAGCTTGGGCGCGAGCCGCCGTTTTCTCTTTCGTCATCCTAAGCGGCAAGAAAAGCGAGAGGTTTTATTGAATCACGGATCCTTGTTGGTGATGAGAGGTACAACCCAAACTCATTGGCAGCACAGTTTGCCGAAAACACAAAAGCCGACGAGCGAGCGAATCAACTTAACATTTCGCTTCCTTACCCCCTCTGACAAATAGGGCGCCACGCGGACGCCTTTCAATCACGGTGGCTCAAAAAGTTGATAAGAAGGCGAGCCGATGGGTCGCTCGCCGTTACCTATTTGAGCGATTGTGGTTATTCAACAATCAAGCTGACGTCTTGGTAATCCCTATAGCCCCGAAGCAAGACTGAAAACTCACCTGGCGATGCGCCATCAAACCGGCAGATTTCGTTATTTCCGCCTTGATAGGGGCGACAATCCCAGTTATCAGCGCTAACTTGACCACCTTGTTTGACATAAAGGTCCACATCGCCTGTACCGCCGTAGGTGCGGATGACAACATCACTGGTGGTCTCTAACTGGTAGCGATAGGTGCGCTCGCTGCCACGATCCCCTGATATGTTGTTGATAGGCTGCCCAAGTTTGAGGTTATTACCCGGATTAGGCTGCGAGTCTGCGTTGGCTAGCTCTACCGTATAAGCAAGGCCTAGCTTAGTGAATTTGGTTGCATGACGTCCCTCGCTATCACTGTTGGCGAGTGTGTCGCGAGGGGTATGAATATTGGGATTGTAGTCATTGAATTTTGCTTCGAACGGCATGGCTGCAGGATAGCCTGCTTGATGCCAAGACGCGTGGTCGGAGCACGCATATCCGCATGTATCAAAGCCATAGCTAAGTGTAGGCAAATAGGTATCGAGTAATTGAGTGAGATACTGGGTGAGCCCGCTATCGGTATAATCGGTAATAAAGACAATATCTTCTGCTGAACCTTGGTAGTTGGTCATATCAAGCTGCAACACGCCACGTACATCTTTGCCTTGTTGTTTAAATTGGTTAGCAATAGCTTGCGAGCCACGGAGTCCAACTTCTTCGGCGGCATAAGCGACAAAGGCGATACTGCGTTTGGGTTGAAAGTCATTCTGCGATAAAACACGGATGATCTCTGTCACTGCCGCAATCCCGGAGGCATCGTCATCGGCGCCAGGAGCGATACTTTGCTCGTCTGTGCGTGCACCAATGGTGGAATCGAGATGCCCACCAATCACAACCCACTCATCAGGGCTTTCTGCGCCTTCGATAGTCATCATCACCGACGCTTGGTTATAACCACTGTGCGACACTTGAGAGATTGTCACACCGTTTAATCCCTGAGCGAGTGATTGCCAGCGTGCCTTTATCCAATCGGATGCTTGTGCGCCCGATGTCGTGGTGTAGAAGCGGTTGGGAAAGTCGGTCAGGCGATCGATGGTATTCACGATTAAACTTGATTGAATTTGGTCCAGCCAAGGTGTCACGAGCGCCTGCTGCTTGATAGCTGGTGGTGTAAAGCTAGCGCGGGACACCGGCATATTGCTGGCTGCCATGGCACTTTGTGCTGAGGTGTGCACGATGTAGCCACCACAGCGGTGGTGATTTTCATGCATCTCATGAGACAGCGCGGCCAGTTGCGATTCACTGACTTCACCTACCCATGCTTTGCCATTGCTTGCAACAGCGTGTGACAACATCGGTCTGGCGCCAGCGTGACGTGCCGTTTGTTGCGCATCAGCGCCAATGGAAATCCAGACTTTATCGTCGCCTTGACCCGCGTGGGCAAAGTTGGTGGCCAGCACGAAAGCGAGCATTGTCATTTTGTATTTCATGTTTCCTCCTTGATTTGAATAGTGTCGCATTACTCCTTGCAACCCATTCACTGTAGAGGAAAAAGACACGTTGTTTAAAAATTAAGACAGACACATTGCGGACACAAAACTTGTCACAAAAATGTTAATAAGAAATAAAATGAAGATAAAACAGGGAGTGAAGAATAAAAAGGCAAACCATGCTGAAAAGATCCGCAAACTGGGTGGATTTTGATGTTTTCGTTTGCAAAACAGGCAGCTGACACTTTTTTTAAATAATAAGTGTTGACTCGATCACGTTAATCCGTAGAATGCCTCCCCGTACTCAAGAGGCAGCAGCGTTAAGGCGCGTTGGCAGAGTGGCTATGCAGCGGATTGCAAATCCGTGGACCTCGGTTCGACTCCGGGACGCGCCTCCATGTTTCTCTTGGTGCAGTAAAATTCGGACGCGGGATGGAGCAGTTTGGTAGCTCGTCGGGCTCATAACCCGAAGGTCGGTGGTTCAAATCCGCCTCCCGCAACCAATTTTAGGTTGCTAAAGAAGCACTTAACGATTGATAATAAGTCAATACGACCTTCGGTCGGTGCCGTTGCACGGCGCGAATTGCATTCCGCGTTAAATCAGCTCCTCGCAACCAATTTACACAGCGTCATGCAACGCTTAATTGCATAAGGCGACATTAGCTCAGCTGGTAGAGCGCGACCTTGCCAAGGTCGAGGTCACGAGTTCGAACCTCGTATGTCGCTCCAAGTTTTGCCCACATCAAGCAACAATTGATGTTACGGACGCGGGATGGAGCAGTTTGGTAGCTCGTCGGGCTCATAACCCGAAGGTCGGCGGTTCAAATCCGYCTCCCGCAACCAATTTTACACAGCGTCATGCAACGCTYAATTGCATAAGCGACATTAGCTCAGCTGGTAGAGCGCGACCTTGCCAAGGTCGAGGTCACGAGTTCGAACCTCGTATGTCGCTCCAATCTCCATGCTTTCCCTCATCACCTTTACCCAATATGACGTGTCTCTTCAGGCACAGCGTAGCGCCTTGTATCACTTGTCGCGTCTAGAAGCATTGTTTCTAGCGTGACGGTTTCGTCAATCTGCGAAAAGTGGGCAAGGCCGACTGAGTAAATAAACGGATAGCGTTCTAAAGATAATCGGCGGCAAAGCCTGAGATAGAAGCGATCCAATTGTGCTTCGACTGCATCGACATCCTGTTGAATCAATAATACCGCAAACTCACAGCCCTCTAGGCGCCCAATCCAGCCTAAGTCACCGAACACATCCGTTAGACAGCCAGCAAATTCTTTCAGCACTTTATCGCCAGCATGCTTGCCATAGCGCTGATTCACGCCTTGTAACTGGCGAACATCAAAGTGTAATAACGTATGTTGATCTTCAATGACAACATCGTCTGTTAGATAACTGTTTACTTCTCGGTAAAAGCCACGTCGATTGAATACGCCTGTTAGCGGATCAATGACATTTTGTTGCGTCATTATCAATTCATGCTCGACGATACGCGCGAGGTCTGACAGCGCGCGCTGACAGGCATCCGTAAGCTCGCGAGGATGATGATCGATGACACAGAGCGTTCCAAGCAGGTGTTCGCTATCTAGGCTAAAAGGAAAGCCTGCATAAAAACGGATATAGGGAGGACCGGTTACCAAAGGGTTGTCAGCAAAGCGACGATCATTGTGAGTATCCTCAACAATTAATGGCTCTAACTGCTGAATAGCATGACCACAAATCGATTCGCTTCGACTTGTTTGGTTGACGGCTAAACCACGCTTGGCTTTAAACCACTGCCTCTGTTCATCGACCAAGCTAATGGCGACAACGGGGCAATCCGAGACATATGCAGCGACTCTGACAATCCGCTCAAATCTGTCTTCGTGTCCAGTGTCTAATATACCCAGATCGTGTAATGCGTGTAGTCTTTGCTGCTCATTATGAGTGGGGCGTGCCGGTTCCATGCCTTTTCCTCCTTGTCGCTACTCCTATTGTAGCCAACCACACACAAGGTAGGGGCAATAATTGTTAGTGGCGGTAAATATCGTTAGAAATGCGAATGCTTTTGGTGAAAAATTCAATTAATTCAATCTGATATATAATTTTTTGTCGTTGATATTTTTAAGGGGGCGAGAGGCCGAAAAACTCAGTTTGTAAAAAACTTGTTTCAATGATATTTTCCATCGCTTATTCAGTATTCACACTGTTGGAAGAGGCGGTGACGCACCCGGATTGATCGCGTGCGTGACAGCGACTCTATACTCTTAGTACTTGTTGTTTTTAGAAGGTTTGCTTATGGCGTTTTTAGCGAGCTGTGATACCCAATATCCGCTGACTCATCCGCATGCGGCGTCTGCTGTGGTGATGGTGCCCCCGCTTCATTTTAAGTTTAATGCACAAACGAGTGAGGATAATGGTTTTCAGCATGCGCCGTCACTGCCGGATGAAGAAGTGAAAACGCGCGCGATGGCCGAATTCAATAACATGGTGATGATCCTCCGCCGCCACGGTATCGATGTGGTGGTCATGGAGTACCCAGAATCTGATCCTGCGACGCCTGATGCGGTGTTTCCCAATAACTGGTTTAGTACGCTCCCCAGTGGCGAGCTTTACCTTTATCCCATGGCATGCCCAAACCGCCAGCTAGAGGTGAAACCCGAGCGCTTAATGGCTGCATTGGACCGTGCAGGCTATGCCGTCAATCATGTACACAAAGTGAAGTGTCATGACAAAGACGATGCGTTTCTTGAAAGTACCGGCGCGATGGTTATCGACCATCTCAACCAGCGTGTTTACGCGGCGCTTTCACACCGTTGTGACAGTATTTTGCTAACTGAGTGGGCGGCAAAGGTGGGCATGCGACAAGTCGTGAGTTTCAACACGGAGATGAGCGATGGCAATCCCGTTTACCATAGCAATGTGATGATGGCAGTGGGTGAAGAGTTTGCCGTTGTGTGCGATGAGGTGATCGAAGCTGGGCAGCGCGACCTCGTGTGTAACACACTGAGCCAAGATAAAACCTTGGTATCCATTAGTGAGTCACAAATGAACCAGCTTTGTGGCAATATTCTACAATTGCGCAATCGCCACGGTGAATCGCTCATCGTCATGTCACTGTCTGCTTACAGTGCTTTTACCGAAGAGCAAAAACGCACGCTGCGCCAATTTGGTAAACTGGTACCTATCGATGTCAACACAATTGAAACCGTGGGTGGGGGAAGCGTGCGTTGTATGATGGGAGAAGTCTTTCTACCTCGTCACCAAGCCGCGATGTCGGGTTAAAGGCCTTGGTTAAAACGTCGGTTTGATAGGCAAAACGGCGACGAATAGTCGCCGTTTTACGTTGCTATTCAGGCTATGAGTGCGCGCGTGTTTTAGCCTTGAGTGGCATTTTGTCAAACGAGACCCCCTTCCATCCGGTGACCATAAAGTTACGAATGTTTTTGTGATCCGTCCCCGAAGGATTGCTCAGCACGTCTTCGCGATAATACCCCCCAAAGCAGGCGAGCGTCTGCGCTTCCGTGAGCTCATGAAGTTGGCAGAATGCGAGTACTTTGCAAGAGCCTGTGTTCTGGCCTGCTTTATTGGCGAGATCACCGTTAGTGAATCGAGTAGGGGCGTAGTCGTAATGTGCATCTATCACCGCCATTGTCTCGTCAAACATTACCATATCTGGGGTTTGCGTGACTTTGGCGAGAAAGCTGTCTAAGGTCATGTCGGTTCCTGAGTTAATAACATGCGAGCTCTCGTCGAGAGTATATGCACGTTGTACCAACTTGTTTAACCAATGTGAAGCCAAGCGACGCGAGTAATGGATAAATATCCATCACTTAAACCAAAATTTTTGTTGCAGTGCTTTACATTAACTCGGGCCAACATTAGTATACCACCCTGTTCGGAGGGATGGCTGAGCGGTTGAAAGCACCGGTCTTGAAAACCGGCAAGGGTTAATAGCCCTTCCAGGGTTCGAATCCCTGTCCCTCCGCCACATATCGAAAAGCCGCTGAGAAATCAGCGGCTTTTTTGATCGTGTAAAGACAGATCCCATCAACATATTCAGCACCTTGCTCTGATCCAGCCTCTTCTGTTTGATACTGTAAACTTAGTCTGGCGACTCTTGCCGTCGCTCGCCTCCTACAGTCGCCCCAATACTGGAGTGTGATGATGATTAATTACTTACCACTCGATGCCATCACGCCAAACGACTTTATCCCTATCTTCAATAAACCCAGTATTCGGCAGCATCTTATCGAACATGCCCCTTTTGATGCACAGAGCATCAAAACATGGGTGAGAGAGAAGAGACACATTGATACTCAAGACGGATGTTTGGTTAGGGCGGTGAGTGTCAACAACTGCCTCGTAGGATGGTGTGGTATTCAGCGTGCTGAATGTGGTTTTGAATTGGCGATCGTGTTGGATACCTCGCACTGGGGACTTGGGCGGTATGTATTTAAGTTTCTACTCTCGCGCGCTGAACAACTTGGTCATCAAGTCGTTTATCTTCATTTGCTGCACACCCGTCGAGAATCCACGTTTTTAACGCAACGTGCTCTACGAGTATTTAAAACACATATGTTGGGTGAATGCTTTACCACTTACGAGATAAAAGTAGGGGACTAGCGGCGTGTGACGCGAGCGTCTGGTTGACGCCATAACAAAGAGTCAGCATTTCACTGGCAACTATTTCCCCCTTGTTCTTTACTTTGTTTTCTGCGGATTGCGAATACAAAGAGGAACGTCCATGAAAATATTACTCTGCCTTTTAGGTTTTTTCTCTAGCTTTGGTGTGTTGGCCGATGCGCAACCCAGCGTTGTAAATGGGCAAGTAACGGACATCGCAGAAGACCACATGATGGTTGAGACGGGCAATGATATTTATAAGATTATGGCTGACCCTGACATGCTTGATGAGCTTGAACCTGGCATGAACGTTGAGGTCACTGGCGAACATCATATGCAGGCCAGAGAGGTACGTATTGATCATAAAAACCGTAAAAACCCATTGGGGAATAACCATGCCTGAAAAATTGGACGGTGGCGTGCTAGAATTCACCTTAATACGCAAATATATGAATATTCGCGTTTTTGTTTGAGCATTATGAACATGGAACTGTGATGTCTGAATTTACACGTATGCCGTTGCCTTTGCCGTCTGACTTTGATCGCGACAACGACCAGTTACTACTTCACTCTTGTTGTGCCCCTTGTTCGGGAGAGGTGATGGAAGCCATTGAAGCGAGTGGGATCCGTTACAGCATCTTTTTTTATAATCCCAACATACATCCAGCTAAAGAATACGAAATTCGTAAGCAGGAGAATATTCGTTTTGCAGAAGATCATGACGTGCCATTTATCGATATGGATTACGACACCGATAACTGGTACGCCAGAGCAAAGGGGATGGAGTTTGAGCCCGAGCGCGGAATACGATGTACCATGTGCTTTGATATGCGGTTCGAGCGTACAGCGCTATATGCCGCCGAACATGGTTTCCGGTTTATCAGTAGTTCACTGGGTATCTCGCGCTGGAAGAATATGCAGCAAATTAATGATTGTGGCCATCGCGCAGCGGCTCCCTATCCAGATGTCCAATACTGGGATTACAACTGGCGCAAACAAGGAGGTAGCCAGCGCATGATAGAAATCAGTAAGCGCGAGCGTTTTTACCAGCAAGAATACTGCGGGTGTATTTATTCGCTGCGGGATACGAATAAACATCGCCTAGCGCAAGGACGCGAGCGAATTAAGCTCGGCGTGCAATACTACGGCGACGATTAAAACTAAACTGCTGACAATAGCGAAAGGCGCCGTTTGGGCGCTTTTCACCATTGATGAAGAACATCCACTGCATTGCAATATGTGCGCAAACTAACAGCTTGGTGATACTTTTCCTTACAGGTTGGGCAGAACCCCCTAATATGTTAATAGATTGTACTATGCGATAAAGGCCCCGTGACCGAACTGATTTCCCATCCCGAATGGCTGCTGCTTGTGCTCGCTCCCGTGTTCTTCTTATGCATGTTGGGGGAGTACTGGATAGCGCTGCGCCGCGGAAAATTGGGCGATAATGCCCGTTATTACGTGCCGGAAGTGCTTTGTAACTTTACCTTGGCGGGGCTGCATCAAGCTGCAGATTTACTGACAGGCTTGCTGATTGCCAAGGTCTATTTGTGGTGGTTTGGCTGGCGGCTGTTCGACATTGAGATGTCGGTGAGCCTGTTTTTATTACTGATGATCGCGCAGGATTTTTGTTATTACTGGTTTCATCGCGCCAGCCACCGTATTCGTTGGATGTGGGCGGCGCATGTGGTGCATCATAGCTCTGAGCGGATGAACTTTAGCACCGCGTTTCGCCAAAGCTTAATGTACCCGCTGGCAGGGATGTGGCTGTTTTGGCTGCCGCTGGTGGTGATCGGATTTCCGCCACAATGGGTGGTGTTTGTTGTACTGCTGAATTTAGGGTTACAGTTTTTTGTTCATACTCAATGGATAAAGACACTCGGGCCTGTGGAGTGGATTTTTAATACCCCGTCTCATCATCGCGTTCACCATGGCGTGAATCCTCAGTATATCGACAAAAACTACGCGGGCATTTTAATCATTTGGGACAAGTTATTTGGCACCTTCGAGCCGGAATCTGAACCGGTTCGCTATGGGATCCCTAAGCCAGTGAACAGTTTCAATCCTCTGGTGGTGACCTTTGCCGAATGGCAACAAATGTGGCGTGATGCCACGCAGCCCGGTCTGAGTTTTCGGCAACGATGGCAGTGCTTGTTTGCACCGCCAGAACAAGCACAAAATCACACGACACACGAGCCAGTATCACGTAAGACGTAGCGGTTTGCTTCCTTGCTGCAAGCGAACATATTTTGAGGATATAACTCCTTATGATCAGATGCTAACAACACCATCTGTAGCACTCCTTCTTATCGAGACAAGTATGCGTAACGTTTAAGAGATGAGCCGAGTTGACTCTTGTCTGGCTAAGCGCTTTTGCACTCTTTTATCACGGAGTGAGTGTTATGGCGTAGAATCCCGATTTGAATAGCGATTGCTACGCCACCAACTGCCGCGGCGGCATAGACAAGCTGAGTCACCGAGAGGCCGTGGCCGAGCCACAGCCCTCCCAAAAGGGTACCCACCGCACCACCTAGGTAGTTTGATGAACTATTGAGCGCAACAACTGCGGCACTTTGCTCCGGTTGGAGGCTTATCAGTGTGTGTTGCTGTGGCGCGAGCGACGACCAACCGGCCGCACCCCATAAAAAGAATGGCACAAAGGCAATGATTGAGGACAGCGCCAAGCTACTCGGAATGCTCAAGATGGCCACGGACATGAGCGTTAGTATCCCGAGCAAGATGGCTCGTGGGTGTTTTACCCAGTCAATTAAATGGCCGATGGTGAAGCTGCCCACCATGCCGCCTAGGCCCCAAACCCATAAATATGGCGTGAGGTTGGTTTGTTGTGTGATGCCCGTAATGACCGGTGCGAGGTAAGAATAGAGCCCCAAGCTAGCGACAGCCGTCAAGAAGGTGACCGTAATGGTGATAGACACCGAGCGACTGGCGAGTAACGCGACGCGTGCTTTTAGTGATGGCGGCGGGGCGACACAGATCTGAGGAACACCCAGCACCACGCCAATAAGCCCAATGATCGCGATACCGATCACGACGGCGAAAACGCCTTGCCACCCAAGCCAAGTCGCCAGAGCAAGACCAGCGGGAACCCCGACAACGGTACCCGCACTCATGCCACCCAACAACAGCCCTAATGCACGCCCCTTCTTATCTGCAGGCACCAAAGAGGCGGCACTTGCCGCAGCTAAAGGCGAGAAAATGCCTGCCCCTATGCCGGCAAGCGCGCGGCTTGCTAGTAACATGGTTAAGTGCGTGCTGAAAATGGTGACAAGATTAGCGGCGATAAACATCAGCATCGATAACACGAGTGCCTTTTTGGTCGGAAAGCTTGCCAACAATGTCGCCAGTATTGGTGCGGAAAGGGCATAGCACAACGTAAAGGCTGTGACCATTTGCGCTGTCTCGGCTTCAGTGATC
The DNA here is from genome assembly GCF_001995655.1 of Salinivibrio sp. IB868. Lineage (NCBI taxonomy): Bacteria > Pseudomonadati > Pseudomonadota > Gammaproteobacteria > Vibrionales > Vibrionaceae > Salinivibrio > Salinivibrio sp. IB868. The sequence continues at coordinate 49,041 of NZ_MUEW01000009.1, forward strand.
TGAAAACTGGTCGAAATGTCCGGAATAATGCCCGCCACGACATAGGCATCCATACCGAACGCAAACATCGCAATGGGTAAAAATAAAATGTTTTTCATGGTCATCCTAGCGCGTGAGTCTTTATGATGCCTAGGAAATGTAACAAAGTGTTACTTAAGCGAAAACGCTAACCAGCAAATATAGGTAGAGGAGCAGGCAAGTATTTTTTACAAGGCAAACAATTAACTATGATAGGGGGCTATGAATCGGCCGTCATGTTAACGGCTGGTCGAGTTGACACTTAGAACTGAGATTTAACCAGCCATCGCTTGTCACGAATCGTTATCACCGCTATTGAAAGAAAAATAGGCACCCACTGAGTGGATGCCTATTTGGATAAGGGGGCGAGATAGTGTCTTTGTCTTACCTTAAACGGTCTGTCCGAATAAGTTTAGCCAACTGTCGTCTATGATCGTTTGTTAGAATTTATAGTTAACGTCGAGGTAAAACACACTTGGGTTCTTGAAGGAAATACCCTCCGAATACTTTTGTTTCGTTAAGCCGTATTTATGGCCGCCTTCCAAAGCGATACCGGAGTCAAAACGATAGCCAAGTCCGAGATTGACGTCGCTCGCTAGGCCAGAGTCTCTGAGGTTATAGGTGTTAGTCCCCTGAGCATCTTTGTCCTTAATTTCTAGCTTACTGCGTTGGTAGCCTAGCGTACCACCAGCAATACCGTACAAATTGTCAGTGAACTCGTGGACATAGTCTAAGCCCATACCGAATTGATAGTCAGTATTTTCCAATGAAAGCTCTTCATCTGCAGCTTTGATCGTTGACTTGCTCGACGCGCCCGATTGCCAGTAGCCGTAGGTGCGTACTGAGTCAGTGATATACTTACCGCCATACAGCTTGACTGTTCCTCGGTCCTCAAGATCACTTTTGAACTCACTGCTATCTAAGCCACTCACATCAGCGCTACCAGCTCCAAATTCCATTCCCATATAAGAAGAGGCATAAGCCGCCGGTGCGAGAATCAGTAAAGCTAAAGGTGCTAATTTTTTCATTGTAAAGAACCTATTATTCGTCGTAGGTGTTTTTTAAGAACGTATGACTTATAGTCATTGCTTTTTGGAACGTTCGCTTAAAGGGGGAACGTTTGAGTGGTACTTTACGGCTGAAGAGCGCGGTAATGTATCTGCAGAGTGTCATGATTTGTCGTATAACTGTCGTGGTATCTACGCCTGTAGACGCACAGAGTTTTTAATGATTTATACCAAGGCTTTTCGTTTGTTTATTTTTCTAGGTCAAGATTAATGGAAGAGAAACTGCACTTAGTGGTTGTCGAAGATGACCCCAAAATGCGAGAAATGCTGACAGAGTATTTTGAAGCACAAGATTATCGCGTAACGGCACTTGCTGAAGGAGCAGGGGCGGCTGACTATATTATTTCCGCACAACCTGACTTAGTTTTACTCGATTTAATGTTACCCGGTGACGATGGACTGACAATTTGTAGACAAATCCGTGATGGATTTAGAGGCAGAATTGTGATGCTAACCGCTAGTGATGATGATTTTGATCATGTGGCAGCACTAGAGGTTGGCGCGGACGACTTTATCAGTAAACCGATTAAACCTCGGGTATTGATGGCTCGTGTAAGAGTGCAACTGCGACAGCTGAGAGACGACACTGCAGCCGCCTCGTCCAAACCCAGTGTTCTTAATTATGGTGTGTTGGCACTCAATGAGGCGAGACGTTACTGCTCGTTAGATGATAAACCCATTGCGTTGACAGACAGTGAATTTGCATTGCTTTGGCACCTGGCAAGTCAGCCTGACGAGGTACATACAAGAGATACGTTAACGCGTGCATTACGTGGTATTGAGTATGACGGTGTTGACCGAACGGTGGATAATAAAATTGTGACCTTGAGAAAAAAACTGGGTGATACGTCCCCCAATCCCCAAAAAATTATCACAGTACGTGGAAAAGGTTACTTGTTTGTGCCTGATGCATGGTAAATGCATAACAGAAATATGTATGAGTGGTGAGTAATGCGTCGGATATATTTAGAGTTCTTCTTTGGGTTGATCGTCATTTTTATGGTGAGCTCATTGACCTACGAATACCTTGTGTATGAACTGACGGAAAATTATGAGGCGACCTTGGCGAAGCGACAGGCTGAAAGTGTCGTTGATATGTTAGCGTTGATTGAGTCACAGGCGGGAACACAAGAGGCTTTAGGCGCGCTAAAGGATTATGCCGATAACGTCGAATATTCATTATCCGTACACAAGCTTGGCAACATTCCCTCTCATTTGAATGAGGCATTTTCCCACCAACTCGATCCCTCCGCGGTGTTTGATGATAAAAACGAAACCTTATGGTTCCGCCTGGCCGATAAGGAGCGAATCTATAGCTTACGAACCGCGGTGGGTTCCGAGCTACATGGGGCAATAGAGTTTAATGAAGATCTGCTGTTTGTTTTTCTCTTTTTGGGGTTCGCCCTCTACAGTTTTTTCATGGTGCGGTTTCTCAGCCGCCGAGTACGGTCACTCGAGCAAGCGGCTCTCCAATTTGCCAACGGAAATTTACAAGCGCGGGCGTCAACAAAGAGTCAGTATACCGTGGGTAGTTTAAACGCGACCTTTAATCATATGGCAGACAGAATTGCGAGTTTGGTCAGTAGTCGTCGAGCGCTAACCAACGCGGTTGCGCACGAATTGCGCTCTCCTTTGTTTCGGATCCAATGGCAATCTGAATTGTTGAGTGAGAGTCAACTGGGCCCCAAGCAGCAACAAAAAATCGTCAGTATCGTTGAAGATACCGACGAAATGGTAGGGTTGATTGATGAACTTCTTTATTTGGCACGTGTTGATCACCCTAATACACCTTTTAGCCCGGAGAGATTGAATACTTCGGTGTGGCTACACGATGAATGGCCGCGTTGGCAAACGCTGAGCAATAAGTCTGTGATTTTGGATGCACCGCAAGACTTGCCTTGCATTGAGGCCGACCCTCATCTGCTTAAACGCGTGCTTACCAACTTAATCGGTAATGCGGAGAAGTATGCGACTAGTCAAATAGCCGTGCGTGTATATTGTGAAGACACGCAGCTGGTGATTGCGGTACACGACGATGGTGAGGGCGTTGATCCGTCACATTGGCCGTTTATCTTTGATGCCTTTTACAGTGCGGATCGTTCCCGCGACAAAAAGCGTTCCGGCTATGGTTTGGGACTGGCGATCGTCAAACAAATTGTCACCCGCCACGGTGGCCATGTTGAAATCGACCATAGTGATTTAGGCGGCGCATGCTTTCGGGTCATCTTACCTTGTTAACATGATGTGACTCAGCCAGTGCTAAGTTGAAAGGGCGGCATTCGTCGCCATCAGGTATTTCGCGTATAATACCGCCCACATCGACAACACTAGGGGCACTATGAAACATCGTACCTTCGTCTTTATTGGCATGGCTATTTTTGCTGTGACCATCACCATTTTGATCTCGTGTCAGCGGCCCCAAGCTCCTCTTGTGCCTGATTTCCAATCCTTTGCCGCGGGGGCTGAGCGCAAGCAGGCGTTTTTTGATTACTTCACGCCTGTTGTTAATGCCATTAACAGCCAGGTACTGGCGGATCGCACCGCATTAATGGCATGGCATGCGCGTAAAAGTGAGCTAAGTAGCCGAGAAATAAAACGCGTCCAAGCGCTCGCCGAACAGTATGAGCTGGAGGGTTTTGATGTCGACCAAGAAGCCGACTGGATGGCACTGATCCAACGGGTGGATATGATTCCTCCATCGTTGGTGTTAGCGCAGGCGGCGAACGAGAGTGCGTGGGGCACGTCGCGGTTTGCACGGGAAGGGAATAACTACTTCGGCCAGTGGTGCTTTAGTAAAGGATGTGGACTGGTCCCTAATCAACGAGCGGAAGGGAAAGTGCACGAAGTCGCAGCGTTTGATAACCCGCAAGCCTCGGTACAAAGCTACATCAATAACTTGAATACCCATGCCGCGTACCAAGGGCTACGCGAGATCCGCGCCAGCTTGCGTGAGCAGAATAAACCGCTGTCTGGTGCAGCGCTTGCTAATGGGCTAGGGCGCTATTCGGAGCGTGGCCAGGCGTATGTGAAGGAGTTACAAGCGATGATCCGCCACAACCAACTGGATAGGCTTGACCAGCCATCATCCTCATCCAATAACGACTAGGAAAGCCAATGATTACCCGTTTGCCTCGGTGGGTTGAAGCCGGGGCGTTTGTGTTAGCGCTGATCGCCGGTACCATCAATGCGATCGGTCTGTTGGGCTTTGAACATCAAGCCGTCTCACACGTGTCAGGCACCGCGACGCAATTTGGCTCGGGGTTGTTTGCCGGCCAATGGACACAAGTTATCCAACTGGGTGGCTTATTGTTGGCTTTTTTCCTCGGTGCCGCGGTTTCCGGATGCTTATTGCATGGCAGCACGCTTAAATTGGGCCGCCATTATGACTCGGCACTGTTTGTCGAAGCTGGGCTGATTATGGTGGCGTTTTATTTTCTGTCTCGCGGGTTTGCCATCGGTCAGTTAGCAGCCTCGGCAGCGTGCGGCTTGCAGAATGCGATGGCGACCACCTACAGCGRCGCGATCGTGCGCTCAACCCATTTAACCGGCATCTTTACCGATTTAGGATTAATGCTAGGGGGCAAGCTACGCGGCAATCCAGTCGATAAGCGCAAGCTGATGCTCTTTTTACTGATCGCGTCTGGCTTTATCGTCGGCGGGGTAGTGGGTGCGGCGCTTTTTGCGCACTTCCATTTTGCTGCCCTGCTGTTTCCCGCAGGGTTATGTTTTGTAGTGGCACTGTGTTACCGCGGGTACATGACACGTCAGCGTTTAGTGGCTGGCACCAGTAGCAAGTAACTATACAAATCATCAACAATGCGCGTTTTCGCGCATTTTCTTAATGTGTTTGTTGTGCATCGCATTGAATTTGCCAACTTGACGGAGCCTTCGGTGCGATCGTCGGGCCTTTCCCTTGTAGCAGTGGCTTCCCGTGTCACCATTCGCGCGTCTTTTGGCGGCCAAAAGTTTGTCTTAAATCAAACAAGTGTGAGTTTGTGTTTCGAATTCGCGCATTGTGTGATGATCTCGCCGTCTTTGTGACACGGAAAATGCCACACTCCCGTTACGATACAGTAACAAGGAGGCCCCATGCCAAATAGCCAGTATATTGAAACGGATGTGGTCATCATCGGTGGGGGTGCAACCGGCACCGGCATCATGCGAGATTGCGCACTGCGTGGCATCTCATGCATTTTGCTCGAACGTGACGATATTGCGGCAGGCACATCGGGGCGCAATCATGGACTGCTGCATTCTGGGGCTCGTTACGCGGTCACAGATACCGAATCGGCCCGTGAATGCATTCAAGAAAACACCATCCTTAAAGCCGTTGCTCGCCACTGCGTGGAAGACACCAGCGGACTTTTTATCACCTTGCCGGAAGATGATTTAGCGTACCAAGACACCTTTATTGCCAGTTGCGATAAAGCCGGTATTCCGACCCGAAAACTGACGCCACGTGAAGCGTTAGCGTTCGAACCCAACGCGAATCCAGCGATGATTGGCGCGGTACAGGTGCCGGATGGCATTATCGATCCCTTTCGTTTGTGTGCCGCGAACGTACTGGACGGCAAAGAGCACGGTGGCAAGGTGTTTAACCATACCCGAGTGACGGGATTAATTCGTCAAGGGGCGACGGTGCAAGGCGTCCAGTGTTTGCATACCCTCACCGGCGAGCGTTTTGCCATTATGGCGAAGCAAGTGATCAATGCCGCAGGGATTTGGGGGCAGACAATCTGCGAGTATGCCGATCTGAATATTAAAATGTTCCCCGCCAAGGGCTCATTGCTGATCCTCGATTATCGAATTAATAACCGTGTGATCAACCGCTGTCGTAAGCCGGCGGACGCTGACATCTTGGTGCCCGGTGACACCATTTCCTTAATCGGCACCACCTCTGAGCACATCGAGTACGATCAGATTGATAAGCTAGCGGTGACGCCACAAGAAGTGGATGTGCTGATGCGCGAAGGGGCTAAGCTCGCCCCCATCATGGCCAATACACGCGTGTTGCGCGCCTATGCGGGCGTGCGGCCTTTGATCTCGGTAGATGACGACGGCAGTGGCCGTAATATCAGTCGCGGCATTGTGTTACTCGACCACCAAGCACGCGATGGGCTAGAAGGCTTGGTCACCATCACCGGTGGCAAGCTCATGACCTATCGTTTGATGGCCGAGCAAGCCACAGACTTGGTGGCTGAAAAGTTGGGTAACCGCAACCGTTGCCAAACTGCGACCCGTCCGCTGCCGGGCTCTGAGCCTTCTAAAGGGATCCGTAAAGCCAGTGCCAGCTTGGTGAAACCTGTCTACCAATCCGCCTATTACCGCCACGGTGAGCGCGTTAGCCATTTTTTAGATGAAAGTGACGACAGCCAAGCGGTGATTTGCGAATGCGAAATGGTGACCAAGGGCGAGGTGAACTATGCGATTCAATCTCTGGATGTGAAAAATCTCACCGATCTGCGTCGGCGCACTCGTCTGGGTATGGGGCCTTGTCAGGGCGAGCTGTGCAGCTATCGTGCCGCTAGCTTATTCAGTGACCTGGCAGGGATAGATGGCCAAGCCAGTGCAGGGCTGCTGGTGGACTTTCTCGAAGAGCGCTGGAAAGGCGTGAAACCGATTTTTTGGGGCGATGCGCTACGCGAAGCCGAATTTAGCTATTGGATTTATCAAGGATTGTTTGGCGCCGGTGAGGTGCCAACGCCGCCGAAGGCAGAGAGTACTGGCGCAGCAGCCATGTGTGACGCTGAGGTGAAACGCCCAGCACCGACGTCAGCGGCTGATCAGGAGGTATCACAATGATCCACTACGATATCGCAGTGATTGGTGGCGGCATTGCCGGGTTTACTGCCGCATTGCGGTCACTGGAAGCGGGCAAGAAAACCGTAATGATTAGCGCCGGACAAAGCGCGCTACATTTCTCGTCAGGCTCGATTGATGTATTGGGCCATTTTCCCAATGGTGAGCCGGTCAGTCAGCCTTTTGAAGCGATTACGAAACTGGTGCGCCAGCATCCTGAGCATCCCTATGCCAAAGTCAGTTTAGAGGAAATCACCCAGTCACTCGCTTGGTTCCAACATCAATTGAGTGCGCAAAAGGTGTGTCTGTATCATCAAGAAGATAACGCCAACCACGGCCGTATTACGCCATTGGGCACCGTGCGCCCGACTTGGCTATCGCAAGGGCATGTGTATCAGCATCGCGGCCCGCGTCGTTTCTCTGGTTTGTGTTTTGTGGCCATTGAAGGCTATCGCGATGCGCAACCGACGTTAGCGAAAGACACCATTACCGCCCAGCGTGATTTTGCATCCTGCCCAAGTCGCACCATTACGCTGTCGATTCCGGGAGCCGAGCGATTACGCCGTAACCGCAATGAGCTGCGCTCAGTGGATCTTTCTCGTTTATTGGCTGAGCCTGATGCCTTTGACAGTCTGTGCGAGCAACTAATCGCGCAGTCCGGCCCAGATGAGCTGGTGATTTTACCCGCCATCATTGCCGATGTGGCCGGCGAGCGGGGGATGGATGCGCTTAAACAGCGCACCGATCGCTGTTTTCACGAAGTGCCGACCATGCCGCCTTCTCTGCTGGGGATCCGCATTGAGCGTGCGTTACAGCGGGCCTTTGCTAGCGCGGGTGGGGTATTGCTGCGCGGCGATCAAGTCACTGGCGGTGAGTTTGACGACAACGGTCGCCTTACCGCCTTGCATACGCGTCAGCTCGAAGATATTCCGTTAACCGCAGAGGCAGTGATCTTAGCCACGGGCAGCTATTTTAGTCGCGGTCTCAATGCCGACCGCACTCAGGTGAGCGAACCGACGTTGGGATTAGACATGGTGCAAAGCCCTGATCGGAGTGAGTGGCGCAACGACGACTTTTTCAGTCAGCAAAGCCACCCCTTTATGGCCTTTGGCATTAACACCGACAACCAACTACGTCCCACCGCACGCGGCAAGCGCTGCCAAAACCTGTTTGTGTGTGGTGCGGTACTCAGTGGTTACGATCCCGTCTATGAGGGCTGTGGCGGTGGCGTTGCGATCGCAACCGGCTACGCCGCCGCGCAACGTGCGCTCGCGGTGATGGCGAGCGCTAAGGAGGCGTCCCATGCTAACTGAATGGCTGAAACAGCGTGACTATAGCGACCATGCGCCGCAACCCACCAGTTTTGACCAATGCATTAAATGCACGGTCTGTACTGTGTATTGTCCGGTATCAAAGGCGAACCCTGCGTATCCTGGCCCCAAAGAGTGTGGCCCGGATGGTGAGCGCCTGCGGATCAAAAACCCTGAGTATTATGATGACCTGCTCAAGCTATGCACCAACTGCAAACGCTGTGAGACCGCCTGTCCTTCCGGGGTAAAAATTGGCGACATCATTGCGGTGGCACGCGGCAAACACGGCAAGAAAAACATCAATCCTAAGTTGATGCGTGATTACGTGCTGAGCCATACCGATTTGTTTGGCACGCTCGCTAATCCAGTGGCACCGTTGGTGAACGTGATGACGGATCTGAAACCGGTGAAAGCGGTGATGCATGCCACGATTGGGGTGGATAAACATAAATCCCTACCCAAGTATTCGTTTGGCACCTTTCGGCGTTGGATGAAAAGCCAAGCAGCGACACAAGCGGATTATCCCAAACAAGTCAGTTACTTTCATGGCTGCTATGTGAATTTTAACAACCCGCAGCTTGGTAAAGACTTAGTGAAAGTGATGAATGCGATGGGGTATGGCGTGCAATTGCTCGAGAAACATAAGTGCTGTGGCGTGCCTTTAATTGCCAATGGCTTTTACGATAAAGCGCGCCGTAACGCGACCGCCAATACGGCGATGATTGCCGATGCGGTTGCCAAGCATCGCCCTGTAATAGCCACCTCCTCATCGTGTGCGTTGACGTTAAAAGAAGAGTATCCCCACGTACTGGGAGTAAATAACGCCCACGTGGCAGGGCAGATCAGTTTTGTGACCCGCTTTTTACTCAAAGCGGCCATGAATGGCGAGATGCCCAAGCTCAAGCCGATTAATAAGCGAGTGGTTTACCATACCCCTTGTCACTTGGAACGCAGTGGTAATGCGATGTTTACCATTGAGCTATTGCGTATGATCCCCGGGTTAGAGGTGATTGTGCTCGATAGCGAGTGTTGTGGCTTGGCAGGTACCTATGGGTTTAAAACCGAGAACTACCAAACCTCGATTGATATCGGTAGTGGCTTGTTTGCTCAGATTGAAGCCGCGCAGGCGGACTTTGCGATCACCGACTGTGAAACCTGTAAATGGCAAATTGAAGAAAACACATCGCTGGAGGCCTTGCATCCGGTGAGTGTGCTGGCGATGGCGGTTGGAGAGCCAGTAGCACCGTAATATTCGTCGCAAAGAAAAACGCCACCCAATGCGGTGGCGTTTTTTTGGTTTGCTAAATGCGGTTTAGCTGCTCGCTTGTGATGGTGTCGAGGCGGTGGATTTACCCACCGACTCTGCCAGTAAAGACTTCATCACGCTGATGGTCATCAAGATCACTAACACACTGATGGGCAGGGCAGTGACCATGTTCGCGGTTTGCAGGGCTCTTAACCCACCGGCAACCAACAATACGGCAGCGACGGCACCGATCATAGTGCCCCAGAATACTCGAAAGCGTTTAGGCGGGTTATCATTGCCCATCGACAGAATCGTGGTAAGCACAAGGGTGCTCGAATCGGACGAGGTAATGAACCAACTAAATAGCAAGAAGATCATCATGGCGTTGAGTATCCATCCCCAGATCCCGCCGCCAGTAATGCCATCGGCGGTGGCAAACAGCGCCGCGGGTAAGTCCCAACCATTGACCAAATCAATAATCCCAGCGGTGCCAATCCCGGCATTAGCGACAAGCTCTTGATGCAACGCGTTACCGCCAAAAATCGCCAGCCAAGCAAAAATCATTAGGGTTGGCGCACACAGCACGCAAACGACAAATTCTCGTAAGGTGCGGCCGCGAGAAATACGCGCAATAAATAGGCCAATAAAGGGCGCCCAGCCAATCCACCAGCCCCAATAGAAAATGGTCCAGGCATTTTGCCATGCAGAGGGGCCTTTCGCCTCCGGGAACCACAGCCCCATCGGGATAAACTCGACCAAATAGTCGCTCAGTGATGCCCCAAATATTTGCACTAACCAAGCCGTAGGCCCGCCGAATAAAAAGTAGGCAATCACCAGTGCGGAGACGATGATATTCCACTCAGAAATGATTCGGATCCCTTTGCCGACGCCAGAGAGAGACGACAAGATAGAGGCCACAGAAATCAGTGCAATAAGGATAACTTGAGTCGCGATACCTGGATCGATGCCAAATAGGCGATCGAGCCCCACGGCAATCTGACTGACACCGAGCCCCAGAGAGGTGGCGACACCGAACACGCAGCCAAGCACCCCCAATATATCGATAATATGGCCGATGGGCCCGTAAATGCGATTACCGATCAGTGGGTGCACCGTGGAACGTAGCGCGAGAGGCAGCTTTTTCCGAAACGAGAAATAGGCGAGCGCGAGGCCCACAACCACATACACCGCCCAGCCGTGAAAGCCCCAATGGAAGTAGGTGACACGCAACGCATCGGCGGCGCGATCAAAGCCCATGGTGGTGGCACCGGCCATATCTGCATACGGGTTGTTGGGGTAGCCGAACGCACCACTTGTATCAAAGTAGAGCGTGGGTTCGGCTACCCCAAAAAACAGTATGCCAACGCCGACACCCGCGGAAAACAACATGGATAGCCACGAGAAGGTGCTAAACTCGGGCCGGTCGTCGTCATCACCTAAACGAATGTTACCTAAACGCGTGACGGCAATCGTCAAGCTGGCGATCAGTAACAGCACCAGTACCAGCATGTAATACCAACCAAAGGTCGATTCCACCCAGCCACGAGCAGCGGCAAATACACGGCCAGCTAAATCAGTATTAAATCCGGTAAAAAACACGAAGACACAAACCAGAAGCGTGGCGGCGATCATCATATTTTTATGAACACCTTTAAACAGGCCGGTTTGTGTGACGCAATCGGCAAACGGATGCTGCAATGCACTCGCATTGCTCGCATCCGACGTACTTCGTGTTGACATGAATCATTCCTCTTTTAACAACAAAACGCGCAACAATTTACGCAACGCGACCATTCTTTGCAAAAAAAAGAGCCATTAATCACATTATGTTGGATTGAAGTGCTGAGAAAAGCAGCGAAATGTGTCGATAAGACGGCCAGTGGAAGATTGTCTTCGTACACTCAAGATTGATTAAAACCTTAATAGATTGTTTAGGAGTGAGATGATGAAACCACAATCCGCTTCACGCGATACCATGCTGCAACTTGGATACCTTGGCTTGCTACCTTTTATTGGCGGCGTCCTCGTCACTTGGGCCGATCTGACCTTATTTGGTCTCAGTGGAGAGCAGTTATTTTTAAGCTACAGTGCGGTGATTTTGAGCTTTTTGTCTGGTGTACTGTGGGGGAATGGTATCGATCATTTTTCTCATAAACTGAGCCGAAATGCGTTACTGCTGAGTAACTTGTTTGCACTACTGGCCTGGGGGGCGTTGATTCAAGGGGCGACCCAATACTTGATTGCCACCGGGTTACTTGCCATCGGTTATTTAGCGGTATGGTTAGCGGAAAAATGGATCCGAAAAAGTGAGAGTGAGGACACGTCTTCCGCCTATCAAACCATGCGTGGTCGCTTGACGGTGGCGGTTGTGGCCTGCCATGGATTGCTGCTTTTTGTGGTGTGAACGGTAAAAAGACCACCAAGAAAAACCTTACTGAGAATGAACCTATTGCAGTAATAGGCCGTACCCGTTACTTCGTGCGCAAAAAAACAATTAATTTAATAATGAGATTTAGGGCAGCGGGGTAACCAATGACGATCATACAGTATTTACGCGTGGTGTTTCTTGCACTCGGCATTGCGGTCGCGGCGAGTGGGTCGTATCTATTTAGCGAGATAAACACCGTCAAGGCACAGTTTAATGATGTGGTAGAGCGTAATGTTCGCCTGCTTAGCACCGTATCTGACCTTCGCTATTTTACCGTCACTTATCGCCGCTTCGCACTCGATTACGGTTTAACCGATGACAAACAAGAGCATCGCGATATTCTGGTGAAAATTGAGCGCAACGATCAAGAAGTCGGTGAAGCGCTCGACAAAATGAAGGCATTAACGGTCAGTGATAGCAATACAGAGGCGGTAGACACCATCGAGACACGCCTCAACAATTACCGCGACATGCAAAACGATTACATTTCGCTTATCGATAATGGCCGACTGGACGATGCGCGCCGCAAAATGCTGGGCCCTATGCTGGCACCGTTTGACCAGATAGTTGCCAACTTGGCCACGCTGCAAGAGACGTTGGAAGATCAAGCCAACGCTATTAAGACGCGAGAATCGGAAAAAATTGAGCGACTAATCTATATCGGTATTGCTGTGATTGTTGCACTGATTGTGCTGATGGCGGGTGTGGCGTTATTGCTACAACAGCGCATACGTGGGCCGCTGGCGCAGCTGGTTACCCAAATGCAACGGGTGGAAAGTGGTGACCTTACCCAACGTTTGGATCTTAACGCTTTTAACCGCGACGAGCTGGGGCAAGCCGCTAATACCTTTGCGCAAATGCAAGAAAGCATTACCGCGTTGATTGGGTCTTTAGTGAAAGGCACCCAGCGCTTACAAACAGTGAGTGATGAACTGTCGACCCAGGTCAGTCATACCGTGAACAGTGTTGAGCAACAGCGTGGGGAGCTGTCACAGCTTGCCAGTGCGATGACGCAAATGGAGTCGACCTTTGGGGAAGTGGCGAGCAATACGGTGAATGCCGCGGAGCACACTGATAAGACGCGTGAATACGCGGAGCAAGGTCGGCAGACCTTTGAACAATCTTACCAGCAAAGCGTGGCGGCAAAAGACCAAGTTAATGAAGCATCGCAAGTGATTGAGGCGTTAACCGAAGACAGCGAAAATATTGGTAAAGTCTCGGAAGTGATTAGCACCATCGCCGAGCAAACCAACTTGCTCGCGCTCAACGCAGCCATTGAAGCTGCTCGCGCGGGCGAAGCGGGTCGAGGTTTTGCGGTCGTGGCTGATGAAGTGCGTGGATTGGCGACCAAAACCCAATCATCGACCGATGAGATCAATCAAATCATTGAAGGGCTGCAAACGAAAGCGCGTCAAGCCTACAAAGTGATGAGCGATAGCCAAACGTTGACGCAAAAAGGGCTGGACGATGCCAAACGGGCGGCAGAAGCGATTGACACCATTAATGATGCGACGCAGCAGGTATCAGAAATGACAGGCGCGATTGCTACCGCGACCGAAGAGCAAACCACGGCAGCGGCCGACTTGAACCAAAATGTGTCAGCGATTCACCGGGCAGCGGAATCACTTGCCGAGACGGCGGAGCAAACCCGTCAAGCGTACGAACGGTTGGAAAAAGAAAACGCCAGTATCAAAGAGCAAGCGGAAGCCTTTAGGCTCGGATGATGTGCACTAAGCACGAGGCACTAAACAAAAAAAGTGCGCCCACGCGGCGCACTTTTTTATTACCTTGGCAATGTCTGTCAGCGTTAGCGAAATAAGTACAAAGACAAAAAATAGTTAATGTTTTGATTGATCGTTCGGAGCACGGCGGTCAAGCCTGCCTCGCTATGCTCAGTCACATCCCAGGGTACAAATTTTCCATAATCAGGTAATGGTAATCCGGACTGCACGGCAGCGGGGTTCATCGCAACCAGATAATCAACATACGTCAATCTCAGCTCGGCCAGCGGGGACGGCGTGATCCCTGACGTTGAGAGTTGAAACTGAATTAACGCTTTTGACGCTTGCGCAGTATGCATAGTGCTGGATGTATGTGCGCAGTGGACATCAAAAAAACTGCTGGCTTTGTTTACCATCACCGCGGCGGCCATCAAAGAGGCACCGTGCTTACCATCGCATAAAAACAAAACGACCGGCTTACTCGGCACGGTATCGCCATGCATCGGTGTCTCGTCGGCACGCGCGTTTAACGAGACATTATCTTTGGCATCTATCATTGCCTTTACTCATCAAAAAAGGTGGAGGACGGGGCGTTCGATGGTGCATCGAGTCTACGCGCGTCAGTCCTTGGTGAGTCTATCCTAGCCCGCCATACGCACAGCGCCAGCGTGGTAAAAACAACTTTTGAATCTGTTACAAAAGCGCCGCACTGTCATCAAACCTTCATGATTGCATAAAGGAACTGTCACTTTGTGCTCTTAATGTGTCTCCCCGTTAACCGAGTTCTTCGTTATGTGTAGATAAATTGATTTGCACAGCACTAACTTAAATAATCGACTTGGAGGTTGATGTGAAACTTAAAGCTCTCTTTGCAGCTACTACAGTATCAATGGCCGTGCTGGCCTCAGGTAGCGCAACGGCCGCAAACCGTGATTACATTAGCATCGTTGGCTCTTCTACCGTTTACCCTTTTGCTACTGTAGTTGCTGAGCGCTTCGGTCGCACGTCGCAATACTCAGTACCCAAAATCGAATCTACCGGTTCAGGCGGCGGTCTTAAGCTGTTCTGTGCAGGTGTGGGTGAAAACACGCCAGATATCACTAACGCATCACGTAAAATCAAAAGCTCGGAAATCGACCGTTGTAAGTCAAACGGTGTTGACGACATTGTTGAAATCAAAATCGGTTATGACGGTATCGCGCTGGCAAACTCGAAAATGTCTCAGCAATATGACTTGAGCTTGAAAGAGATCTACACCGCGCTCGCTAAAACCGTGCCAGACGGCAACGGCAACTTTATCGACAACCCAAATGAAACGTGGAAAGACGTGAACCCATCACTGCCTAACACCAAAATTGAGGTGCTAGGTCCACCACCAACATCAGGGACGCGTGACGCTTTTGTTGAGCTAGCCATGGAAGCGGGCTGTGCCGAGTACCCAGAAGTGGCGGCGCTTGAAGACAGCAACGAAGACAAATTCAAAGCGATTTGTCACGGCATGCGTGAAGATGGCGCTTTCATCGAAGCGGGTGAGAACGACAACCTTATCGTGCAAAAGCTTGAAGCAAACCCAGACGCACTTGGCATCTTCGGTTACAGCTTCCTAGAGCAAAACGCTGACAAGGTACAAGGCTCAAAAATCGCGGGTGTTGAACCAACGTTTGACGCGATTGGTAGCGGTGACTACCCCGTATCACGTTCACTGTACTTCTACGTGAAAAAAGCACACGAAGACGTGATCCCAGGTCTAAAAGACTACGTGACCGCATTCACTGCTGAAGATGCTATCGGCAACATGGGTTACCTGGCTGACCGTGGCCTTATCCCACTCGACAACAGTGAATGGAAACAAGTACGCAGCGCCGCAGTTGACCTAAAACCAAACCTGTAAGCGCAGTGTGAACACGAAAAGGTGGCACACATGAGGTGCCACCTTTGTGCGTGTTCAGGAGGAACAATGACAACACCCATGCTGATGACCGTAATTGCTGTAATTGCAATTTCAGGCTTTTTTATTGCTCGAGCACGTTCAATTAAGCTCGCCGATACGGCTGGCGGATTGAGTAAGCTTCATTCTCGTCCTAATTATTACGGCTCTTATGTTGCGATTCTCGCGGCTATTCCGGCACTGGTTCTCTTATTGTTGTGGCAAGCGGTAGAACCCAACTTGATCCACAGTTTGGTGATGGCACAGATATCTGATGCGTATGTTACGCAGTTCGGCAATGCCGACTTGCTATACAGTCAGATTGGAAACGTCGCTCGTGGCATCACCCAAACTGACGATGCTGTCTTGTTGGCAGCGGCTGACCACTATCAAATGCTGAACCAACTGGGAACGACATTGCGTTTCACCGCAATGACATCGCTCGCGTTAGCGGGTTTGGCTTTTGGCTGGCGCTCTCTGCGATTACGTCTTCGCGCTCGAAATCGCGTTGAAAATGTGATGCAGGCGTTTTTGCTGCTTTGCTCAACACTCGCGATTTTAACCACACTGGGCATTGTGCTCTCGGTGCTGTTTGAGGCGTTGCGCTTTTTCCAAATGATTCCGGTCACTGAGTTCATCTTTGGTACTGAGTGGTCGCCGCAAATTGCATTGCGCGCCGATCAGCAGGCGGCGAGTGGCTCATTTGGTGCGATTCCCTTGTTCACTGGCACCTTGATGATCTCGTTTATCGCCATGTGTATTGCGGCGCCAGTCGGGTTGATGAGTGCCATCTACTTGGCCGAATATGCATCGCCGCGTGTACGGGGTATCGTTAAACCGATTCTGGAAATCCTCGCCGGTATTCCGACGGTGGTTTATGGCTTCTTTGCCGCCTTGGTCGCCGCGCCGTTTATTCGTGATGTGGCACAGGCGATCGGCTTTAGCAGTGCCTCATCAGAGAGTGCTCTGGCTGCGGGCGCGGTAATGGGGATCATGATTATTCCTTTCGTTTCGTCATTGTCAGACGACGTGATCACCGCTGTCCCCCAATCGCTGCGTGATGGTTCGTTCGGACTGGGTGCCACCCCGTCAGAAACGGTTCGTAAAGTGGTTCTACCGGCTGCGTTACCCGGCATTGTGGGCGGCTTATTGCTGGCTGTCTCACGTGCAATCGGCGAAACCATGATTGTGGTGATGGCGGCGGGTCTGTCTGCGAATCTAACGGCCAATCCACTTGACTCAGTGACCACAGTGACGGTGCAAATTGTAACCTTACTCGTGGGTGACCAAGAATTTGATAGTCCAAAGACCTTGGCGGCGTTTGCTTTGGGTCTGACATTATTTGTTGTGACACTCGCACTTAACGTGATTGCGCTGAACATCGTGAAGAAATACCGGGAACAATATGACTGATAAAATCGAAAAAATGGCGCAAGAAAAGCGCGCAAGGGTAAGGGCAAGCTTAGCAAAGCGCCGCGGGAAAGAAGGACGTTTTCGTTTTTACGGAATGGGCTCTATTTTCCTTGCGTTTACCTTCTTGGTTTTATTGCTCGGCTCGATCGTCTCGCAAGGCTATACGGCTTTCTACACCACGGAAATTCGCTTGACCGTTGATTTAAGTGAAGAAAACCTAGGGATTGAAGGCAAGCCATTAAATGACGAAACCCTTAAATACTTGGGTTATCGCTCAGTGCTGGCGGGTGCCATTTTTGATGCCATGCCAGACGTGACGTCGCGTGGTGACAAACGTGAGCTGTTCCGTTTTCTGTCTAACGGCGCTGAGTATGACTTGCGTGACCGTGTGGCGGCCAACCCTGACTTGGTGGGGCAAGAGGTAGAAATTTGGGCACTCGCCGGCGATAACGTCAACCAATTTAATAAAGGCAATATCGATGGCAGCTTGCCGGAGTCTTATCGCCAGTTTAAGGACAAACACATTGGCTGGTTCAACCAGCTTAAAGAAGACGATCGTGTTCGTACCGTGTTTAACTCGCGCTTTTTCACCAATGGTGACAGCCGTGATGCTGAACTTGCTGGGATCTGGGGCGCGACCGTAGGCTCTTTCTATACGTTGCTGGTGACACTGGCATTAAGCTTCCCTATCGGGGTGGCAGCCGCGATTTACTTGGAAGAATTCGCACCACGTAATCGCATCACTGAGATTATTGAAATCAACATCAATAACCTGGCAGCGGTACCGTCGATCGTGTTTGGTTTGCTGGGCTTAGCCGTGTTCCTCAACTTTGCCGACCTACCGCGTTCAGCGCCGGTTGTTGGCGGCTTGGTACTGACGCTGATGACGTTGCCAACTATCATTATTTCGAGCCGTGCATCTATCAAAGCGGTGCCACCCTCGGTACGTGACGCCGCCTTGGGTGTCGGCGCATCGAAAATGCAAATGGTGATTCATCATGTGTTGCCATTAGCTATGCCTGGCATGCTAACCGGGACCATTATCGGTATGGCACAAGCGCTGGGTGAAACCGCGCCGTTACTGATGATTGGTATGGTGGCCTTTATTGTGGATATCCCTTCAGGGCCACTGGATGCTGCCACTGCGTTACCCGTTCAAATTTACTTATGGGCAGAGAACCCTGAAAAGGGCTTTGTCGAAAACACCTCTGGCGCAATCATGGTATTGCTGGCATTCCTCGCGCTTATGAATGCCTGTGCCGTGATTCTGCGTAAGCGTCTTGAGCGACGCTGGTAAGTCGGGAGAAATAACCATGACGACGACAACAATGAACAATGTAGCCATGACCGAAGAAGTAGTAGATGCCACGCCGCAAAATACCGCGGCACCGACTGAGACGTGTGGTGTACCTTTCGTAGAAAACCCACGCATGACTGCCCGTAATGTATTTGTGAACTACGAGAACGGCTCAAAATCAGCGATTACCGATGTCAGTCTAGATATTGGTGAAAAAGAAGTCTTGGCGATGATTGGCCCGTCAGGCTGTGGTAAATCCACCTTCTTGCGCTGCCTAAACCGCATGAACGATACCATTCCTGGTTGCCAAGTATCGGGTGATATTATTTTGGATGGCGAGGATATTTATCATCGCGACACCGAAATTGTTGAGCTTCGCTCGCAAGTGGGCATGGTATTCCAGCGTCCTAACCCGTTCCCGAAATCGGTTTACGATAACGTGGCATATGGCCCACGTATTCATGGCCTGGTTGACGGCAAAGATGAGTTAGATGGCCTGGTCGAGCAATCACTGACGCGGGCAGGGCTTTGGAACGAAGTGAAAGATCGCCTGGATCAGCCCGCAACAGGCCTATCAGGCGGCCAGCAGCAACGTCTGTGTATCGCACGTACCATTGCTGTCGCCCCTGAAGTGATCTTGATGGATGAGCCTTGCTCGGCGTTAGACCCCATTGCCACGGGTATCATTGAAGAGCTGATTGCCGATCTGAAGAAAAACTTCAGCATTGTGATCGTCACGCACTCGATGCAGCAAGCGGCACGTGTGTCTGATCGCACCGCTTACTTCCACCTTGGCGACTTGGTTGAAGTAAACAGCACACAAAAAGTCTTTAATGACCCTGAGCACAAACTGACCTCTGACTACATTAACGGTCGCTTTGGTTAAGCCGATATGGCGCTGACCCAGCGCCATTGGTTATAGAGCAGGGGCGTTTGCTGATTATTTCAGCATTTAGCGATAAAAGTGCAAAAAGTCACTTTACATCAGCCACCTCTGCTCATACTATACGACCCGTTCCGGAGAGATGGCTGAGTGGTTGAAAGCACCGGTCTTGAAAACCGGCAAGGGTTAATAGCCCTTCTAGGGTTCAAATCCCTATCTCTCCGCCACATACCGAAAGCCGCTGCTCAGTCAGCGGCTTTTTTGCATTTATTGTCCCGCAAACTCCCAAACCCTGACCTCACCAACATTTTAGGCGTTTGTGCCTAAACAGCTATTCTGCACTTTGGTATTCTAACCCTTTATATTTCTGCCTCTTACATGGCATTTTTGGACGCCGCTAACCAACGGCGGTAGCGTGGGTGTTAAAGCAAATCCATTGGGCTTGTCGTGCCCGCAAATTGTTGCCCGATCACATGGGTATAGATCTGCGTGGTAGAGAGGTCGGTATGGCCCAATAAGGTTTGAATGGTGCGAATATCGTAACCCGCCAAAAGCATCTGTGTGGCAAAGCTATGACGAAACGTATGACAGGTAACGTGGTTATGGGTGATGCCGACCTTTTGCACCGCACGGTTTAAGGCTTTACGCAATCTTACCTAGCGGTTGGTTTAAAAACTGGTTGTAAAGAAAGGCTAGTGCATTGAGAGCTACCTTTTGTGTGTTCGTTGAAACTTGCTGCGCATTCGCCAAATAAGACAGAAACGTTTTTACATCCTCGTCGCCTAATCTCATGCTGAAGGCTTGCCATAAACGGGCTTTTGGTCATGATCCTTTCCCTCCATCTAAGACTGTATATTCATACAGCCTATCGGTAAGGAAACCCAAATAGTGTGCGCACTTTTTCGAGACACATTCACATTATCGCCGAAAGGGAAAATATTAGTGTAGTATAATCAAAGGGTTAAAAATTATCCTTTGAGGATAGTGTGAACGCCTTGTCCGAGATAGGCGGCGTGCACACTTTCGCAGACAAGGTGATTGCTTCAAGCGTTAAAAATGTGTTTAATCATAAGTAGTTAGATGAAAAAAGGCGCGTATAACGGTTTTGGAAAATCGAGCGCGCGCACTAATACAATGTTAGAAGCCAAAGGAGCCGTAAATGGGATTTTCCAATATAAAAACCATAGTTGTCTCTCTGCTGGCTATATCATTGGTTGCGTGCGCATCTGGATCGGCAATCGTAACTGGAACTAAAAGAACGCCCGTGGAACCAAACCAGGTTAAACTGTACTTAGAGACACCTGCTAAGTTTGAGGTCATAGGCATTGTAAATGCGTCAAGCGATGCCGGATGGACCGAACAAGGTTCAGTGGATTACGCTGTACAAGAACTCAAAAATCAAGCGGCAAAGCTTGGTGCAAATGGAGTGTTATTGGGCGCTACTGGTGAGAGCACATCTACAGTTGTAGGTGGTTATGGAACGGGCTATATGTATGCGATACCAGTTACAGCTAAGACTGTTTCAGGTAAAGCTATATATGTCAGTGAATAAGACTTCTAACAAAGCCATCAAATTCGCTCCCATTGGTCGCCGGACGCTCGCAAGCTCGCGCCGTTTATGGCGGCGTTAGCTGAAAGAAGGAATCAGTAGTGGAAACCTACTCTGTGGATATTAAAAAAGATGAAGAAGGTTACTTGGGTAGAGAGTGCCCCGAGTGTGAAAAGTACTTCAAGATAAAGCCGGGTACTGGTATTCCTGATTTCTCCGATTGTTATTGCCCCTATTGCCAACATCTTGGGCCGCAAGACCATTTTTGGACAAAACAGCAGATTGAGTATGCGCAGTCAGTTGTTCTAAACAAGGTTTCTGGCGATCTTCTCAAAACGATGAAGAAGATGGAGAGAAAACCAAAAAGAAATCAGTTTATTTCCATTGGAATAACCGTAAAGGGAAAGCCAACTCCCATTACCTACTACTCTGAAGAAGAACTTGAAGAAAAAGTCGAATGCAAAAACTGCACCCTGCAGTACGCTATCTATGGTGCATTCGGTTACTGTCCCGATTGTGCTGAGCACAACTCCCAACAGATAGCCGAGGCAAACTTTGATCTGGTCAATAAAATACTCGACCTGGCTAAAGAGTCACCATCAGATATAAGAAGTAAGCTAATTGAAAACGGGTTAGAGGACTGCATTTCGGTATTTGATGGGTTTGCACGAGAGCGTTGTCGTGACCGATACCCTAAGCTGTCCTTTCAGAATATTTACGTAGCCAAGAAAAAGCTCGAAGAATCCGGAATTAACATCGCTGAAGGCCTCGATACCTCCGAATGGGAGTTCGTCGTAAATCAGTTTCAGAAGCGTCACCTTCTCGCGCATAAGATGGGTGTAGTTGATGAAGAATATATAAAGAAAACGGGCAGCCATCCAGAGCAGTTGGGGAAGAAGGTGTCGATCACTGAAAAAGATGTTGTGTCGTTGATAGGACACCTAAAAGTAATCGTCTCGAATCTTTCGAAACATGTGCAGCGCAGCTAACAAGCACAGGCATTGGGACAATTTTTCCGCTGCGCTCCAAATTTGCCCATGCTGTGGGCGTTAAGTGCACAATATGAATAATCCATTTACCAACATCGAGTTGAAGGTCTGGCCGGATTTCTTGCTCGCAATTTCAGGAGCGCTTCTCGTGGCCTCCGTTGTTGCTATGTTCGCTGGAAATGAGCTGGCACTTCGCTTGAGTTTGGGGTTTGGCGGCCTTGTGCTGTTTGGTATCGGGGGCAAGGCTGCGCACTATAAGTACAGAGACCCCTCTATTAAGGGGAATAGCAACGCTTGGTTTTCAGGTTGGCGGCATAGCTTCTTGGCTGATATTCTTGCGGCCTTAGGCATTGTGCTTGTTTGTTCGTCTGTTTGGTTAACTTATGGCTATTTCGTCAGCACTTAACAAGGCCAGGCACGGCGACGGCTTTTCCGTTGCGGCTTCGCCTCCACTACAAAGCCACGCGTGCTGGCAGCGTTATGTGCTTAGAGGAAAAATGGCATTGATTAGAGAAATGGATATCTCAGATTACTCTCAAGTTATTGAGTTATGGTCTGAAACAGAAGCTATGTTGCTACGTGATGCAGACTCTAGAGAAAACATAGGCAAATACTTAGAACGCAACCCCAATCTCAGCTTTGTCGCTGTAGATGGTGACACTATTGTAGGTGCAATTTTAGTGGGTACAGACGGTCGTCGAGGTTACGTGCAACATTTGACTGTAAACTCGAATTGTCGAGGCAAAGGAATTGGTGCCAAACTAATATCTTCAGCGGTCGATGCATTATCTAAAGTTGGTATAGCTAAAACTCACTTATTTGTCGCCAATGAAAACCTGAATGCTCAATATTTCTATGAAAAACTAGGTTGGTTTCCACGTGATGAAGTGCGTATGTTTTCTTTTAACTCGTCGTGCAGTGGTAATGTTTAGTACGCACATAACAAGGCCAGTCAAGGCGACGGCTTTTTCGTTCCGCCTACGGCTCCACTACAAAGCCGCGCATGCTGGCGGCGTTAGAAATGAAAATAAGTGAGTTCTCGCATGGATGTTGAGCAGTTTTGGAAACCCTTTGAAGTGACCATTGAATCGTTTGATGATTTGGTCGAGAAAATTAACTCAGTGATGAGGCACGCTGCGGACCGTGACGTAAAGTTCGCATGGCGTGGGCAGGTCAATGCTAGTTGGGCACTCCATAGCTCCTAATATAGAAGGCTGTGTTTGATGAAAAATAAAGTAGTCAACGAGGATGAGCTTGCGAGCACCGAGTCAGACATTTTGGTGGAACTACACCGTTGGGGACTTCATTCGTCTTCGACAACTGGGCGACTCTCAATACTCAATCAATTAGCTATGCTTCAGCATTACGGTTCGCCGACTCGATTAATCGACATTACATTCAATGCGTGGGTCGGAGCTTGGTTTGCCGTTGAGCAAAAATGGAGTAATGGCGAGGTCGTCGATGAAGATTCCGATGCGCGCCTGTTTGCTTTCGATGTGACCGACCGCTTAATTAACGAAAATGACCAATATCGAAGTTGGGAGGACGACTTAGGCCGTCCATGGAAGCTCGGTAAAGAGGGGGGCATTTCAAAAAAAGAATGGACCACGTCTGTATTCGCATGGAAACCAGCGAATTTGGATGCCCGCATTTCTGCCCAAAATGGCGGATTCCTATTTGGCGGGGTTGCGGCCTCAAACAAGCCAGATGGCCAACCATTCCAGTTCCCGAAGACACCAAACTTCAACAACGGTTGGTGGAAAATCAGCGAGGGGCGGCAAGCATGCTGCCTTGCAATGCGACCTCATGTCTTTGAGCCAAAGGCTGGCAAAGGTGCCAACAGTGGAGCTCTATACACATTTCGGATTAAAGCCAATGCGAAAAAAGACATTCGTCAAAGGCTAGAAAAAATGTTCGGGTACAGGCATTTGACCATTTACCCTGACTATACTGGGTTTGCGTCATTTGGCTTTCCGGATCTGAAAAGTTAATCCGGTACAGAGTCGCGGTATTTCTAACAATTGGCTGTTGTCGGACGCGCCTACGCTGGCACTTCGGCACGCCGCAAAGCCAGGCGTTACATGCCTAGCCCTGAGGCTATATGAAAGAGTTAATTGAGCAATTGGTAAAGCAAAAGCAGGAAGGTGATTGGTGGGACTTTAAAGCAGAGCACCACTCCAACCTACATGATCTACTTCATGATGTCTTGTGTTTGGCAAATATCATGTATGATGGAGACCGATTTATCATATTCGGTGTGAGTGATGATTATAAAATAATTGGTCTGAGCGAAAAGGATGTGCGGCATACGCAGGCTGATATTCTTAATTTCTTGAGAACCAAGAGCTTTGCATACCACAAAATACCAAATGTAAAGATGGACTCTGTTACAATTGATGGTAAAGAATTGGATATTCTTACCATAAGAAATGAGGATTTTAAGCCCTATTTCTTGACCAGAGATGAGGCCAAGAAAGGAACCATAGTCCGCGCCGGTACAATTTACTCCCGTATGGGTGATTCAAACACGCCAAAAGATGGAAGTGCCAATCCCTATGAAATTGAAGCGATGTGGCGTCAACGGTTCGGATTAGATAAAAAGGCATCTGAACGCTTTAATTATATTCTGGTCGATTATGAAAATTGGAAATATGATGGAATCAGTAAAGCATTCTATGATATTGATCCAGATTATACGATCGAGATAGGCGGCGAAGAATGCTCTGGCGGTAAGTTCTGGTGGGAAGAGGGATTGGTTGAAAAGCCGGATCGGTTTTACTATTACCTCAAGTATAAAGGCGTTGAGCTATATAAATTGTTGGTGGTGAGATTTAGAGATGAGAATCTTCAAATCCCGTTTCCAAACGTCGAGTTTATAACCCATCCAAGAAAGAATGATGGTTGTGAAACAGACGTTTATTGCGATTTGTTCTATTACGTCGAAAATTCAATAGAATACAGCTTGCTTAAGCACATAAGAGCGCTAGAGGTTTCTGAAATAACGAGCAAATCATTCTCCACTCCTATAGAGACCCAAATAAAACCTCCAATAATTAAATTGCCCTTTTTGATTTTCGATTCAGAAGATCGATTAAAATTAGCCAGCAAAATGTTAGTCGACCACTATGACGATTTTCTTAAAGAAAAAAGCAGATATGATGATATCAAACCATCAAGTGACGAAATGAAAGAACGATATACAACTGAACAGCTATTCACTGAGTGGGCGTACAATTACGTTCACAAAAACAGCATGTAACAAGCGCATCTTGACGGACTGGTTTTCCGCTACGCTCCAAACCAGCCGCAAGTGCGGGCGTTAAGCTGCTTATTGAAAATCTGAGGAAAGAATAAATGCCAGAAGATGTGAGGCGGAAGTTTATAGAAAGGATTGAGGATTTAAAGTCGCAAATATCATCGCGTTACAATATTTTAAATTTAGAGGCTATATGGCTGTTTGTTGCGACTCTAGGGTGTTGGAGTGTTGATCAGAAATATGTCCAAATGCTAGCCATTTTACTTGTATTGGTATTCTTTTCTGCAAAAGTTGCGAAGGACAAAAAATACGACACTACGTTTGCCAGAATGTTAAAGGATATCCGTAATGATATTGAAGGGTCTATATTGGAAGGTGACTCTAAAAAAGCAAGGCTTCACGAACTTGAAGAGATAAACAATAACTTACTCGGCATAAAGTCAATCTACAGGTCCACACCCATGTTTCTAATGGGGTATGCGTTTTGGGTGATCTCTGTGTTCGTGTTCGGATTCCGCTCATTTGGGTAAAGTAGCTTTACAAACGAGTATATCGTCAATCCTAAATTTTTGCGAGATTTTTATCCTATATCACGCCGTCTCTGAGCATCGAATTTAAGATCACTACCATCTTACGCACACAGGCAATAATGGCGATTTTTTTCGGCTTTCCGGCGGCGGCTAAATGGGTATGTGTCGCTTTTAACGTTTAATAACTTAACGCGTGAAACAGATTTATGGAGCATGACTTTTCCGTGGTCATCCAATGCGTGAAGAGAAAAGTGGTGCTTGGCGAGATCAACGCCACAAAAGAATTGAGTAGGCACGGTTACCTCCGGTATTAAAGGCCGCACCTAAGTGTGGCAGATTCTCAAGAGGGGGAATCCATGTTATTCGTTATGTGTCATACAAAATAGTTGAGGAGTACTCAAATGGATGTGTTTTCGAATATTTCGGGACTATCTGAAGATAAGTTACATGAAAAATTTAAGCTATTGAGAGATGAGCCATATTACGCTGGAGCTAGAAGAATAATTGAAGAGTGGACACAGGACTTCCACGATAGGGATAATAAAATTGCTCTCGAATTCCAAACAACTTTTCATTCATCTTTTTGGGAATTTTATCTACACGCTGTTTTTAAAAAACTTGGACTGAATATAAATGAGAAATACACTAGACCAGATTTTATTATAGATGGTGAGCGAGAGTTTTATGTTGAAGCTGTTGTTTCTGAAATAAAGCAAGGAGGAACTCCTGAATCAGAGAGGTCGCCAGATGACACATTAAGTATGCTTGAGCCGATTCAAACTGACAAAGAGTTCTCACTACTAATAGATGAAGCTATTGTGAGACACTCGAACTCAATATATTCGAAACTAAAAAAATATACTGGATAYAAAAATAAGAAAGGGAAATGGATCGATGGATATAAAAGTTGTGAGTGGATAAACGACTCGAAGCCTTATATTGTCGCATTATCTTCCTACGATCAGATCCAGTATGGAAAAGAATACATTTACTCAATGTTTGCATTATTGTACGGCTTATATTACTCACCTGAAAGAGAGCAGTATGAGAAAAGAAATTATGTTAAAAAACCAAATACCGACTCCAACATACAAATTGGTATTTTCAACACGGAGGAAACGAAGGATATATCAGCGATTATATTTACCAATGTACTAACACTGGGGAAACTATCTTCACTAAGTAAGTCTACAGGACATGATCTAGCTCATGTGCTTAATGTAAGATATGACAGAGAAGCACCACATTATAAAATTCATGAGGTTAGCTCTGATCATCCAGAAGATTTACTCGATGGTTTATATGTGTTTCATAATCCAAATGCGAAGATTAAATTTGAATGTGAAGAAATAAAATCCAATCATCTTGTTGAGTTTTCACTCGATAGTATCGGTATAGGGATGGAAGGAGGAAGAGCTCCTATTGTCGCAAGGTACTGTTCTCCAACAGGCCATATCCTACGTGATCTTCTAATGTCTACCGCTGCCAGTAATTACAATAAAACAATTGCTTATGACTTAATTAAAGCGGATTAAAACACATAACAAAAAATTACAGCGGACAGCCTTCGGCAGCCGCTGAATTTGGCGTTAGGGGAGAAGTTTCATGCATGATTTTTTGCCGCCAATATATATCAATGTGAGCGGTCCCTTGACTGAGTTCTTGGAGGGAATGGCGGAGATCGCTGAAAAATCCGGACAGTTTGACGTGGAAGTTGAACATGACGCGATGGGTATCGATAGTTTTAGTGTAAGCAATCTCCGAGTGTTGAAGTCAAAGCAACACAAGGGGCTAGGTGGCCAACTAATCATCCAGCCAGACGCAACAAAAGAAGTAGCCGTTGAAATCAGAGCCGACCGCTGGAGTCCTCAAGATCCTCCTACTTACGAAACATATGTCGCAGAAGCAAAGGCCCTGATTGGCCCTTTGCTCTCCGAGTACAATAGAGCTACAGGAAACCGTTATCGCATCACGATTCCGGCGAAGGGTAAGCTTGAACCAAAACTTCCACCTCAAAGCCAGAAGCTGTTCAAGCGCTTTACGAACCTTGCAAATAGAACCGGCTTGCATCCTCTGGACTGGCGGCGGTTTTACGAATTTGTGAGAGATAGCCGTATGCGCAAGCCACTTTCGGAGGAAGATATGGTTTTCTTGCTTAACAAAGAGGGTTTTCCTGAAGAATATGCACGTGAGATTGCAGAGATTTATACCCACCTTCGCAACTTTAAGCAGCTTGTGTGAATCCCCTAACAATCGCAGGCACGGCGACGGCTTTTCCATTGCGGCTTCGCCTTCATTCCAAAGCCGCGCATGCTGCGGGCGTGAGTTACTAGAGGATAATAAATGGCAAAAGTAGCCCAAATTCGTGGCGCAATGCTGGAAGAAGCGGTTTTGTACTTACTTAAAAAAGTCGGATACAAGATTGTAAGACAACCGTTAGATTCGGTAGATAGCTCCGATTTACAAGTAAATAGTTCTGGCTTAGAAGTGCAAGGTAGAGGAGCATGGCACCAAATAGATGCGCTAGCTGAACAAGAGCAAACCCCTGCATTCATGTTTCCATTAAGGCTCTTGGTTGAGGCTAAGTGCTACCCCAACCAAAGAGTGGGAATTCCAGTTGTTAGAAACTCTGTAGGTGTTCTTAAAGATATCGCTGAAAACTATTTTACTAAACATCGTGATGCTTCGACAGCATCAGCAATTCGTTTCAATTATCAATCAGCAATTTTCAGTGTATCGGGCTATACAAAGCCTGCGATAGATTATGCAGTAGCACATCAGATATTTCTTATTGAATACAGAGGAATACCAGTCATTCAGCCGGTTATTGAAGCTATTGAGTCTCTTGATGAAAGTGCTTTAAAAAATGCAGGCACTCGAGACCTATCAGAAGTTAGATCTAGATTTAGGGACATCCTTGAAGACCGATATCCAGATGACTATCTCAGTACTCACTTTACAGAATATGGAATTGCCTCCATTCAAAATGTATCGGAACATTTGAACGATATTGGGGGGTCATATTTCGGTATGTTGCAAGGTCGCTGGCCTTTGCATTTATTAACAGAAGAGCCTTTACCTCCACATGTATTCGAAGACGATATAGTTTATTGTAGATTGCGAGGGGAGCGAGATGGACATTGGCGTTTTACTCCTGTCATTTATGAACCGGGTCAACCTGGATGGTTTGAGCTTCAATTCTTTTTACCTATCGAGTTGGCTGAGAAAATGCGGTCTACGTGGGGTAATCGTGAACTAATTGCTCGTACAAAGTCTCAAAATTTTTCGTTTATTTCCCTATCAGGTTTTATTGGCGGAATTTGGCGCAATGTAAAAATTCAGCTTGATGAGCGTTGGTTAGAGCGTTATTTACGTCAAAATCGTAACTAACAAGCAATTTGAAAGTGACTCTGGACTTGATCCTTTTCACTGGACACGAAGAAAATATTATAAAAAGTAGAGTATTGTTCATTCTTACGTATTCAATGGATAAGTCATTCAAAAGAGAACATAATGCATACAATAAATATCCAGTATTATAAACATCCTTATGCCGAATTTATCCTTGGTTCGTATCAAGATAAGCTTTGCTTGTGTGACTTCCGATATCGCAAGATGAGAAGGGCCGTTGATGAGCGCATTAAACGGATTCTTAACGCTGAGTTTGTAGAAAAGAGCAATGATGTTTTAGCCGCTACTCGCGCTCAGCTCGAGGAATATTTTTTGGGTGAGCGAAAAACTTTCGATCTGCCTTTACTCTTGGCGGGTACCGATTTTCAACGGTCGGTATGGAATGCATTAAGCAACATTCAGTACGGTGACAGGGCGACGTACCAAGAGCTGGCAGTATCGATTGGTAATGAAGCCGCAGTGCGCGCGGTTGGCAATGCTAATGGCGCAAATGCGTTGGCGATCATCATTCCTTGTCACAGGGTTATCGGCACCCAAGGGGAGCTCATTGGCTATGGTGGCGGTTTGTCACTGAAAAAGCGCCTTTTAGAACTAGAGCAGAACTTATTCATTTAAGGATAAAGTAGGGGCGTATGAGAGCGGAGCTGAGAGCGAAAATCCTGGCAGTGTGTGAGCAAAAAATCAAAGCGAAAGGCGAGAATGTTGGCGTGTCATTTTATGCGTTCTTCAAAAACAAAAATGACGACCCGGAGCAGTTGATGGAAGCTGCAACATGGTGGATACAGACCCATCAGTTAGATCATTTTGTTAAGGCACGAGTTATCAAAGAGATGATCAATAATAATTTATGACGGCTGCGGAAATCATGGCCTATTTTGCCGACAAGGTGTAATTCAGGTTCACAAGGATGGCACTGGGTAGCGGGGCACAGGCCCAGACAGCCAGACTGGCTTCGTCGCTCTGATGTTAGAAATCCCGCGACGGTTGAGGTAGCATTGCCGACTTTTTCTGCGGTGAGAGGCATTTATGTATATCGGCTTTGACTATGGTACAGCCAATTGTTCGGTGGCAAAGATTGAAAATGGTCAGCCGACGCTGTTACGCCTAGAAGGAGATAGCACGTTTATTCCTTCCTCCCTTGCCGCACCTATGCGCGAATCGGTGTCTGAGTATCTGTTTCGTCATCGGGGCATCAAGCCGCTAGATACGATTGGCGAGCAGATGTTGCGCCGCGCGATCCATGTAAATCGAGAGGAAAGTATTGAACTTGAGGCGGAGGACATGGCGTTTGGTCAAGCGGCGCTCGACCGCTATCTCGATGATCCGCGCGATATGTACTACGTGAAATCGCCTAAATCTTTCCTTGGCGCATCAGGTTTACGTGATGCCCAATTGCGCTTTTTTGAAGACCTAGTATGCGCAATGATGGACAACATCAAAACTCAAGCCGAACACCAAACCCAACAGAGTATTCATGATGCGGTGATCGGTCGGCCTATCAATTTTCAAGGCCGTGGGGGCGAGACGGCAAACCGCCAAGCTGAAGGAATTTTGCTCAATGCGGCTAAGCGGGCAGGCTTTAAACAGATTGAATTTCAGTTTGAACCGGTCGCTGCCGGTCTGGACTATGAAGCGACACTGAGCGAAGACCAAATTGTTCTAGTGGTCGATATCGGTGGAGGGACCACAGACTGTTCCTTAATTGAAATGGGGCCATCATGGCGCGGTAGTCGCGATCGCAGTGCAAGTTTATTAGCGCATAAAGGCCAGCGTATTGGCGGCAATGACTTAGATATTGCGTTGGCATTCAAACAAATGATGTTCCCGTTTGGGATGGGCAGCAAAATGGAATCTGGCATTGAGATGCCGATTACGCAGTTTTCCAACCCTATCGCGATTAACAACGTGCAAGCGCAAAACGATTTCTATGCGTTTGAAAATTTGGCCGTGCTCAAAGGGCTGCACAAGCAAGCGCAAGAGCCACATAAACTGGCCCGTTTGCTTGAGGTCTATCACGAGTCGCTGGGTTACAACATTGTCCGTCGTGCGGAAGAGGCAAAGATTGCGTTGTCGGATCAAGCCGCTTACCGAGCGGGTATTAAGCTGTTCTCCGAGCGCGTGGACGTTGATGTATCGCGCGATGACATGATTGATGCGATTGAAGCGCCCAAACGTAAGATGACCGCCTTAGTTCACGATGTGGTCGCGCAGGCCGATGTAAAGCCTGACGTGATTTTTATGACAGGCGGCTCGGCACGCTCGCCCTTCTTGCGGGAAGCTGTACAAGCAGAGCTACCGAACATTCCTGTGGTGAGTGGCGACTACTTTGGCTCAGTCACCGCAGGCTTAGCGCGTTGGGCGGAAGTTTGTTTTAAGTAAGCCTAATGGCCGTTTCGGCTCTCAACGCCCTTTATCGTTTTGTTTGATAAGGCAGGAATCATTCCAGCGCGAGTGACGGATGAGCCAGCCCCTAAGCACGAGCATTTTCCCGTCTATACAAGCGGTGATGAAGGGCTGATTTGGGAGCTGTTTGATTGCATCAAATGGCTGAGCCGAGGACAATACGATTTAGCCAAAAGCTACTTGAAAAGGCTTGCTGAGCAACTGTAGCTGGGCGAGTACCTATGTCACAGGGCGGGGCGTCGTTTCTCACTCAAGACATTTGGCTTTGCCGTTGTTCTATTGGCTTAACGTTGGTTTGTTGTTGTAGCCACGCTATTAGCTGCTCTTCCGGCATGGGCTTGGCGTAATAAAAGCCTTGGGCAATGTTAACGCCTAAATTTTTCAAATAATTGGCTTGATCCGCGGTTTCGACACCTTCGGCAACGGTTTGTAGTTTGAATGTTTTGGCTAGCCAAATAATGCTTTCAGTGATCGCGATATCATTTTCGCTGGTTAAGATGCTGTTGATGAATGAGCGATCGATTTTAAGCGTAGAAATTGGCAACGTGTGCAGGTAACTCAACGAGGAGTAGCCCGTACCAAAGTCGTCGACAGCAATACTGAGGCCACGCTTACGTAGTTGGCTGAGTTTCTCAAGGTTCTTTGATTTAGAATGAAAGAACACGCCTTCTGTGATTTCTAGCTCTAAGTTGGGAGGAGGGATGTGATTCTTCTTTAAAATATCATCAATAAAGCTAACAAAGTCATCCTCTTCCACATCGCATGCCGTCACATTAACCGCCACGCGCTCAATGCATAATGCCTGCTCTTGCCAGCGTGCCATGGTTTCACATGCCTGAATGATCACCCATCTGTCAATTTGTGTAATGAGCCCCGTTTTCTCTGCTATTGGAATAAAGTCACCCGGTGAGACGAGGTTACCATTCGGTAACCGCCATCGCACCAAGGCCTCGACACTGATCACTTTACCCGTTGCAAAGTCTATTTGCGGTTGGTACCAAAGCTCAAATTGCTGTTTGGTGATGGCTTGTCGTAGCAATGTCTCAGTCCGAATATAGCGCAGCGCATCCTGTTGAAGTCGCTTTGAATAGAAGTGAGGGGTGTTGGGGGCCTTAGTGTTGATCGCGTTAATAGCTGCATCCAGTATACGGCGAGTATTGACAGCATCATCGGGGTAATGACTCACGCCGATAGCGATATCAAGATGAATCAGGTCATGCTCAATGCTAACAGGGACACTAAGGGCACTGATCAGTTGTTGGCAGACAGATAAAGTGTGATTCAAGCTGTTTTGGCCGGGTGGGTTAACCAAGCACCAAGTATCCGTCGTGAGGCGAAAGAGCTTATCATTATCGGTAATCGCGCTGACGGCTCGTTGAGAGCATATCACCGCCGCTTGATCGAGCCCGGAATGGCCGAATGACTTAAAAACCTGATCGAGATTAATGGAAAAAACAATCACGTAAACAGGTTGATTTAATACTGACGCCGAGAGGATGGTGTCGGTGACATGCTCTATACACCGCTGCTCGTTGGGGAGACCGGTCACCCTGTCATGGGTAGCAAGATAATAAAGCTTATCGCGTTGGCTAATAGCTAAAAAACGTGCTCTAAGCAGCATCACAACGCGTTCCATAAACTCTACTTTATCAACGGGCATGGTAATAAATTCATCCACCAGTGCCAGGTAAGGGCGAAGTTTGTGTTTGAGGTCGCGCTTAGAGAGCATGAGCATCACAGGTAAAAGTGTGGGCTCGCATCGGGTCTTTTTGTCTTGCAATGCGTCTTTATACTGCTCGAGAGAGGGGATATCGATGATCGCAAGGTCAAACTCGATATTGTCTATATCACTTGGATTTTCATAAATTCGGAAGTCGCTGCTCAGTTGTTCGCGCAGTAGTGCCAAGTTGTTGGGGTTATGGATAGCCAATAAAACGTTGGCACCCTGAATACGCTGTAATCCATCGTCTTTGCTTTCTGCTTTTTGCTCGGGGTTTACCATTATTGGTAAGGTTCTAACCGTACTGGTCATCGTTACTCCTCACCCGTGAAACCAGCAACGAGCTGCATCAAGGCCTTTTTGGCGACGGGTTTTTGCATGATACTAACTGCGCCATATTGGGAGGCTTGGCTGGCACTTGTCAGCATTTTCTGTGGTGAGAGAACAATAAACGCGGTGTTCATCTGTTGTAGCTTTTCGCATAATCGCCACACGTTGGCGCCAAATCCGCTGGTGTCGACCAGGGCAAGCTTTTTACCGCCAATCGCCGCTGCAGCCTGCATATCGGCTTCGCTATTCAAAGGTCGACAATGATAACCCGCTTCTTCAAGAGAATCGGCCAACACTTTTCGGTTACCCGATGATTTCACGCACAAAAAAACCGTTAATGACGCCGCGTTTTTATTCGTCACCTCGCTTACCTCTTGTTCAAACAGCTACGGCTTGCACTTTATCGGGGCCGATCAGGTACTGATGAGGCTTGCGATCAAAATCACTCAATCGTTTCTTCATCACCGAAATCTGTGAATGCGTGGTATCGTCCGCATAGTAAGACAGGGAAATAATCGTATCCGACAAGTAGCTGATGCCTTTTTCAGAAATGCTGTCTTCGCCGTAAAGCGCAAATGTCTCGTTCACCAGGATCACCGAGACATTGATTCTCGATAAACCTTTTGCGAGGGCATGCAAACGGTTTTGAATCGATTCCTCGCGCAAGGTCAGTTTAAAACCGGCTGTGCTATCAAGCACCACCAGGCGAGTGTTATTTTGAACAACATCCTTGTACACCTTGGCTGCAAACTCATCGGCTAAATATTGCAAAGGCTCGATCTGTTCGATGGTTAAACATCCTGCCTCCGCTTGGTGTTGCAGTGTGATGTTGAGTTGTCGTGCCCGGTGAAGGTATGAGGAGATTTCTTCCTCGAATAGGTAGATATTTACGTGACCTAGACTATGGCTATATTGCTCGGCAATACAGCTGCTTAAGGTCGACTTTCCAATGCCAGATGGGCCGGTGATCATCGTCACTGTCCCCATCTCTAGTCCACCGCCAAGCAGATTGTCGATAGATGCAATGCCCGTCGAGATGGGTTCAAATCGTCCTGGTACCAGTTCTTCGTTAGGAGGAAGTGGCCGTGGGAACACTTCAACCCCGTGAGCGCCATTGCGCATCTGATGACAGCCCTTCAAAAAATCAGACCCACGGAATTTTTCTACACAGAGTTCTTGCCCCATCGGGGTTTGACTCAGTGAGATCACGCCATCGGATAAAAAGCGTAAGTCGTCATCGGGCGAGGAGTCACTGTGTTCTGACGTGAACAAAACGGTGGCGCCACGTTCGGTGAGATAATGGATAAACGACAGTACCTCTTTACGATACTGAAAAACATCTGCGGTGAGAAAGCGCAAGTGGGTAAAGGAGTCGACAAAGACTCGAGTCGGTTTGAGTGTTTCCACCGTTTCGACGATGGCCTTGGTGACAGGCTCATGCTCTACGTCGTTGGAGGCGAATATGTCATAAGATTCGTTCTCCTTAAAAAACGTTTCGTCTGGCGCCAAGCTAAGAAAGGTGATGTTCGCAACGTCAATGCCAATCGCTGTCGCGTTGGTTTTGAGCTGATCCTCTGCCTCTTGAAAGCCAATAAACAAACTCTCGCCTTCTCGTGACGCCGCAGAGAGAAACTGTAAGCCTGTGGTTGTTTTACCTAAACCTGGCCCACCTCTCACCAATACCGCCGTTGAGGGGAGGAAGCCGCCATTCAAGACTTGATCCAGTCCAAGAATCCCTGAGGAGACTCTCTCTTTCATGTTGCTTCCCCCTATTATGCTTATTCGTATTAGGCCTAGCCTACCCAAAAGCACCTATAAAGATGCTTTTTAGGCATTACCGTCTAAAAAGGTAGTAGAGGTAAGAGCCACTGTCATGGCGGCTGTAAGAAAAAGCAGCATTCACGCCTCAAAACGCCTAGAATGCAGTACGCTGTGCGTTTGCTGCCGCAACACCTGTGGTGCAATGGAGAATCCTCATTAATAGGAACCCATCTTCGCGAACACTTCCGTATTTTTATTAGAAATCATGCACCAAGGTAGGGGTATTGGCGCGAAATAGCTTGGTCAGAACAGATTTATATTGCCAACCGAGTGTGAGCAATCGCCTCGCTAGGCAAAGGTTTTGGATGGTGGCGACTTCAATGCCGCGGTAGTGATGCGGATGCGCTTGAATATAATCGATAAACGCCGTCAGTACCCCTTGGCCGCGCACGCTGGGGGCAAATTGTAGCGAAACAATCGAGAATCGCTGACTACCGATCGGGCAGTGAACCAGGCAATAGCCGAGTGGGTGCTTGATAGCGGTGGAGAGCTCTGGAAAAGCGCGCGTTTGGTGACGTTGGGCTAATCGGTCATAGCCTTGGCATAGGTGGTCAAGTAATTGCCGAGCGTTATCATCCATCGATGTGTCTCTGGAGAGTCCGAAACGTAGCCACCATATTAGGGACTTTATATTTTCGAAAAACAGAAAGGTCCAAGCCACGTATTTGCCTCTTTTACTCGCGTTTTAGAGAGATAAAAATCAAGCTTGGCGATTAGGCTGTCATAAAATTGATGGCTTTGTGACCAAGTTGGAGTCATCACCGATGCGGTTACGGTAGGTTAAAGGTATACCATCAATACACCTGTGTGGAGGTGAATATGGCCTACCTAACCTTAACCCCAGAAACCTTGGATGATGCGCATATCTGCTGTGCGTTCTCGGATAAAAAGTGCCAAGCCAGCTACCAGGCGAAAAAGCAGTGGCTAAAGCAGGAGCATCAGCACGGATACCGTTTTCGCCGTTTGGATGAACGCGCCAAAGTCTTTATCGAATACGGCCCAGCAGAGACCACTTGGCAGCCTATACAAGCGGAGGGTTATCTGGCATTGGGTTGCTTTTGGGTCTCTGGGAAATACAAAGGACATGGACACGGCAAGCAACTGTTAGCTGACGCCATTGAAGCGGCTAAGCAGCAAAATAAGCAAGGCCTAGTCGCCGTGGTCGGTAAAAAGAAATACCACTTTATGAGTGATACAAAATGGTTAAAAGGCCAAGGCTTCAACGTGGCGGATGAAGCCCCTAATGGCTTTGTGCTGTTGTATTATCCGTTGAATGACGCGGCTGAAATACCGCAGTTTCGGGCATCCGTTCATACCGCTAAGGTATCAACCGAAGGGTGTGTGGCGTATTACTCCCATCGTTGTCCTTATGCGGAATACCATGTGCTGAACTCGTTACAACAAAGCTGTGCTCAGCGCGGTATCCCGCTTGAAGTGCATCATTTAGAGACATTGAGCCAAGCACAAGCATGTCCTTCACCGGCCACCATTTTCAGTTTGTATTATCAGGGTAAGTTTATCACCACCGATATCAGTGCCTGTATGGAGAGCCGCTTTGATAAGTTTATTCCTCCTCACCCTTAACCTGTGAAATAGATAGCCCGTATGTTAGAAATCATTACCGCGCCAGATCCAAGGCTGGCCATAAAAGCAGAGCCAGTCACGGATATTACCGCCGTACAGACGTTGATTGATGATATGCTTGAGACGTTGTATGCCACTGACAACGGTATTGGATTGGCTGCCACGCAAGTGGGTCGTAAAGAGGCGATTGTCGTCATCGATATTTCTGAACGCCGGGATGACCCTTTAGTGCTCATTAACCCGGTGGTTGTATCTGGCGTTGACAAAGCCATGGGTCAGGAGGGTTGTTTATCCGTGCCCGGCTATTATGCAGATGTCGAGCGATACTCGTCTGTTGTGGTGTCGGCCCTTGATCGCAATGGTCAATCGATCACGATAGAGCGCGATGATTTTCTTGCCATTGTTATGCAGCATGAAATCGACCACTTATCTGGAAACCTTTTTATCGATTATCTCTCGCCATTAAAACGACAAATGGCCTTAAAAAAGGTGAAGAAGTACTTAAAACAGAGCGCTTAGTAGAATCTTCAACTTACATGGATGTAAGAGCAAACGATGAATATTGGTATTTATGTGTATGAGCACGCAGAGGTGCTCGATTTTGCCGGACCCTTTGAGGTGTTTAGCACCGCAAAACGTTTGGGCGCGGACAGTTGGCAGGTTGGACTGATTGCTGAACAAGACTCACCTTTGCTGGCGCGCGGCGGTTTGCGTGTCGTGCCAGATTATCATCTCGCCAACCATCCGACGCTTGATGTGCTGCTGGTTGTCGGCGGCGTTCACCATGAGCAAGTTACTAACCCGTCGGTGATCGATTGGGTGAAGCAACAAGATGCGATCACTCAATGTACGGCTTCTGTCTGTACGGGGGCGTTCATACTCGCAGAGGCCGGACTACTCAATGGTCGAAAGGTGATCACGCATTGGGAAGACATGGACGACCTCAGCCGTGCTTATCCGCCATTAAGTGTGGTATCAGGTAAGCGCTGGGTGAGGGATGGAAAATATCTCACCTCCGCAGGTATTTCTGCAGGTATTGATATGAGTTTGCAGCTGGTGGCTGATCTGCACAGCGAAGATTTAGCCTTGCGCGTTGCCAAGCAAATGGATTACCACTGGCAGCGAAACGAGTAGTATGCAGTTTGGATAAGGTACGTAGCGCGATAATAATCACTGTATGCGCTGATAGAATAGGAATTGAGCATGTTCCCAGCCACATGGCGCTCTAAGCGTTTGTGTTTTAGTCCGTTTGAATATTGCGATGCAAAGCGTGTCAAAGCGATGTTTGAGCAAAATCAGCATCTGCAATATCAAGATCCCACGTTTAAACCTTGGTCGTTATCCACCTACCAATCATTGATTGCCGACAGTGCGGAGAAAAAAGCGCCTGATGTGGAAGAGGCGTTTTATCTTCGTCGTATTCAGACCCATGATGGTAAAGATATCGGCTATCTACAAATCTCGCTCAATGCGCCCGATTTACAGAGTGTTTGGCTACCCATGCTCACTATTTCTCCAAGATATCAAAAACATGGCTATGGCAGCGAAGCGGTTGCGAGCGTGATTGAAACCGTGCAAGCTTATGGGGACTATCGACGCATGGGGGTGAATGTTTATGCCGAAAACATTCGCGCGTTTCGATTCTGGTATCAGCAAGGTTTTTGTCGTATTACCCATTTTGAACCCGAGCAAGACGAGGGGCGTGATTATCACTGTGTGGTGCTCTATCGAGACCTTATGTCGTGAGCAGCGCATGTCTTTTTCGGGAATCGACAAGATTACGCTGCTTGAGCCATGTTATGGAAGGAATTAGGTAAACGAATGATGAACAAAAATACAGTCAATCGAGTGCGATTAAAACGCGCCGCAATGGGGGGCGCGCTAGCACTAGGTGTGATGAACTTGGTGCCTGGCCAGGTGTACGCTGCTGACACCACACACGCTGAAGTGCAGCGCGAATCAGGTCTGTATCTACAAGACTTTGATCGTTCGGTTCGCCCGCAAGATAACTTGTTTCGTCACGTCAATGGCACTTGGTACGACCAAACCCAAATCCCCAATGATATGTCCAGCTATGGTGCGTTCCGTATCTTGGCTGAAGAAAATGAAAAGCGCTTGAAAGGGATCATTGATGAGCTGGTGGCGCGTGATGATCTCAAGCCTGGCTCCAACGAGCAAAAGCTGCGTGATTTTTATCTTAGCTATATGGACCAAGATAAAATCGATGCCCTAGGGGTGACGCCAATCAAACCTGAGCTCGATCGTATTGCCGCGATTTCCTCGAAGCCTGCGTTGATTTACGCGATGGCCGATTTGCGACAAGTTGGCGTTGGGATCCCGTTTAGTTTTTATGCGTGGGCCGATGCGAAAAATCCGGACTATAACGCCCTGTATCTGAGCCAAAGCGGGTTGGGGTTGCCGGATAGAGACTATTATTTCCGCGACACCGAGGATGCTGAGCGTATCCGCACCGCTTATAAACGCTATCTCGAAGACATGCTGCGCTTAGCGGGTTACGATCAGGCAAAGCAACGCGCTGCCCGTATTTATCAGTTAGAAAAAACGCTGGCAGAACACCACTGGACACGCGCTAAACGCCGTGACGCGCAAGCAACCTATAACAAAATGCCGATTGAGGCGCTCAACCAGTTGATGGGCGGGTTTGATTATGCACGTTTTGCCAAACGCGCGGGTATCGACAAAGCCGGTGAGGTTGTGGTGCGCATGCCATCTTATTTTGAGGCGCTAGGGCAGGTGTTTGAGCAAACCAGTCTGCAATCGTGGCAAGATTATCTCACCATTCGTACCCTCAATGCCTTTGCACCGCGCCTTAACCATGAGCTGGTTGAACGTCAATTTGCGTTCTACTCCAAAACCCTCAATGGTATTCCTGAACAGCGTGACCGCTGGAAGCGGGGCGTACAAGCCACCGAAGGGGTGTTGGGTGAAGCGCTCGGCCAAGAATATGTCGCGCGCTACTTTCCACCGCAAGCCAAAGCGCGTATGGAAACCATGATTGATAACCTGCGTGCTGCGTTTAAAGACTCGATTGAATCATTATCGTGGATGAGTGATGAAACCAAAGCGAAAGCGTTGGATAAGCTGAGTAAATTCACGCCCAAAATCGGCTACCCAGAGCAATGGGAAGATTACAGCGCGCTGACCATCAACGCCGATGACTTGATTGGCAATAGCAAACGTGCCGCACGCTGGGGCTATCAAGATATGCTGTCGCGGATTGGTGCGCCGGTTGATCGCAAAGAGTGGGGCATGACCCCGCAAACGGTCAACGCTTATTACAGCCCAACCGCCAACGAGATTGTGTTCCCCGCCGGGATCTTACAACCGCCGTTTTTTGACATGAATGCGGATGACGCCGTGAACTATGGCGGTATCGGTGCAGTGATTGGTCATGAAATGGGACACGGTTTTGATGATCAGGGCTCGCGTTATGATGGGGATGGTAACCTTGCAAATTGGTGGACAGATGAGGATCGCGCGCGCTTTGATGCTCGCACCCAAAAGCTGGCTGAGCAATTTAGCCAGTTTGAGCCATTGCCGGGCTTGTTCATTGACGGCAAAGTGTCCTTGGGTGAGAACATTGGTGATTTAGTCGGTTTGACTACCGCCTTCCGCGCCTATCAAAAATCGTTGCACGGTGAACCGTCTCCTGTGATGGACGGGTATACCGGCGAGCAGCGATTCTTCCTCAGCTGGGGGCAGATATGGAAAATGAAAATGCGTGAAGATGCGCTGCGTGAGCGCGTGTCACTGGGCCCGCATGCGCCACCAAAGTATCGAGTGCTGGGTGCGCCGCGTAATGTGCCTGCGTTCTATGAAGCCTTTGATATTAAAGAAGGGGATGGCATGTATTTACCCGAAGATCAGCGGGTGAATATCTGGTAGTCTCTGATGCCGCCTCCAAGGCGGCATTTTTTATAGAATTTAGTACTGTCCGTCGCGCCAATCGATGCAAGGAGGCCCAAGTGCTAAGCACGCCAAGGACGAGATTAGTTTTACTTCCCCCAGAAAAAGCCGACCTGATGGCGCAGTTTTATCAGCGAAATCGTGCTCACCTTTCCCCATGGGAGCCCATACGTCCTGCCGCATTTTACCGCGAAGACTATTGGCAGCGCGCGCTGCAAGAGGCGAAAGACTTGTTTCAACAGCAGCAAGCCTTCAAGTTTGTGATTTTGCATCATGAACGGGACGATGTGATAGGGGTGTGCAATTTCACCAACGTGATTCACGGCGCTTTTCAAGCGTGTCTGTTAGGTTATGCCGCTGACAAGCATTATCAAGGCCAGGGCTACATGCACGAAGCCATCCAAGCAGGCATCCGTTTTGTGTTTGAGCAGGTTGGGTTGCACCGTGTGATGGCCAACTATATTCCCGATAATACGCGCAGTGAGCGGCTACTTACCAAGCTGGGGTTTGAGCGCGAAGGCTATGCTCGCCGTTACCTCAAAATCAACGGCCGTTGGCAAGACCATGTGCTAACTGCGAAACGTAATTCTTTGCTTGAATAGCAAGACAATGAGTAATTCGCGTGAACTGGCTTCAAAAAAATACACCTTTAATAATAAGTTTTTGAACAAACAAAAAAATTCTTACAAAATGTGCCGGTTTTTTGGCAGGGGTGTTCAACGATGACCACACCTGGTTATGTTGTTGTGAGTTTGAGGATAAAAGATGAGTAAGTTTACCGAGTATAAAGTCGTTCATATTGTTGAAGGTGGCTGCGGCACCTTGCTACTGGGCTCAAGTGGATTACCGTTGCAACGCTTAGAAGCAGAGCTAAACCAGTATGCACAAGACGGCTGGCAGGTTGTTTTTCAAGTTATTGAAAAGAAACGCTATATGCTATTCTGGCAACGTGAAGCGGTGATTGTGACTTTGGGTCGCTAATGCTCAAGTATTTGTCGCTCTCTTTGATCCACCGCTATCAAGCAAAAGGTGGATCAAAGAAACTGTTTAATATTGAGTGTAACTTCGAGCCGACGTGCTCGGAGTATACACGCCAAGCCATCGAAAGATACGGCGCAATCCGTGGCTGGCAACTTGGTTTGGCGCGCGTTCGCCGCTGCAATAACCCCAATGCGCTAGAAAAAATTTACGATGAGGTGCCTTAATGCGTTTTACCCAACCAATAGAAGCGCTAGAAGCACAAGAGGTCGAACTTAAGCAACAGGTAAATGGCTTAACTCAAAGCCAGAAAAAACGCTTTTTTGCCGAGCAATCAAGACAGCTTAAAGATCCCGATACTTACGCGGCGCTGAATTGGGGATTCTTAGGGGGGATACATCATCTTTACTTGCGAAAGTATGGGTTGTTTGTCGTAGAATGTACGCTGTTGGTCATCGCCATTATCGGCTTAGTACTGAATCAGCCTTATTTTGGTTTGATTTTGGCGGGTTTAGTGCTATTTGAATTACCACAGCTGTTTTTTGCCCAGAAGATTGCCAGGCAGTACAACTACCATGTATCACGTGAAATATTTGAAGACATCCGCCGCGGTGGTTAACCCATGAAGCGTCGTCGGATCCGTAAACGTCATCAGCACCAGTTCTTTTTATGCCAGAAGACATACCGACGCGCCTTGATTGACTTGATTGAGGCAGATCCTGTTAGGATGCGTGCACTTCGCTGTGTTCAAGCCTTAAACCTCCCTCAGTGTTATATTGCCGCTGGATTTATTCGTAATTTGGTGTGGGATGCGCTTCACAAGTACTCGTCGAGTACACTTAACGATATTGATGTTGTCTTCTATGATCCTGAAGATACCAGTACAGAACGCGAACAATATTTAGAGCAGCTACTGCAAAAGACCATGCCAGAAATGACTTGGCAGGTACGTAACCAGGCGCGAATGCACGAGAAACACCAAGATCCTCCTTATGCAAGTACACTGGATGCGATGCGCTTTTGGCCAGAGAAAGAAACCGCGATTGCTGTTCGCCTTGATATGAACCAACGCTGCGAAGTCATCGCTGCCTTTGGGGTTCAATCTTTGTTTGAATTGAAGCTTAGCCATAATCCTGCCCGCCCATGGCAAGTGTTTCAGCAGCGCCTTGATGATAAACAATGGTTAACGCATTGGCCCAAACTTACAGTCACTACTCAGTGTTCTGTGGCTGCGAAGCCAATAGAGCACGAGTAAGCGCCAATAGGGTGCGCATGGGCACAGATTGTCCCTACTACACAGGGCATAATATGCCGTGTGTTGAACAGTATGGATAGCTAAGCCAATGAAATACCGCATGGATGCGAGCCCGAGTGACGACGATGTCGCTGCCATTCAACAGCAGCTACAGCAAAGCAACGCCCCTTTTTTGGCTGGCCTTCCTGAAGGCTCTCTTGCCGGCTATGCTTACAATGATAACGATGAACGCATCGGCGGGGTTGTGGCGAATACATGGGGGCAATGGCTATTGATTAAATACCTTTGGGTCGATGACGCCTTCCGTCATCGCCACGTGGGGAGCCATTTATTGAGTAATTTGGAAGAGTACGCCAAGGCGTCGGGCTGCAAAATGGCGTTTGTTGATACCTTAAGCTTCCAAGCCAAACCTTTCTACGAAAAGCAGGGCTATCAATGTCAGATGACATTGGATGACTACCCGTTGAATCACGCCTTACACTTTATGACCAAACCGCTTAGTTGATTGACGCACTGAGTTAATCTTGGCTTTAGAAGCCAAGAGGGGCGGGCTTATTCGTTGTCAAAGGCGCAGTGACCTCTCACCGTTACTCGCAAGCCTATGGTTTTCTGCATTTTTCAGTGATGGCGATTCCAAAATCGTTCTTTAACCTGACCGTTACACACTTTTTTACGAGAGAGATCAATATACTAGCGTTCAGTGCGAATAGACTCGCGGGTTTTTACTGATAT
This sequence comes from Salinivibrio sp. IB868, assembly GCF_001995655.1. Classification (NCBI taxonomy): domain Bacteria; kingdom Pseudomonadati; phylum Pseudomonadota; class Gammaproteobacteria; order Vibrionales; family Vibrionaceae; genus Salinivibrio; species Salinivibrio sp. IB868. The sequence continues at coordinate 92,635 of NZ_MUEW01000009.1, forward strand.
AAAAAGGCCTATGAAAACGTTACTTTCTCTTGCCTCCTTGTCGCTAGGCATACTCGTTACCTCTACATCATTAGCAGCGTCCGATAAGAGCGACGAAATCACCAAACAGCGTGATGAGCTTGCGCACGCGACTCAAGATAAAGGGTTCGGCCCCCAATCGCCGCGTGATATTGATGCCATTCACGGTACCAACCCGCAGCAATTTAGCTATGCACCGCCAGCGCAATCGATGAATCTCTGTAATATCCACTTCCATAAAAATGCAGAGCACAAAGGCGGGGAGTTCACGCGTTTCGCAGGGGCTGGGGACGGTCACGGCTACCACAGTGGCTACCTGTATTCAGGTGCTTTATCGGACAGTGAACGCGCGTCTTACGACCAGCCCGTCTGTGCAAGCCAGCATCAATCTGTCAGCGTTGGGGACACGCTGGAGCTGCATTACGTCTACAGTTCCGCCTCTGTGGCGCCTGGACCAACACTTGGCGCGTGCCTGAGTGAGGCGACCCATAATCCGCAGTTACGTGTTGAGGCACAAGTGTTGGTTGTGGTTAATGATCCCAAGGCGAGTGACTTTGCTCAGCTTGCTAAAGTGGCTCAACGTAAAGGGCGTTACCAAGCGATCAATTTACCAGAAGATAGCGGTCACCCCGTCACTTACTTAGGCTCAACCACAGGACCAGGCTATAACCAAAAAGGCTCTCCTTTCCAAGTCACATGGCGTGTCCGTCCACACGTCAAGAAAGTTGATATTGCTAGTGTGCAGCGCTGGTGCCACGCGAATGTATTTGATGAGCATCATGCCCACGGTGTAAGGAATCTCGTGATCAACCCTGCACTGCTGTCAGGCCGATAATCAGGAGGAACCATGGTATCGACTTCCGAGACGTCACTTCGCTTGCGTCGTATGCGACCAGCGGACACAGATGTCGTGCTTGATATCTGGTTAAACGCGTCATTAACCGCGCATGACTTTATCAGCGAGGACTTTTGGTACCAACAGCGCGAGGCGATGCGATCAGCCTATTTGCCGATGGCGGAAGTATGGGTCGCTGAGCGAGAAGGGCTTATTGAGGGTTTTTATGCGCTTCATGACCATACATTAGCGGCGATTTTTGTGTCACCTAACAAGCAGGGACAAGGTGTGGGCAGTCAGTTGTTGATGCATGCTAAGCAACAAAAAACCGTCATTGATTTGACCGTTTACCAGAAAAACAAAGCCAGTTATGCCTTTTATCAGCGTCATGGATTTGTGGTCGACCGCGAGCAAACCGATCCCCATACGGGTGAACGAGAGTGGCGAATGGTTTACCAAAGTTAGTTGCCGTTTATATCATGTAAAAATCCCGCTTCGGTGAAAACCAAGCGGGATTTTTTGTTTTTATCAATTATATCAACACCATACTGGTCTTTCCGATGATATTTAATGGTCGTACCAAAAGAAGAGTCGCTAGAGGGTATTTGACTTTATAATGCAAAAATTGCTAGTTTGGTACTACCAAATCAAAGGGGTAACCATGACGACATCCACCAGTAGCCTGTTTCACCCGGTCCAAATGGGCCGAGCGAGTGAAGATGTAGCATTGCAAATCGAGTCGGCGATTTTGTCTGAGGCGTTAAAGCCGGGGGATAAATTGCCCAGTGAGCGTGAACTGCAGCAACAATTTGGTACTGGCCGTGGTGTGGTGCGAGAAGCCATTCAGTCACTCAAGCAAAAAGGCTTGATTGAAATCCGTAAAGGCCAAAAAGGTGGTGCGGTAGTACGTCAGGTTGATGTGCATAACATTAGTGAATCACTGGCGCTTTTTCTCAAGCAAAGCCATGTACAAGCAGACAAGGTGGCGGAGTTTCGTGAAACCGTTGATCAAAGCCTGGTGTTGCTCGCCATTAGCCGTGGTACCGACTCGCAAAAACAACAGCTCAGTGAAAGCGTCACAGAGCTTGCGGCACTCGCCGCTGAAGAGAATCCGGATTTGGATCGCTTAGGAGAGCTCGATCGCGCACTGAACCTGCTGATTGCTGCGATGTCAGGCAACCCGATTTTTGAATGGGTGATGCATGCTATCCAGCAAGGGTTTAGTTCGCACGATTACGCCCTTTATCAGGCGGCAAAATATCGTCGCCAAACCGTGGAAAACTGGCAACAGACCGTTAACCACATTATCGCTGCCGAGCCGTTTAAGGCGCAGGCAACGATTAGCCACCACTATCGGTTGCTACAACAATGCATTGATGAACAAACATCAAGCTAATTATAAAAATTTCAAAAAGGAAACCTCTACACAATCATACCCATTACCTGTGTTGCGACTGTTCCGGGCTAATGCCCTGCACACGGGAAGGACAAAATTTGGAGGTTTTATGGGACAGCAACAAAATTACGACTATATCATTGTCGGTGCAGGCTCGGCAGGCTGTGTTCTGGCGAACCGCCTAAGTGCTAACCCAGATAACAACGTATTGCTACTCGAGGCAGGGCGGCCAGACTATCGGTTGGATTTTCGCATCCACATGCCTGCCGCATTAACTTATTTGCTTACCGATAGCACATACAACTGGCTGTATGAGTCTGAGCCCGAGCCAAATATGCACAATCGTCGTATTGCACAGCCTCGCGGTAAAGTGCTCGGTGGTAGTAGTAGCATTAATGGCATGATTTATATTCGCGGCAACGCGTTGGATTATGAAAAGTGGGCCAACGAACATGGACTTAAAACGTGGGATTATGCCCATTGTTTACCGTATTTCCGTAAATGCGAAACACGTTTGGCCGGTCAAAATGATTATCACGGTAATAATGGCCCGCTGGCCATCACTACCGCGAACTGTGATAACCCTTTGTTCAGTGCTTTTTTTGATGCGACGCAGCAAGCAGGTTATCCGTTGACGGACGATGTGAACGGTTACCAGCAAGAAGGCTTTGGTATTTTCGATCAAAATATCTATCGAGGTCGTCGCCACAGCGCGGCTCGGGCGTACTTACACCCGGTGATGAACCGTAAGAACCTTACAGTGATCACTGGCGCGACAACAGACAAAGTGCTGTTCGAAAACAAAACCGCGATTGGCGTGGAATACCGTAAATGGGGACGGACGAAAACCGCGTATGGCGCCGAAATCATCAGCTGTGGTGGTGCAATCAACTCACCGAAGCTATTGCAGCTTTCAGGCATTGGCGATGAGACCATGTTGAAAAATTTGGGTGTTAAGCCTGTTCATCATTTGCCTGGGGTGGGAGAGAACTTGCAAGACCATCTTGAACTCTACGTGCAGTATGAATGTAAAGAACCGGTCAGCATGTATCCCGCGCTTAAGTTCCACAATCAACCGAAAATTGGTTTTGATTGGCTATTCCGTCGTAAAGGCGCAGCGGCCACCAACCACTTTGAAGCGGGTGGTTTTGTGCGAGGTAATGATGAGGTGGCGTATCCGAACTTGCAGTTCCACTTTTTGCCACTGGCGATCCGTTATGATGGCTCGGCACCGAACAAAGGACATGGTTTCCAGTTGCATGTCGGACCAATGAATACCGATGTGCGTGGCCATGTTAAAATTCGCAGCACGAACCCGGATGAGAAGCCAGAGATCTTCTTTAACTATCTCTCCACGCCACAAGAGCGTAAAGAGTGGGTCGAAGCAATCCGTGTATCCCGTGATATTATCGCCCAGCCGGCCTTTGATCATCTACGTGGCAAAGAACTCTCGCCCGGGAGCGCGGCGCAAACAGATCAGGAGATCCTCGATTTTGTGGCACGCGAAGGGGAAAGTGCTTATCACCCAAGCTGTACCTGTAAAATGGGCTTGGCGAGCGACGAAATGGCGGTGGTCGATGAGTCACTCAAGGTACATGGCGTCAATAACCTGCGTGTGGTCGATGCCTCCGTGTTCCCCGCGATCACCAATGGCAACTTGTACGCGCCGACGATTATGGTGGCGGAAAAAGCAGCGGACATGATCATGGGGCACACTCTTTCACCAGCGAAAGATGCGGAATACTACCGCTACCTGCCTGACCATACTCCGGCACCGGAAAAAGACGCGGCGCTTGTCTAACTGCCCGTGTACGCGTTAACGACAAGAGCCAGTCTTGTGCTGGCTCTTGCTCATTATCTTTTCCTTGGTTCCGTGTTCTTATGGCTGAATCGGTTATTCAGTAGAACTTTCAGTTTGTGGCGCAGATGTTTCTGTCAAAAACTTAGGCAGGCTGAGCACCACGGTAACCCCCTGATTGATATTGGAATCGAAATGAAGTTTTCCTTGCAGTTTTTGGTGCACCAGATTGAAAACGAGATTAAGGCCGAGCCCTGAACCGCCTTTACCGCGTGAGCTGGTGTAGAAGGGCTCAAAAATACGTTGGTGAAGTTCGGGCGCAACCCCGACACCATTATCGGTATAGCGGATTTCCACGATCTCACCTTTATCGGCAATACGAATGTGAATACGAGGATCATTAACCGTATCAAAGGCATGGCGGACACTGTTCATCACCAAGTTGGAAATAACCTGGGTAAGCACTCCGGGCAGGCTACTCATAACAAGCTTAGCGTCGCCCTCGACGATAGGCACAACCGGTACTTTCTTGGTTTCGGGGCGCAAACTTCCCATTAATGCTTCAAGTGTTTGCACGGGGCGGAATTGACTCCGATTTTCAGAGACTTGGTCGACCGCTGTTTGTTTGAAATCCCGAATTAATCGTGCGGCACGATTGAGGTTGTTTTCTAGCATATGTGTGCCATCCGTGACCTGTTTCATCACGGTGGCATACTGCTCACTGGTCAAGGTTTTTTGCTCGAATGCGCGGTTAAGTGTGGAAACCGCGTCTTTGATCACTGAATTAGCCGTTACCGCGATACCTAGGGGCGTGTTCACCTCGTGGGCAACGCCCGCTACCAAGCTACCCAACGCGGCGAGCTTTTCGGATTCTACCAGTTGATTTTGCGCGGCTTTAAGGTTTTCCATACTCTGCGCGAGATCCTGGGTTCGTGCTTCAACGGTCGCTTCTAAACTCTGGTTCAGTTGCTCGAGTTCCAACTGGGTCGTTTTAAGCTCGGTGATATCAATCGCGGTTCCGCGAAAGCCCGTGAAGCCGTGTTCGGTGAAATGTGCTATTCCTTGGAATACAAAGTAGTAGGTGTGTTTCCCCAAGGTGATTTTTTCTTCACACATGGTGAAATCATCGTATGTGTCCAAACAGTTTAACAGTGATGTGCAGTGACTCAGTGCGGGTACTGACTTTATTTTGGGGTTATTTTCAATCGAGATCGCGAGCGCCGCTTGCATCGCTTCAGAGCAAAATGTCAGTCGCTGCGTGGCATCGGTCTCCCATAACCAATCTGAAGCGGCGTTAGTGAAATCAGATAACCGCGCCTGTTCTAAGGCGATATTCCTATAGAGGCTCGTCATCCGCAAGGTGATTTTATTGGTTTCGTCCGCCAGCCAATCGAGTTCATCACTTTTTTCCATAATGAACTTACGATGTTTCAACCGCAAAGGTTCGTGGACAGGTTCGAGAGGATCAAAGCTAGCCAAGTGCTTGGTGATAGCAAATACACGTTGGCTGACGCTTTGGTGGAAGACCCATAAAATCAGCGAGCAGACAATCAGGGTTTTTATCCCGTTCAAAACGAGCGTAACGAGAAATTGCTGTAACAAGAGGTCATAGATTTTTTGCGCGTCAGATTCGACGCGTAAGGTGCCCAAATTAATGCGGCGATTGGTGTCGGGGTGGAAATAATTGAGCTCCGTCTGGCTGACCACATTACTGCTGGAAAGTGGTTTTCCTGCATCCAACACCACGCCATCAAACTCAATCGAGAGATAGTCGATATAGGGAAGGTTGACTAGGCCATCCAGTCGATTTTGCGCACTCACAAGGTCAAACACCCATAAAGACGACGCAATTAAGTCGGCGTGGACGTTTTGAATTTCCGCATGGCGGCGGTCAACATGGTCAAAGGCTTCCTCGTAATCCCATGATAGCTGCAGTAGCGTGGTTAATATGGTAAAAAAACCACTGAGTAGGACCATCAGCAGAATGATTCGGCGGCCAACAATACTAAAAAGTGGGTGCTTGAGACCTTGTTCAAACCTTTCTAGCTTTTCCATTCTATGCGCATCACCTTACTCTTTGCTTTCACTCGCGTAGCGGGCTATTTGGCTTGATAAGCTTAGGGGGATCAGAAACATAAACTTCACGCCTTGCCCGGGTGCTGATTCAAATTGCAGCTCGCCGCCTAGCTTTTGTTTGACGAGGTTAAAGACCAGATTGAGGCCAAGCCCTGAGCCTCCTCGCCCGCGTTTACTGGTATAAAACGGTTCAAAAATGCGATGGTGAAGGGATTGCTCTACACCACAACCATTATCTTGGTAACAGAGATAAAGGTGGTCTCCTTGTCTTTCAAATTCGATCGTTATTTTAGGGTTATCGGTCTCGTCAAAGGCATGGTTGATGCTATTCATCACGAGGTTAGAGACGACCTGGGTGATGACGCCGGGTAAGCTATACATGAGTATGTCAGGCTCGCCACTGACCTCGGGAGTCACCGGGATTTTACGGGTTTCTGGGTGTAAGCTGGCGACGAGTGCGTCTATTGTCTGTTTGACATCAAATTCGGTGAGCGCTTCTGATACTTGGTCAACCGCGGTCTGTTTAAAGTCACGAATAAGGTGGGTCGCACGCTTGAGGTTGTTCTCCAGCATGACTACGCTGTCGTTCACTTGTTTAATCAATGAAGCAAACTGCGTGCTGGTCAACGTTTGTTCCTCAAACGCTTGATTGAGCGTGTGGGTGATATCTTTAATCACGGATGATGCGGTGACGGCGATGCCTAAAGGGGTGTTGACCTCATGCGCAACACCTGCCACTAGACTCCCCAGTGCCGCGAGCTTTTCCGACTCGACCAACTGTTCTTGTGCCGCTTTTAAGTGCTCCATATTCTCTTGGAGTTCACGGGTTCGTTCATCAACGGTTTCTTCTAGGTTATGGTTTAATGTTTCCAGTTCAAACTGGGCCGTTTTCAGCGCGGTGATATCGATGCCCGTGCCTCTGAAACCGCGAAAACCATCAATACCGTGATGGGCAAGCGCCTGAAAGACAAAATACCGGCTTTCACCCTCAACGGGTACGATCTCTTCACACATCGAAAAGTCCTGCTGTCGATGAAGATTGGCCATGAATTGGTGACAACCGACAGCAGAAAGCAACTTGTCAAGGTGCGGATACTGGTTGGGATTAAGGTCAAACGCCAACCGCATCGGATCGGAGCAAAAGGTCAGCTTGAGATCGGCGTCGGTTTCCCACAGCCAATCTGAAGAGACATGGGTAAAGTCAGACAAGCGCTCCCGTTCTAGCATAATATTGCGATAGAGCGTTGACATATTCTGGGTGATTTTATTGGTTTCGGCTGCTAGCCAGTCGAGCTCGTCTTCTTTTTCCATGATGTAGCGTTTGCGGGGCAAGGTCAGCTTTTCTTCGTTGGGATCAAGCGGATTGTACTGACGTAAAAACTGCGCCACTTTAAACACGCGTTGGCTGACGGTATGGTGAAACACCAACAAAATGAGGTAGCAAACAATGAGTGTTTTTATTGCGTTCAATAGCAGTGTGATAAAAAAGTGTTGTATCAGATCATTGTAGATAGCGTTCGTGTTGGATTCGACGTAGATAGTACCAATCCGTTGGATTTTCCCCGTATCGGGGTCGTCATACTGGAGCGGATACTCATTGACCATTTTACTCACGGCTAAGGGGGATCCCGCTTCAAAGAGGTAGTTCTCTGAGCGCACGGCTAAATAATCAACATGTGGCAAATTGATTAACCCATCAATGCGCTCTTGGACACTGGTTAAGTCATAGATCCAAAGCGAGCTGGCGAGTAAGTCGGCATGAATGTGTTCAATTTCGTAGTGTCGGCTGTCCACCAGATCGAACGCTTCATCGTAATCCCAATAGGTTTGTAGCAAGGTGGTGAGAATGGTAAAAAAGCCACTGAGCAAAATCATGATCAGCAAAATCCGTCTTCCTACTAAGCTGAAGAACGGATTACGGATGCTGTCATCAAATTTGTGGCTTCGGCTCATAGACAGTTTGATCTGTTATATATCGTGATTAAGACCCAAGGCGTCACTGTTCTACTTAATCTGGATACGCGGCGCGGATAGCAATAAAATCGTCCCAATGCTCGAGCAGTAAATCGACCAGCTTGGGCTCGAAATGCTTGCCACGTTGAGCCACGAGCTCGTGGCGGATGTCATCATCACTCCACGCTTGTTTGTACGAGCGCTTCGAACCTAGGGCATCGAATACATCTGCCAATGCTGAAATTCGACCACTGATCGGAATGGCCTCGCCGGCGAGCTGATTGGGGTAGCCTGTTCCGTCCCATTTTTCGTGATGGGTGGCTGCAATCTCTTTGGCTTCGACGATCAGGCGCCGCTTGGAGTGGCTGAGAATTTCTACCCCGTACTCGACATGCTTTTTCATCGTCTCCCATTCCTCCGCATCGAGTTTACCCGGTTTGTGTAAAATCGCGTCTGGGATAGCAACTTTACCGACATCATGGAGGGGGGAGCCATGTTTCAGCAGCATGGTTTTGTGTTCGTCCAAACCATAGAGCTGCCCTAACTTTTCACAGAATAAAGATACCCGTTGTACATGCGCTCCGGTTTCTTTACTCCTCGCTTCCACCGCGTTTGCCAAGTTGTAAACCAGTTCTTTGGAGGTCTCACGCAAATCGACCATTAAGCTTAAGTTCTCAAACGTCAGTCCAATGTTTTGCATGTAAATCTTTAGCAAGTGCTGATCGAGCTCTGATAGGGCTTTGTCATGATTGACATACAGCAAAAACTCGACATCTTCATCATCGCGGTGGAAAAGCACAAATCCGTCGTCGAATTGGAGGCTTTTCTGTGCTTCAAGCGCTTGCTTGCAACGGTTTGAAACATTGCTAGGGAGTTTATCAAAGGCGCATTCGGTGTAGCAGTTTACATACTCCCCGGTCGCCGCCAGGGTGAGTGCGCGGGATTCTTCTGCTCCCGGGCGAGGTTGAACCACACAATAAAACGCAGAGTCGTGGATATAGAGAAGGGATGTGAGTTGCTCGAGCACCGCGGTGGCGTAGTGTTGAAGATTGGTGGTGTTTTGCACGTTGGCCGATGCTTCAATCACACGCCGCAACCCTTCTTTCTGCTCTTCAATCATGCAGAGGTCGCGGTAAGAACGTAGCATTGAATATAGTAGAGTTTTGAGTTTTTGTGTGGTGAGCTCCGTTTTCTCTTTGTAGTCGTCAATATCATATTCACGGATCACCCGATCTTCCGGTGCTTGTCCGGCTTGTCCGGTGCGCAATACTAGGCGGATCAGGTGGTTATTCATTTCATCTCGAATATGCCGTACCAAATCCAAACCTGCGTGCTCGGTTTCCATTACCACATCAACGAGTGCCAACGCGATATCTGACTCTTTCTCCAACACTTCTCGCGCTTCCTGCCCAGAGAGGGCAGACAATATCTCTAAAGGGCGTCCTTGAAACGTGAATCCCGTTAGCGCGAGCCGTGTTACCTCATGCATCAGATCATCGTCATCAATCAGCAGTATCCGCCATGGCGCTGCATCAGATGCTGAATTGGTCTCATTAGACTTGGGAGATGCGCCGTCACGTTGATCTGCAAACAAGTCCATTCACTTCGCCCCTATTCGCGTTTATCTCAGTTAGTTAAAGCGTAGTTTAGGACTTTCAAAGTTGCGAGGAGGGGGCGAGTGATTGATACTTAAGTCACTTTCCTTGGTTTTGGGTTTGTTACATTTCTCTGATCTGGCGCAGTATGTGTGCTAATTGGGCTGCTAGCCTTGGAATAGACAAGCGATGGTCTCGAGGCTTGAAACCAGGTATGTTGCATGAAATTGGTCAATTTATCGCCTTCTGACAACAGCTTGAGTAATTGTCTTGCACCATTGTTGTGATATACCTATCAGTTGTATGGCGCTTATTTTGCGGGTGGCAAATAACGCTGTTTTACTAAAAATCATTATTAAAACATTATGACAAACGAACAAGGCCGTTATGTTTAAAAAACTCTCCCTCAAACACAAGCTCGCGCTGTCGGCAAGTGTAGCCATCATTATCGGTGGTTTGCTCGTTGAAGCGTTATCGTTTCGCGCATCACTTTCCCGGTTGGACACCGAAGTGGCACAGCGATTGGAAAGTACCACTGCATCATACAATCAATATGTCTCTGATTGGGTCGCGTCAAAAGAGCGTGCGATGACCTCACTAACCAGTGAGGCCGATGAGAACAATATGGTCACTCACCTCAAGCAAGTACGTGATGCAGGTGGCTTTGACAATGTTTTTCTTGCCTACCCAGATGGCAGTCAGGATAACGCAAACGGTGTTGTGCTACCGCCGGGTAATGACGATCCGCGCAAGTGGGGTTGGTATATCAACGCCAAAGCGGACTCGTCGAGTGTGTTTATGGATAATCCTACGGTTGCTGCGGCAACCGGCGCCAATGTGGTGTCGTTAGGTAAAGCGCTCCAGTTCAACGGCGATACCTTGGTGCTTGGGGCGGATGTTGAAATTGGCGACATTATCGAAGGTCTCGAGAAGGTGATCTTGCCAGGTAATGGCTATATGTTTATCGCCAACAGCGAAGGCAATATTTTTACTCACGCCAATACCGAGCTACTTAACGAGCCAATTAACCAGCTAGGCTTGTCTTTCAGCACGGTGAAGTCTGCCATGAATTCGGGTGAGAGTGTGATGGCCGACGTCGGCGGGGCAGAAAGTGTGGTATATGCCAAACCTATTAAAGATACCGGATTAATCACTGTCACCGTTATTAACTATGACTCCTTAGTCGCGCCACTGTTTGATGCGGTGTGGGGGCAAATTGCAGTAACAATTGCCGTGGTGATTGCGTGTACGCTGCTCTTTAATCTACTGGTGAATATTCTATTTAGACCGCTGACTAATGTCTCTAATGCCCTCGAGCAAATCGCTCATGGTAGTGGCGATCTCACTCAACGTATTGACGTTGAAAGTGAAGATGAAGTGGGGCAACTGGCGAAAAACTTCAACACCTTTGTTGGCAGTATGCATCAGTTGATTAGCCACATTCGCGAGCAAGCACAACAGCTGACATCACAATCGGATAGCAGTACGGAACGTGCGCGCCGCAACGTGGATGATATTAATCAGCAGCAGCAAGAAGTGACCATGGTAGCAACCGCCGTCACCGAGTTGGCGTCTGCGACACAAGAGATCGCCTCTCATGCTGAACATACCGCGAATACGGCGCAAGAATCGACCGCTAGTACCGATAACGGACGTGCGGTGGTCGAAAATACCAAAACATCGATCACCCGTTTGTCGGATGAGCTGAAACAGGCTAGCACTATCGTTGCCGAGCTAGATAAGCACTCGCAGGAGATTTCGACGGTACTATCGACGATTCAAGGAATTGCTGAGCAAACCAACTTACTTGCGCTAAACGCAGCCATTGAGGCAGCCCGCGCAGGTGAGCAAGGACGAGGCTTTGCCGTGGTCGCGGATGAGGTACGTATTTTGTCGCAGCGAACGCATGCCTCGACAGAAGAAATTAAATCCACGATTGAGACGTTGCAAACGACGACGGCAAGCGCGGTATCGACCATGGAGAGCAGCTCAGCGTTGGCAGGTGATTCTGTTTCTGATGTGGATAAAGCCACTGCCGCGTTGAGTGAAATTGATGCAGCGGTCAATCAGATCAGTGATATGGCGACGCAGATCGCGACAGCGGCAGAAGAGCAAACCCATGTGACGAGTGAGATCACACAAAACATCACATCCATCAAAGATGTCTCTGAGCACCTTGTAAGCAGTGCCAACGATACCTCGCAAGAGGCGGACAACCTGCGTAACCAAGCGACACAGCTGAGCGACAAGGTGTCGACATACAAGCTTTGAAGGGCGCACAACCAACACGCTAAATGAATCGGCCGCTACCTACGCATCATGCAAGGTAGCGGTTTTTTTGAAAAAAATGTGAGAGACATGGAACTTTTAGTGTTGTGGTCAGTCTCAGAGAGTACTGAAGCAACGAATATAGGTTTTATGTTAACCCTACTGCGACATTTTCGTACCTCGTTTATCCTCTTCCTCATCGGCACGGGTTGCCTGCTCGCCTTCAACCTTTCCACGCCACATGTTGCTGCTAACGGCAGTCTCAACGAACCTTTCGCATTCATCCCGCTAGCTTGGTTGTTTTTAGGATTGAGTGCGGTCACGTTTGTGGTCAACATGGTGAGAACCATGCTGGGCATTAAACGGCAACACCTTGATTGTTAATGCCATGATTTGGCTATTCATTGTTAATACCAAGGTCCAGAGGAGGCAAGATGATACAGCGCAATGGCCCTGAGCTGGATATTGATATTGGTAATAAGCACTTAGTGATCCAGCGTCGCTATGAAGCGTTGGGGGCATTTAATGATTTGCTCATTGCGATTTGGTTTTTGATCGGTAGCTTCTTTTTTCTCAACGATGCGTTAATGGAAAGCGGGACTTGGCTGTTTATCGTAGGGAGTGCGCAACTGTTACTCAAACCGAGTATCAAATTGATGGGCCTAGTCCATGTTTCTCGCGTACAACAAAGGGCGCAGGAAACGGCATAACCCACTGTTATTCAATGAATTAGCAAATTGCAACGCATTACCGCTATTTTAAGTGGTTATTTTAAAAGCAGCTTTACGGGTAACCTTCCCTTGGACTGCTTTTTTGTGCGAATTGCAATAGCGGGACAAGCGTTGGCCTACGACTTTATTCATCCTATCGTACTAGTTAAATATCTCATTTTCCAAACCGTTGATCTAAAAGCGTAATTGGCTACCTGCCTAACTTTCTCCCGCCGTGACGAATACTTGGCACTTATCTTGATTTCTGTCTGCAATGCTGGGCGTGCCTCAGCTAAAATCACAGGAGGATAAGCAATGCCAAAGGTATCGATTCGTGCGGTGACAATTGGGAGTTATGTCATCATGGTGGGGTTTACTGCCTCACTAATTATCCACTTGCCCTGGCTTAACGAGTACGTAGTGCTGGGGTTAAATGTATTGGTTGCAGGCTCGGCGGCTGTTTTTATTGACCGACGTTTTAAAGCTGGGCTTACAAAAGTGAATCGCTTCGCTAAGTCGTTAGCGCGAGGTGACTTAACGGCGGCGATTGATACGCGAGACGGTGATGAGTTTGCGGAGGTGGCCACCTCGCTTAACCATGCGGTTGAAAAGCTGCGCCGCACGGTACGCAATATTGAGAAAGCCGCCGATACCTTGGATAGCTTTACCGATGCCTCGGAAAAACGTGCGAAGAAAGGCGCTGCAATTAATGACGCGCAGAGCGAGAAAATAGACAGTATTGCCACCGCCATCGAAGAGATGACCACCACGGTGGGTTCGCTCTCTGAAGATGTTCAAGCCATATCGGAAGAAGCGGGCAAGATTGATTCGAGCTCGCGTCAGTCGCAACAAGAGCTTACCGATATGATGAGTGAGCTCGATGAGCTAGTGTCGGCGATTAAAGTGTCAGCCGAGATGTTTGACAAAGTTGAGCACAGTGCGAGTCAAATTGAGCATTTTCTCTCGGTGATCACCGATGTGGCTAAGCAGACGAACTTGTTGGCGTTAAATGCCGCAATCGAAGCGGCGCGTGCGGGCGAGCAAGGACGAGGCTTTGCCGTGGTTGCCGATGAAGTACGTCAACTGGCGAGCCGGACACAAGCGTCGGCGAGTGAGATCAATGATATGACCAAAGAGTTGTTCCGGAGTCTCAAGCAATCATCAGAGCTATCGGATCGCACCGAGAAGCTGGCGCAAAGTGCCTCATCTCAAGCCTCTGATACGTCCCAGTCGATTGAGGGGGTACTTGATAACTTTTCTACTATCAGTGATCGCATCAATTCCTTAGCCAGTGCGATTGAACAGCAAAGAACGGTGTCGACCGATATTGCCGCAAACATCAACCGTTTGACCGAATCTGGCGCGGAGGCAGCGGAAATATCGGAAGAAAACAAACAAGATATGGTGAAAATTAGCGACTTGTCAGAGTCTTTAAACCAAGATCTTGATGAATTGCAGCTGCGCAGTAAAAAGCCTGTCCTCGAGGCGGAAAAACAGCATGTGTCGTGATAAGAACGGGTGACTGAGACAACCACCAAATAAATTAAAGAGGTAGGGTGATGACCCTGCCTCTTGCTATAGTGGCATCGCACTGACTGGCTTATCGTCGTTATTTATCCCAGGACCCAAAGCTGAAGGGTAACGAAAAAACCAATCGATAGCCCGACCACTAATAAGGTCGATAGACGGGTACAGGCTAAACCGATAGCGACCAAGGCGCCGAGTAAATAAGGATTGGTGGTAGAGATAGCCAGCTGATCCTCGGGAAAGAAGACAATCGGTACCCATAGCGCGGTCAGGACCGCCGGTGCAGAGTAGGTCAGGAGTCGTTGCAATCGCGGCCCAATGCGCACAGGGATACTCCGTGCCAGTAGCAGATAACGCACCGAGAAGGTGATCAGCGCCATGGCGACGATGATTAACCAATAACTCATGTTGACGCCCTCCTTGTCGGTAACGATTCAGCCATTAGCCCCGCGACCATACCTACGCCGGTTGCAATGATTAACGCATTGGGGATGTGGTAATAGGTGAATAGCAGCATACTGACACCGCTTGCCAAGGCACAAAGCAGTACGGGGCGGGTTTTTATACTGGGCACGGTCAGTGCGATAAAGGTGGCTGCAATGGCAAAGTCGAGGCCGATCGCTTCCAAGGCTTTCAGCTGAGAACCAGCTAGAATCCCCGCCAAGGTGGCAAGATTCCAACCAACGTAAAACGCGGCGCCCGTATACAGGGCATAGTGTTTAGAAAATCTTCCCTGCTTGCTGGTGTGTGCGGTTGAAAGCGCATACATTTCATCGGTCAGTAAAAAGCCGAGGCCGAGACGCCATTTAAGTGGCAAGGGAGTGATGTACTGTCGAAAGTGAGCACCATAGAGAAGGTGCCGTGCGCTAATCACCAGTGTGGAACTGAGTACCGCTGGTAAGCCCGCCGCATTGCCCACCATCATGGTGCCCGACAATTGCACCGCCCCGGCAAAAACCAGTAATGACATGGCTTGTGTTTGCAGTGCACTGAATCCCATTTGTAGCCCTAATGAACCGCAGAGTATCCCCCAAGGCAGGACGGCGAGGCACAACGGACTGACATCGCCTAATGCGCGCCATACTGATGCCTCAGGCGCATGCACCTCTTGTGCAGCCTTATGCATAGATCACCTTTTTGTTGTATTTGCTTGGTTATAAATTGTTTTTATCGGTAAGGTGCTAAAAGGTCAGGTAACGTACTGATTAACAAACTTACAAGATGTTTGTACCACATCGCTACGCAGTCGCAAAGAACGGGATAGTTAAGTGGGCTTCCCGCCATGATACTCAGCGGTATATTGATGCTGGTGGTTTAACCCACCCAGTGATAATGGTGGTTCGGCTTTTTGGCCACCAATCCCTGCTGTTGTAAGTGGGTAAATAGGGTATCGACGGCCTCTTGGCTGAGTGCATATTCCGCCATCACGGCTTTTTTGCTACAACGTAGCGTTTTGGCGGCTAGCGCGGCTTTGATATCTGCATAAGGCGCATCCGTATCCTCGTGAGGAGACGCTGAATCCGGCGTGGTGGATTCCGTGTTGATATCATTGGCACGAGGAGAGGCCTTGTTGTTCAAAGGCGTAGGGGGCGTGGCATGTGGGTGACGATACCAATGGCGGAAACGCTGCTCTTCACCAATCACGCCGACAAAGAAAGCGGCGAACACATCGAGCAACACAGAGAGAAAAATCACCAGCCAAGATTGGGCTTGATCGGCGCTGACGCCTAATGTGTTAGCAAGGTTGCTAATCAATCCCAAGATGGACCCCTGTGCCACCGCGGGTAAACTATCGCGCTCTAACGCGAGTTGCTGTTGCTCTTTGCGTAATTGGTTGTTTTCTTTTTGTAATCGCGCCACGCCAGTCGCAATTCTATCCAATTCGATATAACGCTCGGCAGCTTGATTATTCAAGGTGATTTGTTGCTCGATAGCATCGATTTGTCGGTTATAAGCGTCAATCTGCGCTTGGGCTTGGCGCTGCTCACTTTGCGCGGCATTGGTGGCACTATTGATGCCGCCAATACTGCCGCCAATCGAGATTAAGGCCAAAATGAGATAAAAAGCCAAGGCTGATAGGGCACCCACATAGTTGCCGTGCGCTCGGCGCTCGCCAAACTCGTACCATGCGTAAAACTTACCCGCTTCAAAAATCACTGCCAGTGCCCCGAACAACCATTGCATAAGCGGGTTGTCGTCAAGGGATAAGAAAAGCAGCAGGGAAAAAATGGTAGAAGCCACAATGGCGGCACCGGTAAAGCTGTACACACTCAACATGGCGAATCGCCCTTTGGGGAAGCGTAACGCCATCTTGGTTGGTGCTGACATGACTGGATTCATATTGTTGTTATTGTCTGTGATATTGAGAGGGCGCAAAGCCTAGCGCATCTCAGCCCGTTTGTGTGTCAGTAAGCGGTAAAACATGAATAAGCGATTGATTCATCGCCAACATGGATTAAAAGGCATCACAAAACCGACGTAAGCAGGTCGGGTTTCATTTCTTCTTCCGTGCAGGCATGTCATAGTCAGCTTTCACCTCATGCATTAAGTAAACCCTTGAAGGCGTGTTGATATATGACGTTTCAAAATGAAATGACAGGGGGCAATGGAGGCGTATGCTAGCGCGATCGTATGTGACATTAATCAGGCACCAATGGCCGTTAATTGCTTTTGGCTTTCTATCGATCTTTTTTGGCAACATTGGTCAATCGTTTTTCATCAGTTGGTATGGCAGCAGTATTAAAGATGCGCTGTTGTTGAGTGATGCAACCTACGGCGGGATTTACGCCATTGCGACCATGACCAGCAGCGTGTTGGTGATTAGCTTTGGTGGTGTGGTGGATCGGGTGCGGGTCGACAAACTACTGATCTTTTTTGCCACGTTACTGATGGTTGCGTGTGCGTTGATGTATTCCGTTGATAGTGTGGTGGGCTTGCTGCTGGTTTTCTTCTTACTGCGTTTTTGTGGACAAGGTTTTTTGCCTCACATCGCGCAGGCCACTGTGATTAAGCGTGCACAGCAGGATAAAGGCAAAGCCATTAGCTTGGTCGGCAGTGGTGTTGCCATTGGCGAGGTGGTTTTACCCTCAATTGTCATTGGCTTAATCGCGTTTTTGGGCTGGCGAGAAAGCTGGTTATTCATTGGTGCCACCCTGTTAGTGGTGTTTTTACCACTGGTGTTATGGCTAGTCAGAAAAGCAGACCTTAAGCGGACCCGTATTGACGCAGATAATCAAAACCACGCCAGCGATGCGAGTCGGCGTCAAGTTGTTCGCGACTGGCGGTTTTGGATGATCATACCGATAGCTTTGGTGACGCCGTTTCTGGTGACCGGCGTCTTTATCCAACAGGACTTTATCCTGGAAGCGAAAAGGTGGACGCCGGGCGTATTAGCGGGCAGTTTCGTATTTTACGGGGCCGTGCATTGGCTAAGCTCAGTGATATCAGGCAGCTTGATTGATAAATATCGTTCGCGAAATGTACTTATCTTAATTCCCATTCCACTGCTAATTGGGCTAATGGTGATAGCTAACATTGATCATACCCTTGCGGCACCGCTTTTTATGTGCCTTTTCGGTTTAGCGATTGGTGCAACCAATCCTGTGATTAATACCTTATGGGCGGAAATGTATGGGGTCTCGCATATTGGTGCCATTCGGTCTTTGGTGACTGGCATGATGATCCTCTCCACCGCATTGGCACCTTGGGTGTTCGGTATCGTTATCGATATTGGCTGGACGCTTAACCAACTGATTTATGCACTCATTGGATTGATTCTTTCCTTTACCGTGCTGTTGGTGCCTGTGTATCCACGTATATAAGATACAGCGCTAACCCTAATGTGCGAAAGCCAACCTTGCCTGATGGTAAAAATAAGCGAAAAAGGGGGTTGGAGAAAAGAATGAAATAAATCTGCGCTAAAAATATTACAATTACAAATTAAGCGCCTGATTTATAAAAATTAAGTCGTTATTGGACAAAAAAAGGGGAGTTGACGCTTGGTCAATAAGTGACTAGGATCACGCGTTTTGATTTTCAGGTGAAATCAGGCCTGAAATGAGCGCAACACCTTTTTTAACCCAATTTTGTAGAGACGTTCATGATAGATAGAATTCAGCGTGATTGGTTCTCCAATGTACGTGGCGATATTCTTGCGGGTATCGTTGTGGCATTGGCCTTGATCCCAGAAGCGATTGCCTTCTCGATTATTGCCGGTGTGGATCCGAAAGTCGGGCTTTACGCCTCCTTCAGTATCGCAGTGATCATTGCCTTTGTGGGTGGCCGTCCAGGCATGATTTCCGCCGCAACGGGTGCGATGGCGCTGTTGATGGTGACCTTAGTGAAAGAGCATGGGCTTGAGTACCTATTGGCGGCCACTGTGCTAACCGGGATACTGCAAATAGCGGCCGGTTATTTAAAACTCGGTAACCTGATGCGTTTTGTTTCTCGCTCAGTGGTAACCGGGTTTGTCAACGCGCTCGCGATCCTGATCTTTATGGCGCAGTTGCCAGAGCTCATTGGTCCGGAAATCATCCAGGGTCTAAAGGTGACATGGGAAGCGCTCGCGGTGACCGATTCTGGTATTGGACTTTACTATCCACAAATCACTCTTATGGGCGAGATTATGTGGCATGTGTATCCAATGACGGCCGCCGGTTTGGCGATCATCTATCTTTTCCCTCACATTCCTCGTATTGGTAAAATGGTGCCATCACCTTTGATGTGTATTCTTATCCTAACCGGTATTGCAATGGCGTATAACCTCGACTTGCGTACCGTGGGTGACATGGGTGAACTGCCTGATACCTTGCCAGTGTTCTTATGGCCGGATGTGCCGCTAAACGTTGAAACCCTGGCGATTATCTTCCCTTATTCTGCGGCACTGGCTGTGGTGGGTTTGCTTGAGTCGATGATGACCGCCACCATCGTCGATGATTTGACCGACACAGACAGTGAGAAAAACCGTGAATGTAAAGGTCAAGGTGTTGCCAATATCGCCACCGGTTTCTTGGGCGGTATGGCCGGTTGTGCGATGATTGGTCAGTCGGTCATTAACATTAAATCCGGTGGACGTGGACGTCTTTCTACCTTGTTCGCCGGTGTGCTATTGCTGATTATGGTGGTGTTCCTCAGTGATTGGATCAGCCAAATCCCGATGGCCGCACTGGTGGCGGTAATGATCATGGTGTCTATCGGTACCTTCTCTTGGGAGTCAGTGGTTAACCTGAAATCACACCCACTATCGACTAATATCGTGATGGTCTCGACCGTGGTGGTCGTGGTCTTCACCCACAACCTCGCGATCGGTGTATTGGTTGGGGTGCTACTGGCAGCCTTGTTCTTTGCCAATAAAATTGGTCGCTTTATGGTGGTTAAAAGCGAGCCTGAAGACAATGGCGATGCGCGTACTTATCGTGTTGTTGGCCAAGTCTTTTTTGCCTCGTCAGATCAATTTTTATCATCGTTTGACTTCAAAGAGGCGTTGGAGCGTGTCACCATCGATCTCTCGGCAGCGCACTTCTGGGATATCACCTCCGTGTCTGTGCTTGATAAGGTGGTCATTAAGTTCCGCCGTGAGGGTACCGAGGTGAATATCGTGGGAATGAATGATGCCACGGCGACCATTGTCGATAAGTTCGGCGTGCACGATAAACCAGAAGAAGTAGAAAAAATGATGGGTGGCCACTAAGGAGACCGACCATGGAACAAATTACCGCGTGCGTAGATGGCCCGCATTATTCAAAGCAAGTGGCAGATTTGAGCGTTTGGGCTGCCAAGCGCTTGTCTGTCCCTTTGACACTTTTGCATGTGCTGGATAAGTCCTCACACCAAGCGGAGCCTGAACTATCAGGCAACTTGGGCGTGGGTAGCCGTGAACAACTGCTACAAGAGCTGGTGGAGCTGGATGAGCAGCGCGCCAAGCTAGCCATGAAGCACGGCAAAGCCTTGCTGTCTGAGCTGGAAGAAGACGCTAAAGCCAAAGGGCTGAGCGATGTGCGCAAGTTGCAGCGCCATGGCAATTTGGTGGAGACCTTACTGGATATCGAGCCACAGACGCGGGTATTAGTATTAGGTAAATCAGGTGAACTACACCAAAACGACACCAAGGCGATTGGTTCGCAGCTTGAAAGCGTGGTGCGCTCGATTAAAGCGCATACCTTGGTTGCTAACGGTGAGTTTTCAACACCTGAAAGCTACTTATTAGCATTCGATGGCAGCGATATCAGCGAAAAGCTAGTGGAAAAAGCACTGAGCACACCGCTGTTGGCAGGGATGACCTGTCATTTAGTGATGGTGGAAGACTCGCAAGAAAAGCTGGCAGCGTTTAAACGCGCGGCAGAGCGCTTGAAAACGGCGGGTGTCGATGTGGTTGAGGCTCAGTTAACCGGTGACGTGCACCGCGCGATTTTAGCGTATCAAACTGATAATCAAGTGGGCATGATCGTGATGGGCGCCTACGGGCACTCAAAACTGCGTCAATTCTTTGTGGGGAGCAATACCACTAAGTTGTTGGTTGAATCGACCGTGCCTATGCTATTGATCCGTTAGTTGTGCATGAGTGCATACATAAAAACCCGCAGCGATGCGGGTTTTTTTGATCTGACTTTCAACGTCTGGCGGCAATACGCCATTGCTTGATGGCAATGCATTACCGAGTGGACTTATCAGTATTTAAAACGCGTGGTAAACATAAACTGATCGCCGTACCACTCGTTAACACGGTAGGCTGCACCGAGTGAGAATAGCTCAGTGGCATGGAATCGCCCGTAGGCAGATCCAAAGGTATCTTCTTCATCATCCACTGTTAGCAGGCCGATTTCGCCGCCAACTTCAACTTGTGGCCCAAGCCACTGACGCACGCCTAAGTTGACCTCTAAGCCGACATCACTATCAAAGTTGTCTTTGTTGACGCCACGCGCGAGTAGCTCACCGGTTAAGTCTGCCCAGTTGTTAATCGGCGCATGAAAGCCAATCCCAGCAGCCGTGTCCCAATCGGAATCAAATTCGGTATCCGCTTCTACGCGTACGTGCGCGTTGGGATGGATAGACATGCTAAATCCTGCACCATAGGTGAGTGGGCTAACACCGATGCGTCCTTCCAGATAGTCGTAACTGAAGTTACTCATGGTGGTGAGGTTGGCGTCTTCTTCATTGGCCACGGCGCTGAATGAAGCCAAAGCGACAATCGCGCTGGCTAAAAGAGATTTACGCATTATCAATTCCACTTGTTATTGGTGTTCAAATCATTCTATAAGACGATTGCGCGCAGAAACAAGCACATCCGCCCGTGAGTCAGGCTTTTTTACCGATTTTTGACCTATCGACGTGTACGAACTGGTTTGAGAGCTATTCTGAGCCCATATCCCATTTGTTGCGGTTGATGGCTTCTACAATCCTAGGGGTGTCCAGTACACTGGTCCACGGCAATAAATTGGCTTCGTGCGCGATGACATAGCTGGTGAGCTGATCGGTGACGACACTGACCAAGGTCTCTTTTTGCCAAGGTTTGGCAAGGTAATAGTGTAAACTGGCGTGATTAACCGCAGAGACCGTATCTTCTAAGCCTGCTTGGCCGGTCAGTAACACTTTGCGCGTCGACGCTGTCTCTGGCTGATTGGCTAACTCAATCAAAAATTCCACCCCGAGCTCGCCGGGCATAATATGATCACACAGAATCAATGCCAGCTTGGTACCTTCTGTGGCCATGTCCGCAATCACTTCTCGTGCTTCTGCGACTGACTCTGCCGCTTCCACCTCGAAGTGATCGGTAAAGCCTTGCAAGTCATCGATCACGCTATCGAGCACATCACGCTCATCATCGACACATAGGACTAAGTATTGGCTCATCGTTGGGGCTCCTTACTGGCAGAGGCGGGGAGTTCAATAGGTAACGTCACTGTCATTGTGGTACCGACAGCTGGCTGCGAGTGTACCTGAATATCGCCCCCTTGCTCATGGATAATGGTTTGGCACATGGTCAGGCCAATACCTAGACCAAAATGACCTTCGCGTTTGGTGGTGTAATTTAACGCAAACATTTTTGCTTGCTGCTCAGGGGTCATGCCTATACCGGTATCACTGACCGACACTTCTATCGTGCCAGAGGCTTGGTCATTGAGTGTTTTTACTGTCACTGTCAGTGTGCCTGGCGTTTGCATCGCATCTAAGGCATTGGCAATGAGGTTTGTCCATACCTGCGCTAAGGCCGAGGGCTGAGCAATAATATCGGGCACCCAGTCGTAGCGTTTTTCCAATTGATGAGGCTTGAGTCGATGCTCAAATAAGGTAAGGGTATCATCAATGTTTTCAATAATACGGGTGCGTTGGCGTTGTTCGCTGTCTTGACGGGCATAGGTGCGTAAGCTTTTGACGAGATCGGCAATACGCGCCGCGCAGACATGATTAGAGCGCAATAACCGCCCACAGCGGGCGTATTGCTTCCAGGTAGCAAGTTCGTGATTAAAGCCCTCACCCAGACGTTGTTGCCACTCTTTGATGTTTTCAGGCTGATACAACCCAATGTTGACTAAATCGCGCGCGATCCGTTTATCCCCGGTAAGGTCGCTTAGGGTGCGGGTATAGGTTCGAGCCGTGGCGGTTGATAGGGGGGAACTCTCGCGGTTTGTCTGTAAAAGCGACAGGGCTTGTTCGCGGCTGGCTGAGGTCAACGGGGTTTTTGCCACTTCCTCTAGGGCGTCTGCAAGTGCGTCACTGTTGCGTAAAATCGCTGACACTGGATTATTGAGTTCGTGAGCGACGCCCGCCACGAGTTGCCCCAGTAGTGCCATTTTTTCTTTTTCTAATAACTGGCGGTTAGCTTCGTCCAGTGAGGCGAGCGTTTGCTGCAGCTGGATTTCGGTATCGATACTGCGCTTTAAGCGTTGGTTAAAGTGCAGCAACAGGTATTGAATAAACAATGGCAGCAGCTCAGAGCGGCTGGTCATTATTTTGCTAAATAACGCATGATCGATTTTGATCACCTGCGTCCGAGTGAGGGTGCGCCCCGTAGAGAAAGAAACGTCTCCCGTCACGAACGACATACTGCCAATCAAGCTGCCGGAAGAAAGGGTGGAAACATGGTGCTCTTGCCCTTCGTCATCTGTTTTATACAGCCCAACGTCACCGTCGGTGATAAACCACAAAAATGCATTATCTTGATTTTCTTTGGTAAGCACATGGTTGGCACTGTAGGTGCGGCACGCACGGCTTTCATCGTTGCCTTCAAAAAACGCATACAAACCGGCAATGACGCGATCGGCGACCGCTGCTTTGTCGGTCTCGCCTGGCGCTAACAATTGCGCTTGAAATTGACTTATCTCGCGCTCAACTTGGGCATCTAATAAGGTGCGGTGATCTAACACTTCGGTGTAACGCAGTAAATCATGTTGGCAATAGCGCAACACGTAGGTAGTGAGTTCTTTTTCGGCAACACGCTGCATCTCCTCGGCTCGCCAAGGCTTGTGCATACAATAATTGAGTCGGCCTTCATTCACCGCCTGCAAAATAATATCGTATTGCGGTGCCTCACTGAGCAAAACAGTCCGTGCGCCTTGACTGGCAGAGTGGTTGTCGACATTGACTAATAGATCGATACCGCGATTATCGTCCGACCCGTTATGGCAGATCAGTAATGCCACCTGTTGCTCGTTAGCCTTAAAGTCGTCGAGCATGGTATAGGCGTCGTCTGGGGTCTCTGCACTGCAAAGATCAAACACATCACGAAACGGCGCGAGGTCGTGAGACAACTGCTCTACCACGAAAGGGTCTTGGTCAATGCACAATATAACGTAGGGATTCATACACTCTGTCGATCTATTGCAAATATGCTTTGATTGTATGCATTTATCCGCGGCAATGATGCGAAATGGTCGACATTCACGAATAAATACACCGTATTCTGCATGGCGGTACTGTGATACACGCCCTTGCCTCATTAGTGAGAAAGTTCCTTCTTATTATCCATTGTCTATTGACCTGTGCGATGGCTTCCATAACAGTTTGCCTTCACAGTATAACGCGTTATCTTCAGCGCCTAATTTTAGTTACACTATGATTTTTCGCATGCCTGAGGCAAAGAAAACATGTTTTTAGGAAAGTATGGTGCCATCGCAGGTGGCCTTGCGATTGTTGCGTGTTGGCCGTTTGCGACTGGCCAAATCGCACAGTCGATGTATGAGCGAGAAGTCGATCAGCGCTCAACGGCAGAATTCACGCTTGAGCAGCAGACCTACGATCGCGGGTATTTAAGCTCGCAGGCGGTCACACATCTCTCATTTCAGGGTGAAACCAAAGCGATGCTTGCGCAGTCGGGCTTACCCGTTAGCTACGAAATCGCCTCAGAGATTTCTCATGGCGTGTTTGGCGTCTCGTCAAGCAACACGTTAGTGATGACGCCTGAGCTACAAGCGATCACCCAAAAAGCGTGGCCAGGTAACCCAACCCCAGTTCGTTTAGAGCTAGATACCTTGATGACAGGGGCATCCGATTATCACCTTACCGTCGCACCTTTTTCGCTATCAGAGGCGAGCAGTAACCTGACCGCGAGTGAGTTAAGCCTACAAGGCGAGATCGACCGCAAAGGACATGTGAACGCAACCTTTTCTTTACCCGCGCTGGCCTTCAACGACGATAGTGGGCAGCAACTGAAAGTGGATAGCGTGT
This sequence comes from Salinivibrio sp. IB868, assembly GCF_001995655.1. Lineage (NCBI taxonomy): Bacteria > Pseudomonadati > Pseudomonadota > Gammaproteobacteria > Vibrionales > Vibrionaceae > Salinivibrio > Salinivibrio sp. IB868. The sequence goes on from NZ_MUEW01000009.1 coordinate 117,473, forward strand.
CGGGGTCAGGAAGCGGCTATTTGCAAGATGGTCTGTGGATTGGTGAACAGTCTTTATCGCTCGAGCAAGCGCACTTCAGTGATGTGAGCGGTCAATCGTTAAAGCTGGGCGACGTCAAGCTTGAGATAGGGAACAAGTTGATTACGTCTGAGTCAACGTCAACCCGCGAGCTAAATAACACCAACCAACTGACGGTGGGAACGATTGCGTTACCGAACAACACGCAGTGGCGTAACTTGGTAGTGGCACTCGATGCCAATCATCTTGATTACAGTGCCATGTCCCAAATCGCGTTACTCTCGTCGCAGTGGCAAGAAGGTAGCGCGCCAGTGAGTATGGAGGCCTTTGACCAAGCTTTGGTGCAATTGTTGCAGTCGGGGTTATCGATTGATTTGTCGCCCGCCAGCTTAACCGTGCCAGAAGGCGATATCAGTGTCGACATGCACGTCGATGTGAAAGGCAGTGAGCCAACTGGCGTGTTTAATTTGCAGCAACTGGTCAATCAGGTAAGCGGTGATCTTGATGTCTCGGTACCCAATGGAGTGGTGACACAGTCACCGTGGCAAGCAAAAGTACAGGATCTGACCAAAGCGGGTTTTGTCATACAAACAGATAAAAATACTGTGCTGTCTGCCAAAATTGAGGGAAACCAAATCATCACCTCTGATGGCTCTGCCGTACCGCTGGTACAGTTTGTCATGTTTATGCTGATGTAAATGCCGCATGGGCACTGACTTGAGACGTCGGTGCCCTTAGTTATCCATCACAATAAAAGCGAACGATGATGCAGTCCTTGCCTGAACTTAAGGCCAAAAAATACAAAACGGTGAGAGAAGAGACCGTCATAGGGTTACGTGCCGTGGCATTTATGAAGCATGGCACCACGACGCAAGTACAAATAAAGACCCCAGTGGGACAAACGTACCGGTGTGAATGTACCTTTATCGGTTTTGATGGTGAAAAGCGCTTATTCTTTTCGCTACCGACAGAAAATCTTAATCAAGTTAATCAGTTTTTTATTGAAGGTTATCGCTTGGCGGTTGATGCAGTATCTGATGAGGGCGAGGGGGCTAAAGTGCGGTTTGCCTCTAAGATCTCAACCGTGCTCAAAACACCCATTAATTTGGTCATGGTCGAGTTACCGCAACAAGCCAAACTGATACAACAGCGCAAAGATAATCGTTATGAGTTAAACGTCAAAGGGGAAATTCCGCTCGATCATCGTCGTTTGCCCGTTAATCTTACCGATATTTCTGCAGGCGGTTGTGGGTTTAGTTTTGACGCCATTGCGCCTGTGTTTGAAAAACACCACCAAATGGCGATTCAAATCCAAGCACCAAACAGTGACGAGTGTTTTATCTTGAGTGGGCAAATAGAGAACCGCCAACAAAAATGGGGCATGCAACGCTATGGCGTGTCGTTTGACCGCAGCGGTCTCAAACATTGCGAGGCGTTGATTAAACGGCTGGTTTACGATGGTTCTCATTACATTTTTAACCCCAATGCTGAAGCGAGTGAATGACAAGGTCACTTTAGGGGCTTGAGGCATGTCGCGTCAGAGTATGAGAGCCAGTGGTAGGCCTATCCCATGTAGGATGTCCCTGCTTGCATCACTCATCCGGCGTGACATACGTCACTTTCGCTGGGATCTCATGCTGTTGAAAAAACTGTAGCCAGCGTGTTTGGTGAGGCTGTAGCGTATCGCCCGGCCCCTTTACTTCCACCCATTGGTAGGATGCGCCTCGGCACATAAACAAGTCTGGATGGCCGCGGCGGTTATGGCGACGGTCGAACAAAATACGTTGAAAACAGGCGCGAAGCTGTGTGTCTGTAAGCATGACTAACGCAGCCTCAAGCAGCGGCCACTCTATCACCGACCAATTTACCCACTCGTTAGTGATGCCGTGCTTTTGCTGATAGTGTTGTGCCACCCAATCGCGTGCTCGATCAATCTCGGCGAGGCGCTGATCAATCAGTGTCTGCCGTTTAGCGACAAAGTCGTCGCTGTGGAGATCGCGCGGCCCACGTTGAAAAGGGTTAAGAAAGGCGCCACGGACCGGCAAAAACAAAACATCCCAAAAAAACAGCCCAAACAACGCGTTAAGCAAGCTGTTCTCGCTGAACCATACTTCCCAGCCTTGCTGACGATAATAGTCAGCAACCTCATTTTCGACGCGGTGATTCAGCGGTAAAGCTAACGTCTCGGTGGGTAATGTCGCCGGTTTAGCACTCGCTGAGGGAACCAAGCTGCCGAGTGCGCGAACCGGTTTTTGTTTCGCCAAGCGATAAGCAACGTCAAGCTCTTCCTCATCGTGTGGGGCTTGGAGCATGGTTGCGATGATCGTTGCAGCCGTTTTAATGTCACCTTGCTTTATCAAGATACGTGCGCGTCGTTCTTGGCTGGGTGGCTGAGTGGTGGTTTGATACAGCGACAATGCGGTCGATAAATCATCCTGGCGCTCAAATTCGCGTGCAATGCGATTAACCAAGCGCTGCCGCTTGCGCTCGAGCGGTGCCCAGTCAAAAGGGGCTGGCAAACAGGGTGCTAACGCCAAGACTTCTTTAGGTTGCTTGTTTTTGCGCGCTTGCCACACGATCTCGTTTAATGCGGATAAGTGCAGCCAGTCATTTATTTGGGACCGATGCTCAAATAAGCGATCGGCTTGCCGAATGGGATAGGGCTCAAAGTGTTGGATACCCAGCTCGGCCACCACGAACTGGCTCAAATCCTGGCGTGAATTGCCAAAATACAGCAGGTTTAATACCGGTAAGATGTCTGGCTGGTGGCAGACCACCAATTCATAAGGGCTGTCGAGTGTATTGCCGTAGAGAGCCTCTATCGCCTGCTGCCACTGGCTTTTAGGCGCACTTTTGGCGAGCCCTGTATCAGGAAAAGCCGTCATAAGTTGTGTTTTGGTGAGTAATTTGAATACCACCTCTGCCGGGGCAGTATGGGTAAGGCTAATAAACTGATGTTCAGCTAAGGTGTCGAGCAGCGGCGGCGTTTCACCCAGCTCATCGTAGTGCAGCGAGCCGGCCAAAAACCAGTCGTGACGGCGCATCAGTAAACGCACCAGCAAACACTGTGCTTTGAAGCTAAGCTGTTGAAAGGTCGTCAGCCAATGTCGTTCTTTGTGCGTGAGAAGATCCCAGTCACGTTCGCAGACTAAATCCATCAAGTTTTGAAAGTTATGATGGTAATAATAGGGACTAAGAGGGTCTGGCTGCGTCATTCTTTTCCTTATCTTTCATCAGGACACGTGCATTCAGGAGCCGCCGCATGAAACGGATTATCGCTGTACTATTGTCAGTCTTTAGCGGATTAGTGTCGAGCTATGCCTTGGCTGAGAATGAAACTACGTTCTCCACCGAGCAAGGGATCGCTGGGGTCGCATGCATTATTAGCGATCCAGCCGGACGGCTCTTGCTAGTGAAAGACACAGTGACCGGACGGTATGGTTTGCCCGGTGGGCGGGTTAATTTGGCCGAATCACCGAGTAGAGCGCTAGCGCGTGAAGTGTTTGAAGAAACGGCTATTCGCGTCACGGTCGGTAATGTCTATCATCAAGATGAGCGCGGTGTGTTATTTGCTTGTCAAAGCCAGGCACCATTGCCCGTTGTCTCTACGGCGGAGGGAGTGGGTCTTTTGCCGGCTTGGCGCGCGCCCCATTTTGCCTCTGAAGTCGAGCAAGCACGGCTGGTACCGCGCGCCCATGCGCAGGATTATCGCTATCGTTTTCGCGACCGTCGTGATCTTTTGTGGTCGCTAGCGGCGAGAACGCCAAGCAGCGATGTCAGTGCCTTGGCCGATTTTAGTGCCTTAGCGCCTGTGTTTTATGTCAGTCAATATCGATGGGTCGCGGGGATACAAACCGCGGTACAGCAAATGAGCGAGGCGGCGAGCTCGACCGTGACCGCGGTATTTAGATTGGTCAATACGCTGGGCGAGACCGCCTTTTACATTGCACTGCTGCCGCTATTTTTGGTCTTTCGTGGCCATAAATCCGCATTATCACTGCTCTTTTTGTTAATAAGCGCGGCGGCAGTGTCGACGACGCTAAAAAGTGGCTTTGCCATGCCAAGGCCGTTTTATTTGTGGCCAGAGTTACAAATCGGCCAGGCAAGCGGCTTTACGGTACCCAGTGGTCACACCTTACTCGCAGCGGCTGTCATGACCGCTTGGTATCTAAAACGTCGGGTCACACACCCACCTGCTTATAGTGCGCTCGCCATGACGCTGTTGGTGATAGTGCTTATGGGGCTGAACCGCATGTATCTCGGTGTGCACTTTGCCAGTGATGTAGTGATCGGGGCGCTAGTAGGAAGCAGCGTTGCCTGGGCGACTGTCAAGCTTGATGCGGTAACGGTGGGTAATGAACGGCCCATGCTAACGACAGGCAGAATCTGGTTCTTAGCGTGTCTTATCATGGCGCTGTTGGCATTGGCATTAAAGATCCCCAATTTGGTGTATCTGTCAGCGTTAGCAGCGGGTGTCTATACCGGTCAGGTTTGGCATAAGCTCTTTCCTAGCCATAAACCGGCCAGCCAGCTCAATGGCAAACTGTTAACGCTGGCGTGGATTTTTTTCGGTATCGCCGCCATTGTTGGCGCAGCCTGGGGAGTGGCACAGCTGACAGGCCTAAGCTGGATTGTGCTTATTGTCGTTTCAATGGCGGCATGGAGTTTGGGCCCGTGGGTACTGATTGCCAGCCCAGAGCTTGCTAAATGGTCAGGTAAGCGGCTAGGTTGGCGCGAGTGGTGATAAGGATTTGCTAGGTGATCGCTTTGGCTGTGCCAAGAGTTAAGGTAAAGTGACAGCACAACAAAAATTGCACCAGGCATGGTGAGATAGCGCACAGGAACAGCAATGATACCGGCAATCCATCCAGAGGCGGGCCTGTCGTCCGCCGTTGTTGATTTTATCACCGCTTTGCAAACAGCAGGTTTTCAAGGCGACATTGAATCGACCTATGCGAGCCGCCTTGCGGTGGCCACTGATAACAGTGTTTATCAAGCCTTACCACAAGCCGTCCTCTTTCCCGCATCGGTTGATGATCTTCAGCTTATTGGTCAGACCGTCCAAGCCCCAGCTTTTAGTGAGATTAAGTTTTCTCCCCGTGGTGGCGGCACTGGCACCAATGGCCAGTCGTTGACCCAGCATGTGGTGGTGGATGTGTCGCGTCATATGCAACAGGTGCTGGAAGTGAACCCGGAGCAAGGCTGGGTACGTGTGCAAGCAGGCGTGGTTAAAGATCAACTCAATGATGTCTTGCGCCCGTATGGTTACTTTTTCTCACCTGACTTATCGACCAGTAATCGTGCCACGATTGGCGGGATGATCAATACCGATGCCTCCGGTCAAGGCTCGCTACGTTACGGCAAGACCTCTGATCATGTACTGGGTTTAAAAGCAGTGCTCGTCGATGGCAGTCTCTTGGATACTCAACCGCTTAACGCTGAACAGCTTCAGCAGGCAATGTCGCGCGACGATCTAAGTGGCCGAGCGCTGCAAACGGTGTCCTCAGTCTGTCGTGAGCACCGTGACTTGATTACCGAGACCTTTCCACCATTAAATCGCTTTCTAACCGGGTATGATCTTAAACATGTTTACGATGACGCACTGACCGTATTCGACATTGGTCGCGTGCTATGTGGCGCTGAAGGGTCCCTAGCGTTTATAGCCGAGGCCAAGCTCAACATCACCCCGATCCCGACTGTGCGTACCTTGGTGAATATTAAATACGATAGCTTTGACTCAGCATTGCGTAATGCGCCGATGATGGTAGACGCTAATGCCTTGTCGGTTGAAACCATTGATGCCAAAGTGCTTGATTTAGCGCGTAATGACATTGTTTGGCATACGGTGAGTGACTTGTTGCAAGCGGTGCCCGGCAAAACCATGCATGGCATTAATATGGTGGAGTTTGCGGGGAATGATCCGGGTGAGATAGAGCAGCAGATTACGGCACTTTGTCAGCAACTGGATAGCTTGATTGCTCACAAGCAAAAAGGGGTGATTGGCTATCAGATTTGTCGGGATCTCGCGTCAATCAACAAAATTTACGCGATGCGTAAAAAGGCGGTCGGACTGCTGGGTGCCACAAAAGGTAAAGCCAAGCCCGTTGCCTTTGCCGAAGACACTTGTGTACCGCCTGAACACCTTGCTGACTTTATCAGTGAATTTCGGGCATTGCTCGATAGCCACCATTTGCACTATGGCATGTTTGGTCATGTCGATGCGGGGGTACTGCATGTGCGTCCAGCGCTGGATTTGTGTGACCCTGACCAAGAACGCGTAATGAAAACCCTCTCTGACCAAGTGGTTGCTTTGGTTGCCAAATATGGCGGCTTGATGTGGGGAGAGCATGGTAAAGGATATCGTTCGGAGTACGGCCCAGCGTTTTTTGGTGATACCTTGTTTGCGCAGCTTCGCCATATCAAGGCGGCATTTGATCCGCAAAATCGAATGAACCCAGGAAAGATTTGTACGCCGATTAATAGCCAAGATGCCTTGGTGAAGGTTGATGATACCAAGCGTGGCTTTTATGACCGCCAAATTCCGGTAGAAGTGCGTGATAGCTTTAAAGGGGCAATGGAGTGTAATGGCAACGGGCTGTGCTTTAACTATGACACCGCCTCACCCATGTGTCCTTCGATGAAGGTCAGTTATGACCGTCGCCATTCGCCAAAAGGTCGCGCTGGGATCGTGCGGGAATGGTTGCGTTTACTGTCTGAGCAAGGTGTCGACCCCTTGGCGGTTGAGCAGGCATTGATGACCCAGTCGCCGTCAGTCCGTGAAGTGATGGCCAAATTCGGACGCTATTTTACTCGCCGCAGAGAAGCAGATGATTTTAGCCATGAAGTCATGGAAGCCATGAGCGGTTGCTTGGCGTGTAAGGCTTGTGCTAGTCAGTGTCCGATCAAAGTGGATGTGCCGAGTTTCCGCTCGCGCTTTATACAGCTCTATTACAGCCGCTATCCGCGCCCGGTGAAAGACCACTTAGTGGCGAACATTGAAACCTTGCTCCCGCTGATGGCCAAAGCACCAAAATGGGTGAATGCGGCGACTCAGCCTCAATGGGCCCAAGGGCTCACTGCGAAGCTAATTGGCTACACAGACACACCGGCGTTGTCGGTGCCGACGCTGGCTCAGTCTCTAGCGGGCGATCATGCGCTTAAGTTTGACTTAGCATGGCTGCAGGCTCTGTCCGCGCAAGAGCGTGAGCACTATGTGTTGATCGTACAGGACCCTTTTACCAGTTTTTATGAAGCGCCCCTGATTCACGATTTGATCAAACTGGCGCGACAACTCGGGAAGGTGCCCATGCTGGTACCCTTTAAACCCAACGGGAAAGCCCAGCATGTAAAAGGTTTCCTCCGTCGTTTCGCCCAGACGGCGCGTAACACCGCTGGCTTTTTAAACCAGCTGGCGGCGTTGAATATTCCCATGGTGGGCGTTGATCCGGCGCTGGTGCTTTGTTATCGCGATGAGTATCAAGAAGCGCTAGGTAAGCACCGAGGTAACTTTAATGTGATGCTGAGTCATGAGTGGCTGAGCAGTGTTGTGCCTGACATGCCGGTCGTGACGAGCCGTGATGCTGACCCCTGGTATCTGTTCGGCCACTGTACCGAGAAAACACAGTTGCCTCATGCTGAGCAACAATGGGTGGCTTTATTTGCGCACTTTGGTGCGACGCTTAAACCGATTTCTGTCGGTTGTTGTGGTATGGCGGGCACTTATGGCCATGAAGCAGACAAACGTGAAACGTCAGCTGCGATCTATGATTTAAGTTGGTCGCCACAGTTGGCCAACCTACCTAGCGAGAGAGTGCTCGCAACCGGTTACTCGTGCCGTAGCCAAGTGAAGCGGTTTAGTGAGACGCAGTTACAACATCCTTTGCAAATCTTGTTGCGGCTAGCGTGTACGCGAATTGATCGTGCGCGTGTCGATAACGTATCACTATAAAGCTTGCATCTGGGTGGCTTTGTCATACAGTAAAATAAAGAGCTGAAAGCTAAGGTAAAACAAATGCTTAAAACGATTGTTATCATCTTGCTGGTTTTACTCGGGATTACGGCAGCCCAGTACTTGGACGAGGGGACGCAAAAGAAAATTGCGTGGGTGATCGGAGCCATCGCCGGTGTCCTGGCGCTTGGTGTGATTGGTGTTGAGCTTTTCCGTTAGTTGTGGGCGTATCCGACGCGCCATGAGTACGATGATACCGTAACGCCAACAAACTCGCCGCGCTCGTAGTGAAACGCTCGTAGTGAAACGCCCGTAGTAAGATGCCCGCAACGGGGTGTACCACGACGGGCGTTTTTTATTTCATCCTTTTAAAGCAGGCGCTTATGCGCGTTTTCCACGCTGGTTATTGCCTCGCCCTTTGTTATTTGGCCGACGTATATCGGGTTGTTTGGGGTGCTTAGTGGCAAAGCGCTGGGTGCCATGGCGGCCTGAGCGGCGCTGCCGGCCTGTTTTTTCGGGGGCATCTTCTTTCGGGATCAGGCACTTGGGCCCGTTACCAATCAAATGCTGTTTCCCCATACGTACCAAGGCTTCACGGATCAGTGGCCAGTTAGCGGGATCATGGTAACGCAGTAGCGCCTTGTGTAAGCGTCGCTGGCGCTCTCCTTTTGCCACTGTCAGTGTTTCGCGCTTTTTATAGCGTACCCGCTTCAGTGGGTTGGTTTCTGAATGGTACATGGCAGTCGCATTACACATGGGTGATGGGTAAAAGTTTTGCACTTGGTCGCACTCAAAGGCATTCTCTTTCAGCCAGCATGCCAGATGCACCATATCTTCATCCGTACACCCTGGATGCGCGGCAATGAAGTAGGGGATCAAATACTGTTTTTTGCCCGCTTCTTTACTGTATTTTTCAAATAGAGCCTTGAAGCGATCATACGCACCCATACCGGGCTTCATCATTAAATCCAGCGTATTTTTCTCAGTATGTTCTGGGGCGATTTTTAAATAGCCACCGACATGGTGAGTGACCAACTCTTTCACATATTCCGGTGACTCAATCGCCAGATCGTACCGCACTCCCGAGGCAATCAGGACTTTTTTGATTCCCTCTACCTGGCGTGCTTTACGGTAAAGATCAATGGTATGGCGATGATCGGTATTGAGCTTGTCACAAATCTTTGGAAATACACAAGAGGGGCGACGACAGTTACGCTCCGCTTTAGGATCGGCACAGCCGAGTCGATACATGTTAGCGGTTGGGCCACCCAAGTCTGAAATCGTGCCAGTAAAACCAGGCACTTTATCGCGAATATCATTGAGCTCTTCAATGATCGACGCTTGTGAGCGGTTTTGGATGATCCGCCCTTCGTGCTCGGTAATTGAACAAAATGAACAACCGCCGAAACAGCCACGCATAATGTTCACCGAGGTTTTAATCATGTCGTAGGCAGGGATCTTGGCTTTACCGTACTTTGGATGAGGTACTCGCGCATAGGGGAGGCCAAACACATAGTCCATTTCTTCGGTGGTGAGCGGCACCGGAGGCGGATTAATCCAAAGGAGTTGATCGCCATGTTGCTGACCCAACGCCCGCGCGGAGTAGGGGTTGGCTTCCAAATGCATCACCCGGCTTGCATGGGCATACAAAATCCGATCGTTTCTGAGTTTTTCAAACGAGGGCAGGCGAACAAAGGTGTTTTTCGCATCATGCCTAGAAGGGCGAATGGTGATTGGTTTCGCGGCATCCGGCTCTGCTTTTTTGCTGGTTTCGCATTGGGTTTCTGTTGCATAGGGGTTGGGCATGGTCATGCTCTTTCCCGGTTTATCAATGCGGGTGGAATCGACTTCTGCCATACCTTCGGGCGGTGTTTTCATCATCACTGCGGTGCCCGCGATGCGAGTCATATCGGCTAAGGTGTCACCGCGAGATAAACGATGTGCCACTTCTATCAAGGCGCGTTCTGCGTTGCCAAATAGCAATATGTCTGCTTTCGCGTCACATAACACAGAGCGACGGACTTTGTCTGACCAATAGTCGTAGTGTGCTAAACGGCGCAAGCTGGCCTCTATCCCGCCCAGTACGATCGGCGTTTGCTTATACGCCTCTCGACAACGTTGAGAATAGACCAAAACCGCACGATCAGGGCGTTTACCTCCCTCGTTATTGGGCGTATAGGCATCATCATGGCGCAGTTTTCGGTCTGCGGTGTAGCGGTTGATCATCGAGTCCATGTTGCCAGCCGTCACGCCAAAGAATAGGTTAGGCTCGCCTAATGCCATAAAATCATCTTTATTGTGCCAGTTAGGCTGCGAGATGATGCCAACACGAAACCCTTGTGCTTCCAATGTGCGGCCAATCACCGCCATACCAAAGCTAGGATGATCGACATAGGCATCACCGGTTACGATGATGATATCGCAGCTATCCCAACCTAAGATATCCATCTCTTCACGGCTGGTGGGCAAAAAAGGCGCGGGGCCAAAGCAGGCCGCCCAATAAGGGGTGTAATCGTATATAGCAGTCGGTGTCACGTTATGGTCTCTTGGTCAGCCCATTGCAATGAGGACAGGCGATTCAACGATACGCGCATCGTGCGCCAGGGCGGGCGATAAATTAGCCAGCGATTTTAGCGATAATCCTGCATCGAGTATAGGGGTAAATCTGGGGAAAGGTGGCTCAGGATGTCATAGAAGGCTTGGCAGACGGATTGTGTTGTTGCACATAATCAATGAAGGCGCGATCGGCGAGGGACAAGTAGCCCTGTTTACGCCAGGCAATCGCAATATCGAGCTTGATCGGTTGTGTAAAGGGGATCCCGACAATCCCCATTTCATGTTCGGTGACCATATCGAGCAGTGCACTGATCGCAAACCCATGACGGACGATATTCAAAATCATCGCCAGTAAATTGGTTTCTAATGAAAGTTTGGGGGTTATTGCATGCGTATCGCAGACCTGGTCAAGGTAATCACGGTGGAAGTATCCCGGACGGAACATGATCAACTCATGGTCGAAAAAGGTGTGGTAATCGAGCTTATGATGTGTGGCGAGCGTATGATCGGTCGCGACAACGGCGACCATCTGCGAGGAAATCAAATGCGTGGTTTCTAACGAATCGGGCACCTCTCTATCGTTAATCACGGCGAGATCCAGCTCACCGTCGAGCAGCATTTGCCGCAGGGAGTGAGTGCCAGCCTCTACCACTGTGAGTTTTAGCGCGGGATAGCGACGGCGGAACCCCATCAGCAACTCAGGAAAAAAATAAGATCCGAGCATACCCGGTACACCGATACGTACCTCGCCTTTTTGCAATCCTTTAAGCTCATCCATGGCTGTGGCTGCATCTTGCATTTGCTGTACGACGCGATAGGCATGCTGCAGCAATACTTGCCCTTCTTGCGTAAGCTGAATATGCTTTTCATTGCGAATAAAAATCGGCATACCCAATTGATTCTCAAGCTTTTTAATTGCAATACTGAGCGCTGGTTGCGCGATATGCAGACGCTGGGCGGCGAGCGTAAAGCTTTTAGTCTCAGCGACAGCAATCACTTGGCGGAGCTGTTTGACGTCCATGAATATAAATAAAATATATGAAGAGGATATATTTAATATATTTTATTAATTATAAAGCGGTTGTTAGCATGATCACATCTTAGCCCACTGGTGAGGTTTTCATGATAGAGCTTGGCTCACCACGTTACCGACTGACGGCGTTTGCGCTCGCGTTCGGCTCGTTTTTGATTTTTTGTAACCTTTACTTGTTTCAACCTATGCTACCTGTCTTTGCCGCGGCTGATGGGATCAGTGAAACACGGGCGAACTGGCTACTTGCGGCCACCACTTTAGGTCTTTCTTTTTCACTGGTGCCTTGGGCCGTGCTGTCGGAGCGAATCGGCCGGCGCCCCGTGATGCTGGTGAGCCTTTGGATGCTTCCCGTGATAGGCCTTATGATCGCCAGCACCTCTTCTTTTTGGATCATCGTCGGTTTACGGGCTTTAGTCGGCATTGCGCTGGGTGGGTTTGCCGCGGTTGCGGTCGCGTATATGGCAGAAGAATTCTCACCGGAGGCGCTGGCAATTGCTGTGGGTAGCTATATCAGTGCTAACTCACTGGGGGGGATCTCGGGGCGTGTATTCGGTGGGATGATGACAGATTGGTGGGGCTGGCATGGCGCGGTGATGGCGATGGCCGTGCTCTCCTTGGTAGGTGTGGCCATCGTGAGTAAACTTTTGCCTCGTCAGCGTTATTTTTCGCCTGGCAATACCTCCTTACTGACCCATTCTCGCGGGGTGCTCACGCATCTTCGCACTCCCAAATTGTGGCTGGCGATGATGATTGGCGGTATCAATTTTGCGTTATTCGTGAATTTGTTTTCGGTGATGGCGTTTCGCTTGGTGGCTGCGCCTTACCAATTGCCAGTCAGTTTGGTGTCTTCGGTGTTTGTTTGTTACCTCGCCGGCACGGTGACATCACGATTGAGCGGGCGCTGGGTGCTGCACTTTGGCGCGATCAAAGGCATGGCTTTTGGAACAGGGGTGGCCATGCTGGGGGTTTTAGTGACCTTGAGCAGTCAGGTGCTTTGGATGGTGGTGGGGTTATTAATTGTAAGCGGTGGCGCGTTCTTTACTCACTCACTCGCTTATGGATGGGTAAGCCGTCAAGCCGCGCAGGGTAAAGCAACGGCAACAGCCTTATATCTGGTGCATTATTATATTGGTGGTAGTCTCGGTGGGTTTTATCTTATCGCAGCTTGGCAACACTTTGCATGGCCTGGCGTGGTGATCGCGGCCCTAGTGCTTATCACGATTTTATTGGGACTGGTATTTGGCCTTTCTCGTGTCATGCGCCGACGTCGCGAAAGCCAGCGCCAAACGTCTGTTGTGGCATCCTAAGCGTTAACTCGGCGCGGAGAAAAAGGCGTTGCCCAACGCCCATCCAAGAGAGCGTCTCGCGATGACTGTACTTTCTCCTGCCTGTCTCTGATTGTCTTTTTGCGACCGAATGCTTCGCTAAAGCGATGTTTCGGTGGGCATATCGATATTGTCACGGCTGACAGAGTTTCTGGCGTCAAACCCCGTCTGTTTGCCTGGCTGGTAAGTACGTATACAATTTCGCCCTTCGGCTTTTGCTTGGTAGAGAGCACTGTCGGCGCGCTCTATCAAGGATGAAAGCGTATCGCCTGGTTGTAGCGTGGAAAGGCCTATCGACGCGGTGACTTTCAACGGAGTACGGCTTTCATCAATATAGACATCCATCTCTCTAATTTCACCCAGCAAACGCTCGGCGATTTGTGCGGTGATTTCGCCATTACATTTAGGGAGGAAGACAATAAATTCCTCGCCACCAAAGCGACCGAAAATATCTGCCTTTCTCAAGCGCTCTTGTACGGTGCGAGTAAATGATTGCAAGACCACATCGCCTGCGTAGTGACCCCACTTGTCATTAATTCGCTTGAACTTATCCAAATCGAGCAGCAAGACGGAGAATGGCGAGTGCCGCTCTTCACTAACGGCCAGAGCGCGCATGGCCAGCTGTAATAGCATTCGGCGGTTATAGATACCGGTTAATGGGTCCAGCGTCGCCTGCCGGTAAAGGCGCAAAATCATGTGGAGTTGAGAAAGCTGTGACCATACCACCATGAACGCAATAACGGTTTGTAGCCAATACGAAGCAATATTATCTGGACTGGTCATGGTGCCACTGAATGAATCAACCCATAAGTGGCAAATCAGGGTAATCGACATCAAGAGTATGCTTTCCCGCATTGTGAGCGGGAAGATGGTCAGCATGACAATCTGAATAATGGGCAGCAAGGTGTAGCTGTAAGAGAATGCCGCGTTGTCGGTGGGAAAGCCTAAAGTGTGGCTGGCGGACAAATAAAAGGCGTTGGTAGCGAGTACCATGGCGACCAAGCCAAGTTTCGCTGATTTGAGATTATTAGCGCGATTGACCGCGTAACCAATGGTAATAAGCATACCCGCTAACAAAAGGCGTTGTAGCGAGAGCTGCGCAGCGGCCGCTTTGTCAGCGAGGAACAAAAAATCAGCGGGTGACCATGCAATGGTCAGGGCGGCCCATACATAACACAACACGCACAAGCGGCTGCGCAGATAAGTGCTGCGTGTATTATTAAAGCTGTTTGCGTGCTTTTTAGCACTCCACAGCTCAAGGAATGATATTTGCAGCTTGTAGATAATATGGCCTAAGGTTTCACTCATCATTGCACTCATTGTTGTTCCCGCCTGTGCAAAGGTTCCAGTTGCGTCCGCCGCTTTGGTATTATCCTGCTGCGCGGTCATGTTATTTTTTTCTGTCATAAAGGTTGGTATAAGCGTGCAAACATGCCAGTTTGTTGTTTGTTTTGACTGTGTTTCTTGCATTCAATGTGATCTAGCCAACTTTTTAATGCAATGAAACGAATAATTGACCATTTTTTATTGAGATACGTAAGGTGCTTTTCACTATGTATACGTTACTTGCTCCTGCGGTTGCCTCGGCAATTCTAGGGGCACAGCTGGTGCTCTCACTGGCGCTATTGAAAGGAGAAATATGCCCAGGCCAGCGGGGCCGATTCCATCGTGCTTTCTGGGTGCCTGTTTTTGCGTGGTTGATCTTAGTTCCATTTACGTTGTTCGCCAGTTTACCCTTTTTGTTGTTAGGGATTTTTGCGTTTCGATCAAAAACAGGCAAAACACGTCACTCCGGTCCCATTCCTTTGCTTCATGTCGCAAATTTATTGGGTTTTGTTGCATGGATTGTCATACTTGCCACGCACGGTGGCGGGATGCTGATGATGGGAGCCTTGCAACTAGTGATTCTTGGGGCGAGCCTTGGCCATAGTTTGTTAGTGCGTGCGCGCTCGCGATTGCAAGCTTTTGATCGCTTGCTCCCTGTGAGCAGTGTATTAGCCTTTATGGGCGTGATGATGATGGCCGCGCTGTTGTCAGCGGTTAGCCCATCGGCAACGAGTGACATCAATGCCATTATGGCTGGTGCAGGCCTAGGTTTGCTTGGGGTGGCCGCACAGATTTGGCACCTGCTTAAACAAACATCGCCTGTGTTTTGGCGCGTGAGTGTTGGTTTTGGATTTATGCTGTTGGCCAATATCAGTTTGACACGGCTTGTCATTGCTTGATTGGGCAGTTTTTCGTCTAGGATCTATACTCAAAGTGCGTGAATTCAGTGCAAGGAGAGGGTATGGATATCCACAATATCAGCCGATTAGATGGTGCTATCTTCTATGGCATTGTGAATGAAAGACTGCGTCTAGAGTGTGATAGTTTGGAAGCACTGATGGCGCATTTAGACCTCGACCACGATCAGTTGCAAAGTAAATTTGATGATATTGGTTGTGAGTACGACCCACTTACCAACCAATTAAAGCTTAAATAACGTCTAGGCTGCGACTCACTGCACACACAGTGAGTCGCATTTCTTGCCGCCTTTTGACAGACCCGCGACACGTCCTGCCATTTTGTTAAAAATTTGATCGTTTATTAGTCTGCCCACTACGCTTATAGAGGGAGAGAGTCAGTGAACCTTCTGTTTTATCACGTGGATTATTCTTTATAAGGACGACACTGATGCCGCGAAGAGCATGGAGCGTAATTGTATTAACCGCACTGATCGGTGTGGGATTTGCAGCCTTAACCGCCCATTTATTGTATCAAAAAGAGCAAGAGGCGATTCGTAAAGAGCTGCATAAAGACGTGAATAATGCCGCAATGGCGTTGGCGCGCGAGGTCAACCTTGGCCTTGAACTGCTCTACGCGGTTAAGAATCATTTTGACGCGGGTCACCGATTGGACGCGCGTAATTTTCAGCCGCTGACATCCGGTGTACTGAAACGCCACCCAAGCTTTAAGTCGATAGAGTGGGTGGATATCGTGATGCACCATCAGCGCCGGCATTATGTTCAGGGAATGGAAGAAAGAGGTGACCCGTCGTCAGGGTTTAATATTGTCGAACTAAGCCCAAACAATCAGCTGATCCCTGCTAAGCGGCGTGACATGTATTTTCCGCTGAGATTCACCTCTGGCGAGAACAGCGAAGCGTCTGTTATTGGTTACGATCTTGGTTCCACGCCAGTCACCCGTCAGGCATTGAAAACCAGCTTTAATACCGGCGTGCCTGTCGCCACCCCTGCTACCACTATTGAGCGCGCCTATGGCAATGTACGCGGCTTTTTGTTGATCATGCCTATCTTATTAGATCCAGAGCAGCTGGGTGGAGAAGACACGCGAGATTTACGCGGGTTTCTGGTGGCGGTGATTGATGTGAATACCTTGGTTAATTTGGCGATCGACACCGTCATTAATGATGGGATTAATTATACCCTGATTGATGCGACCGACCCGAGTCATCGCCAAGTACTTCATACGCAGCGGGTGGAATTGGCACAAATGAAAGACTCACTGGCGCAACAGCCCGCCAAGCCTATTTTCTTCGCAGGTCGCGAGTGGGAACTGATTGGCTATCCGACCGTCAGCTACATGCAGGCAAGGCAAAGCTGGGTGCCGTTGTGGACGTTTCTCATTGGCAGTGGCATATTTTTGGTGATTTGCTATCTGCTTTATCGCCTGCAGTCTCGCGCCTACAGTGTTCAGGTACAAGTTGATCAAAAAACACACGCATTGAAAGAAGCCAATAGTCGACTGGAGTCGATGACCAAGTGTGATGGGTTGACGGGATTACATAATCGCACCCAGTTTGAGCAGGAGCTCGAACGTGAGATCCAGCGTGCACTTCGTGATGAAGCGCCTTTGAGCCTGATGGTAGTAGAGATCCAGCACCTGTCTAATTACAACAACCAGTATGGACGCATTGCCGGTGATCAGTTGATCCGACAAATTGCACAGGTACTGGATGAGATGCTTAAACGGCCCGGTGATTTGGTATGTCGGTTTACCGGTAGCCAGTTTGTTGCCATCTTGCCGCGCACAGAAGGCGCAGAGCGATTGGCTGATGAGTGTGTAAAAGCGGTGAAACGATTAAAGGTAGAGTTTGAAGGAGAGCCGGAAGATCGGGTCAGGGTATTTGTTGGCGGGGTAACGGTCAGCGATCAAAAAGAAATGACTGCCTCGCGATTACATGCTTATGGTGAAATTGGCTTGACCCGTGCGAAAGCGGACAATGATACTGGGTGGCACTGGATGGAAATCAGCGCGCCGGTGCAGGACAATAAAAGCATTGACCCTTAAAGAACCAGAGCGGTACAGATGCACCGCCCTTGTATGTTTCTAAGATATAAACGCTGACGCGAGGTTAGTACTCTTCACCTTTATTGAAGCGGGAATCAACCACAGGGCTTTTGAGTAGGGGATCTTCTTCAGTGTTTTGCGTGTTAGCCGCGGTGAATAATAACGTATGCGCCTCGTTACTGAGCATAAGATGATTATCACGTATTGTTGCATCACTCCATTGGCTTAGAACCTGACTCATGGTTTGTTCGAGTTCCATCGCACTGGACGAACACGCCATCTTAGTACTGGCCATTGGCGCCACTTTGAAGCGATTACTATTCAGTTCAGCGTTACCAAAATAACGGTTACAGCCACTAAAGCCGCTGACACCCATGTCCTTATTAATGGTAAGCGTTGGGGTTCCTTCCGCACTGATAGCCTGTTGATCGACCATGGTCAGTTGCCATTGCTGGGCAACGCCAGAGCTTGTCACGCTGCCATCGTCACCGCCGGCATACTGGCCGTTACTACAAGCGGTCACCCCGGCAGTGAGCATGACTGCCATCAACACGTGTTTTTTCATAATGACTCCTTAGTCACTAACAGTGGGTTTCAATTCAAGCGTAGCCAAGTTAGTAACAAGTATGCCAATAAAAATGTGAGTTTATGTCAAGCCAATGTCTTTTATGTTGGGCGATAAAAAAAGCCCCCGGTAGAGGGGGCAAGATATACCATCGCGTGTCTTATTATTATTGAAATCTTGTCTTGGTGGTGTTTATTGCACCAGCACAATTCACTGAGCGAGTATGGCTGACGCCACGGTTGGTTAGTCGCAGGAAATCAACTGATGAGATTACCAAATAAAAATGACAGTTTAGTTTCACTCAGAAGACGAGATAACGAAGGATGACATCTTGGCGATAGCGTAGGTCGCACATGACGACATCATTTCTGAGCGAACATGTTCATTTTCCTTGACAATTTTGCCATTGAGGCTGTCCACTAAGGCATCAGGCAGTAAAACCACAGCATTCGCGAGGTGTATTTTTTGGATATTAACGTTATGCTTCTATTTAGTGACAGCACTGATCCGACACTGGCTACAGTGTGTAAGTAGAAGAACGGCTAGGGCAGACCCAAAAAGGAATCCATCATGGCATTGAGCGATGCTGCAAAGAAAGTTCAGGAAGCGTTGGTTGCTCGCGGTATTGAAACCCCAATGACGGCGACATCTCCGATGTCTTCTGAAGAACGAAAAGAAAAAATTGAATTTCATATGCGTGAAATTCTGCAGTCGATCGATTTAGACCTTACCGATGATAGTTTGGCCGAGACACCGGCGCGAATTGCGAAGATGTATGTCGATGAGATTTTCTCAGGCTTGGATTACGCGCAATTCCCCAAAGTCACCATGATTGAGAACAAGATGGGTTGCGATGAGATGGTGCGCGTTAAGGACATTTCAGTGACCAGCACCTGCGAGCATCACCTTGTTACCATTGATGGTCGGGCAACCGTCGCCTACCTTCCTAACCACAAAGTGCTTGGTCTGTCCAAGATAAACCGGATTGTGCGTTTCTTCTCTCAACGTCCGCAAGTGCAAGAGCGACTAACACGTCAGGTGTTGGTGGCATTGCAAACGCTGCTGGAAACCGAGGACGTAGCGGTGCGTATTGAAGCGACGCATTATTGCGTGAAATCTCGTGGTGTCATGGATGCCAACAGTGAGACGACCACCACCGCACTCGGTGGCTTGTTTAAGAAGAATGCGGCAACACGTGCTGAGTTTTTGCACGGGATTCAATAACGCCCATGCTCAGACGGCAGATGTTCAAAAAGCCCCACTCTGGTAACAGACTGGGGCTTTTTTAGGGCGGTTAGCGTGGAGGCGTTAGCGGTTTGGTTTACTCAAACTGCCTCGCAATATCGTGGAACTGACGCACTTTATCTCGCAGCTGACGGCTTGCCTCGGAAACATCATTGACCTCGTTGAGGTTTTGCTGAGAAACCGATTCGATATCATGGATCTCTTTGCTAACGGCGGTGAAACTCTCTAATTGCGCTTGGGCAGAGTGGTGTGTTTCATTCGTGCGGCCGACCACATCCTCTATCGCATTTCTGACCGAGTGCAGGCTCGTAATACTGTGGTCCGTGGTATCAACACACGCTTGTGTTTGTTCGTGGCTTTCGTGAATCTGGTTTTGCCAATGCGAAATAGTGTTGTGCATGTCTTGGATTGAAGACTGGATTTGCTCCGTGGCTGTTTGCGTCCGACTGGAAAGCGCCCGCACTTCATCGGCAACAACGGCGAAGCCTCGGCCTTGCTCTCCAGCGCGTGCCGCTTCAATTGCCGCATTCAGCGCTAGCAAGTTAGTCTGCTCGGCAATCCCACTGATCTCACTCATTGACTCGGTCACTCGATCTGCGGTGGCAGACAGCTGTTGCGTCGCGGTGAGGGAGTTTTCAGATTGTTGAGAGAGGCTTTTTAATTGCTCGCCTGTCTGCTGTAACAAGGATTCGGTTTCTTTGCTTTGCTGCTGGACCGAGTGCAATAGTTCAACACTTTGCTGGGCGTTATCAGATACCCTGTTTGCCGATTCAGAGGCATGATCAATGTTACTGGCAATCGAGGAAATCTGGTGGCTTTGCTTATTGATAGCATTAGACACGCGTGTTGATAATGCACTCAACTCATCCGAAAATTGATTCAGTGACAGTGAAGCATCGAGCATACGTCCAAGAATAGTACGTATGCGGGCATTGAGCATTTTCACCTTGTAGTCAACCACCGAACTGAGCCCAGTCCCCGAGTAAATATAGCGGCTGATACTGTCGTAATTGGCTTGCACGCCGCGCGCGAGGGTTGGCAAGGTAAAGAGCTCGTCACGGAAGAGGGTACCAAGCACCAAAGGCATCGCAATGGCGCCCGCCACATCCCAGCCCGATATGGCGCTATCGAAAATAAGCGACACAGGTGCGGCGACCAATCCCAACCCCATTAATGTGTACTTCAATGCCGCAGGAATATCGGCAACCGACAACTGCTTCATCGACTTGCCGTTTTTCTCTGCCCGACACAGGGTTTGGTAGATTTGCGCGGCGCGATGTTTGACGGCAGGATCAGGCTTCACCCTGACGGACTGATAGCCGGTGACTTGGCCTCGGTCGTAAATGGGGGTGACATACGCGTCTACCCAATAATAATCGCCGTTTTTACAGCGGTTTTTGACGATACCTCGCCAAGGTTGGTTAGCTTTTAAAGCTCGCCACATATCCGCAAATGCCGCTTTGGGCATATCGGCGTGACGAATAATATTGTGAGGCGCGCCCGTCAGTTCCTCTTCATCGTAGCCAGCGATCCGAATAAACTCCGGGTTACAGTAGGTAATCACCCCGCGTTTATCAGTGGTCGAGACGAGGCGCTCATCGTCACCAAATACAACTTCATTATTGCTCATAGTCTTTATCTTTTTTGGTCACAGTTGATAAAAGCCTTGTTGGTTTTAGTGTAGTGGTTTCAGGCTTTCTATTAATAATTATGTTAATAAATTGTTTCTTTCTGGACGGAGCCCATAAAAAAAGGGCCTTGCGGCCCTTTTGTTTCAGTTTTAAGACAGCGGTGCTTAGTCTAAAACCTTTGCGATGGCAGTGCAAAGTGGCACCATGTTGGTGTGCGTCATGCCTGCCACATTTAAACGGCCTGAGCCGACGATATACACGCCATGATCGGCTTTGAGTGCATTGACTTGGTCTTTATTGAGCCCAGAGAACGAGAACATGCCGTTTTGCTGCTCGATAAAGCTAAAGTCACGCGACACACCTTGCGCTTTCAATGTTTTGACAAATTCGGTACGCATGGTTTTGATGCGATCGCGCATGTCCGCTAGCTCTTGCAACCACTGCGCCTTGAGCGTTGCGTCGTTCAAGATGGTGGTCACTACGGCGGCGCCGTGAGCGGGTGGGTTAGAGTAAATAACGCGGGCAATGGTTTTCACCTGACTAAACGCTTTGGTGGCTTCTTCTTGATTACGGCCAACGAGCGTAAAGGCGCCCACTCGCTCATTATACAAACCAAAGTTTTTCGAAAATGAGCTCGCGATAAGCAGCTCAGGACATACCTGAGTAAAAATACGTAAGCCGGCAGCATCCTCTTCGACACCAGTGGCAAAGCCTTGATAAGCAAAGTCGAACATCGGCAGCAGGCCTTTACGCTGACAGAGTTCCGCGAGGGTTTGCCACTCTTGCTCGGTAGGGTCGATGCCAGTCGGGTTATGGCAGCAGCCATGAAGGAGAACAACATCACCTGAGCTTGCTTTCTCAAGGTCAGCGACCATTGCTGCAAAGTCTTTATCGTTTTTCGCCGCATCGTAATAGCTGTATTCAGCTAAAGGAAGGCCAGCGGCAGTAAATACGCCCTTATGATTTGCCCAAGTTGGATTGCTGATCCAAACCGTGACATCGCCAAGATGACGTTTAATAAACTCGCCAGCCAAGCGAAGCGCACCGGTTCCACCTGGTGAGTGTGCGGTTTGCGCGCGTTTGTCGTTGATAACGTCAGCTTGCTCACCGAACAGCAGTTGTTGCACCGCGAGGCCATATTCGGCCGTGCCAGGAATGCTTAAGTAAGACTTGGTGCTTTCTCTGTCGAGAAGTAACGCTTCGGCTTTTTTGACAGAAGGGAGTACCGGCGTTTCGCCATGCTCGTTTTTGTAGACGCCTACCCCGAGATTGATTTTGTCTTCACGGGGGTCAGCTTTATATTCTTCAGTCAGTCCTAGAATAGGATCAGCGGGAGCGGCAGAGATTTTCTCAAACATTGGTGTCGTCCATGGTTATGATGAATGAAAGTCAAACTGGCTTTTTTATAACACTTGTCGAGAAGAATAGAAACCGAAGGACAAGCGGACCAGTCATGTGTTTTGTATCGGTTTATGCTGTAAAAGCAGTTTTTACGCGGAAAAAACACAAGAAAAAGGCTGCAATATGCAGCCTTTTGAATAGCAAACCGATTTAGAAGTTGGCATTGCGTGGTGAGCGAGGGAAAGGGATCACATCGCGAATGTTGCTCATTCCGGTTACGTAGGAAACGAGGCGCTCAAAGCCCAAACCAAAGCCTGAATGAGGAACTGTGCCATAGCGGCGTAGATCGCGGTACCACCAGAAATCTTCTTTCTCAAGGCCCATTTCTTCTAAGCGTTGGTCAAGTACATCAAGACGCTCTTCACGTTGAGAGCCACCGATAATTTCGCCAATTCCCGGTGCTAACACGTCCATCGCGGCAACGGTTTTGCCGTCATCGTTCATGCGCATGTAGAAGGCTTTAATGTCTTTCGGGTAGTTTTTAACGACCACCGGCGCATTAAAGTGCTCTTCTGCAAGATAGCGCTCGTGTTCAGACGCTAAATCGATTCCCCATTCAACTGGGAATTCGAATGTTTGGCCGCTGTTTTGCAAGATGGTGACCGCATCGGTGTAATCCACTTGGGCAAAATCTGCATTAACAAATTTTTCCAGACGCGTGAGCACGTCTTTGTTAATGCGTTGCTCAAAGAATTTCATATCGTCTTGGCGCTCTTCAAGCACAGCTTTGAACACATACTTAAGCATGGCTTCTGCCAAGGCCGCCGAATCATCCAGGTCGGCAAAGGCCACTTCTGGCTCAACCATCCAAAACTCCGCCAAGTGACGGCTGGTGTTTGAATTCTCCGCGCGGAAGGTTGGACCGAAGGTGTAGACTTTGCTCAACGCACAGGCATAGGTTTCAGCGTTTAACTGACCCGATACGGTCAAGAAGGCTTCTTTGCCAAAAAAGTCTTGGTCAAAGTCGACGTCGCCTTGCTCGGTTTTGGGCACATTGGCCAAGTCTAAGGTAGAGACGCGGAACATCTCGCCAGCACCTTCACAGTCTGAGGCGGTGATCAATGGCGCAGACATCCAGTAATAGCCTTGCTCATGGAAAAAGCGGTGGATCGCTTGTGACAAGGTGTGGCGAACCCGCGCCACCGCACCAATCACGTTTGAGCGTGGGCGTAAATGGGCCACTTCACGCAAGTATTCGATAGAATGACGTGTTTTCGCCATTGGATAGGTATCAGGGTCATCTACCCAACCGACGACTTTTACGGCTGTGGCTTGCAGCTCATAGGCTTGGCCTTTTCCTGGCGACTCTACCACGTTACCCGTGACTTCAACTGAGCAGCCAGCGGTCAAGCGAAGAACGTCTTGCTGATAATTATCCAGCTCATTAGGGACCACGGCCTGAATAGGGTCAAAACAAGAGCCATCGTAAATGGCAAGAAAAGAAATACCGGCTTTGGAATCTCGGCGTGACCGGACCCATCCACGCACAGTCACTTCAGTGTCGACTGCCGCCTTGCCGCGCAGGACGTCTACTACAGGCGCGTATGTCATAATTCGCTTCTATCTCCGTTTAGGGTAACGCGGTTATTCAGTGACAACCGCATCAGTCATTTTGCAAGTTAGGCTAGCAAGTTTACCTGTATCCTGTATAGCTTCAAGACTTGAGCGAGTCTGAGAGCTTAAATTGACCAATTAATCCCTCTAACTGCTCAACCAGTTGCTCAAGATTCGCGCTGATAGCTTTGACCTCATTGGCATTGCTGGCGGTATCGTTAGCATGGCTTTGGATTCGGCCAACTTGAGAGAGGAGGGCATCGGTCATTTGTGCTTGGTGTTCGCTTTGTTGGCTAATATCGTCCGCGTTGTTATTCACGGTGGTGACTTGCTCGGCGATATTGCCGAGCGCCTCAGAGAGAGCCATAACGGTTTCGCCTCGCTGATTAGCACTGTCACTGGTTGCTTCCACCGCTTGTGCTGAGGCTTCGCTACCTGCACACAGGTTTTCGATAATGGTCTGGATTTCTCCGGTTGCGTCGTGGCTGCGGCTGGCAAGGTTACGCACTTCTTCAGCAACTACCGCAAAACCACGGCCTTGTTCGCCAGCACGCGCGGCTTCGATAGCGGCATTTAACGCGAGCAAGTTGGTTTGTTCGGCAATTTCACGAATCACCCCCAGAATAGTGGTCACTTGCTGGCTTTGTTGATTCACATCCAAAATTTGGCTGCGCACCTGGCTTATATCTTCGACTAACTTGCGAATATCATTGGCGGCAACGTTAGCGAGATCACTGCCTTGGTTGGCGCTGGTGGCCGCTGATTCACTCAGTTGCGCCGCTTCTTGGGTGCGGTTTTGAATATCATGTTGGTGTTGTTGAACATTATCGATCGCCGATGACATATCATTGGTTTCATGACGCTGGCTATCCGCTAATTGGTCGGTATGGCTAGAGACGCGAATCAAGTTCATCGCCTCGGCTGACAGCGTTTCAGAGGTGCGCTGAACTTGTTGCAAGCTGGCAGAGAAGTTATCAAGCAACTGATCACAGCTATCACATAGCTCACCGATTTCATCGCCTCGGGTATCGTTGAGACGCTCGGCCAGATTTTTATCATGGCTGGTACGTTTCATGAACGCAGAGACCCGCTTGAGCGGAGACACTACCCACCGACGGATCACCGTTAATGAGATCAGAAAACCGATCACAGCAATGCTTCCCATGATCCCGGCAGTAATGAGCATTTCTTTATCTATGGTGCCGTAAAGCGGCTCGAGATCGTACTCAAGGCGAATCACCCCTAGCACTGTCCCTTCTTCGGCGACGTGGCACTGCAGACAGTTAGTGCCGCGGTAGTCGCTGCTTGCTTTCATTGGTAGGGCAACCACGAGTCCTTTTTCGCCATTGCTGTCGACGGTTTCAACGATGGTTTCACCGTCTAGGGCACGCTGATCAATCGCATCCTGCGGCGATTGTTCGGGGTTACCGGGGCCAAAAAAGCGAGTAATAGCGTCGGATCGGATCACACGCGCTTCTTCAATACCTTCATGAGAAAGCATTTTTTCTCGCAAGGTATTTCGTTGGCTAATGGTGCCCGTCAACATCAACATGTTAAGGCTATCAAAGTAGTTAGAGGCTTTATCGAGCGTTTGCTGACTAACAATCGAAGTCATCAGTGCCTTTTGCTGATGAGATTGGTAGGCCAAGGACGTGACGAGCACCAGAGCGAAAACAAGAAAAAGAGCAAGAAGAATTTTGCTCGCAAGGGTCATGCGCATGAGTCAACCATTTGTTATTAAGTTATAGAGTTATCAGTTATAGCCTGTAGCCACTATGTTAAACCCTGAGTGCGCAAGTAAGGGAGTCCCCATATAAAATGTGTGATTTCATCGACGTAAATCGTCCCGTTAGTGAGACACGAGTCCGCATTGTTGGCTGAATGCTAGGTTGGAATGTTACGTGCGCTTAGCCAGTGAGGAATGCGATTGAGTCATCCGGCTAATTTGAGTAGCATGCGGCCTCTTATTGTTGTTGGAAGAGATAAAATGACCACCGAGTTGTTTAAAGAGTTCACCTTTGAAGCGGCACACCACCTTCCTAATGTCCCTGAGGGACATAAGTGTGGTCGCTTACATGGACACTCTTTTATCGTGCGTTTGTACGTAGAAGGTGAGGTGGATCCTCACACAGGTTGGGTAATTGATTTTGCGGAAATCAAAGCGGCGTTTAAGCCTATCTATAACCGCCTTGATCATTATTATCTCAATGAGATTGAAGGGCTAGAGAATCCGACCAGCGAAGTACTCGCACAGTGGATTTGGCAACAAGTTAAGCCAAATTTACCCTTACTCAGTAAAGTGATGGTGAAAGAGACCTGCACCGCCGGCTGTACCTATTACGGTGACTGAGTGTCGTGGCGCTGCGCGAGTCACGCGGTTTTGAGTAACGGCGACCGACCCAAGCCGTTGCTCTCCATGCTCAGGCAATCGCCAGATACTTATGTGTCTGTATCGATAGACGCCAGCCTCGCTGAATGCATGTATCAATGCACAGCTGGGTCGCGCGCGCTTTTTGGCTCACGGGCTGTAATGCAATCGTTGCTGTATCAGCCGGTGGGCAGGTGGCGAGTAGCGCATCAAGCTGATCGATGTCCTTTTCTGTGCCGACCGGGTGCTTTACCTCATTCGCCCGCGCCATCGCTTCCTTAAGCACTGGCAACTTCCCTCGCATATTGATTTTCGGAGACACAGTGACCCACGTATTGGCGGATGCGTGGATAGGGTAGGTGCCGCTCGTTTCTATTTGGCATTGGCAACCTCCCGCTTCTAGCGCATGGGTTAACGGCCTTAAGTCATAAAGACAAGGTTCGCCACCGGTAATCACAATATGGCGCGCGTGGTACCGGCTTAAAATGTCGGCGGTAATCGCATTGCTATCAAGCCAGCACCAAGCGGGAGAATCCTCAGATTTATCAATAATAAAAATTTTGTCTTTCTGATCTTTCTCATCGGTTTCCCAAGTTTGCTTGGTATCGCACCAGGCGCAACCGACAGGACACCCTTGTAAGCGAACAAAAACAGAGGGAACCCCTGTAAACGTGCCTTCGCCCTGAATGGTTTCAAATATTTCGTTGACTCGGTACATGATGGTTTATAGCGATAGATATAAAGCGCCACATTATGCCAATGAATACGACTGAGATCTTGTTTTTTCACGCGTGATTAGCCTTTGAACAGCGTTACTGTTTAAGCGGGTTTTGTGAGTTTGTACGCGATTTCATCGATCTAAAGTGACCCACATCACGGGGTAGCAGCTTGCTGCTTCACAATTAGTTCGCGAAGTAAAAAAATTCACGGAGATAGGTGATATCAGGGGTATCACCATGGCCAAGCAGTTATAGGACAAGGCATGATTATTGGGCAGCCGGGACATATCGACCACATTAAGCGTAAAAATGCGGGCACGATTTATAATTTGATCGACCGCTTTGCGCCGATTTCTCGGATTGAGCTTTCGAAGCGCAGTCAATTGGCGCCTGCCAGTATTACCAAAATTGTCCGGGAGTTGATGGATGCGCACTTGGTCAAAGAAACACAAATACAGGGCACCAGCATGCGTGGCCGGCCCGCTGTTGGTCTGGTGCTGGACAATGAAGGCTGGCAGTTCTTATCGATGCGCCTTGGCCGTGGATATCTCACTATGGCATTGCACTCACTGAGTAGTGAAATCCTTATTCAAGAACGCCATGAAATTGATGTCATGGCGCAGGATGCCTTGCTTTCCACGGTGGTTGAATACGTAAAAGCCTTTTTCTCACGCCACCAACAAACGGTTGATCGTGTTACCAGCATTGCGGTCTCGCTCCCGGGCTTGGTGAACAGCGCCCAAGGTACAGTGATCCAAATGCCGCATTTTGAGGTTGACCATATGCCGCTGGGGCCCGTGTTGCATCGTGAGACCGGGCTGCCCGTATTTGTGGGCAATGATACACGCTCGTGGGCGTTGGCAGAGAAGTTATTTGGCAACGCAAAAGAATCCGATAGCGCGGTACTAGTCGCGGTTCACAATGGCGTCGGCGCGGGGATCATGCTGGAGGGAAAGGTACTCCAGGGGCGTGTTGGCAATGTGGGCGAGCTTGGTCATATTCAGGTTAAGCCTTTTGGTAAACGCTGTTTTTGCGGTAACTATGGTTGCCTGGAAACGGTCGCCAGTCTTTCTGCCGTGTATGAACAGGTACAGACGCTGCTCGATGAGGGGCACGCGAGCCAGTTACAGGGGAAACCGTTAACCATAGAAGCAATCTGTGATGCGGCAGTGGCAGGCGATGGACTCGCGCATCAGGTGATCACGGAGTTGGGGCATCATCTGGGTACGGCTATCGCGATTGTGGTGAATTTATTCAACCCAGAAAAAATACTCTTCGGCGGCGAGTTTAATCGTGCCAAGAGCGTGCTTTATCCGGCGATTATGGAGTGCTTAAAGACGCAAACCATCCCACTGTACAGTAAGCACCTCGTGTTGGAAGAAAGCTATTTTTATACCCAGGCCACCATGCCGGGGGCCGCGATGGTCAAACAAGCCATGTACGATGGCAACTTGCTGATGAAGGTTCTGGAGGGGTAGTGTCGCGCGGTGTGGCACACTGGAAAGACGACAGTCAATAACGGCCTAAGCGCCTAGGCCAGCGATAAAAAAAGCAGGTGACGTGCACCTGCTTTTTTGAAAGTGTTTCTTTAAATAGCCATGTTAACTATTTTTTCTTTCTTCGGCCATGCAAGCTGCCGCGGTAAATACCACATCCGTTGAGCTGTTGAGCCCTGTTTCTGCGGAATCTTGCAAGACGCCAATGGTAAAGCCAATTCCCACGACCTGCATGGCAATCTCTTGTGGGATCCCAAACAAGTTACAGGCCAGTGGGATCAGCAGCAGTGAGCCGCCGGCCACACCGGATGCACCACAGGCCGATACCGCCGCGACAATACTTAGTAGCACCGCAGTGGCGATGTCCACCTCAATGCCCAGCGTATGAACCGCCGCTAACGTTAATACCGTAATGGTAATCGCCGCACCGCCCATGTTGATGGTTGCACCCAGTGGAATAGACACTGAGTAGGTGTCTTCATCCAAATCAAGACGGCGGCACAGTTGCATATTCACCGGGATGTTAGCCGCTGAACTACGGGTAAAGAAGGCGGTTATGCCACTTTCACGTAGGCATTTTAAAACCAGTGGGTATGGGTTTTGACCTGTCTTGAAGTACACAATCGCTGGGTTAACCACGAGTGCGATGGTGAACATACTACCCAATAGCACACCGAGAAGGTGAACATAGCCAGCGAGAGCATCAAAACCACTTTTAGCCAGTGTGCTCGCGACCAAGCCGAAGATACCCAAAGGTGCAAAACGGATCACAAAGCGCACGATCATCGACACGCCTTCTGACACGTCGGAAAACACGCGTTTGGTTTCGTTTGATGCATGGTGTAGGGCAATCCCTAAACCAATCGCCCAGGCTAGGATCCCGATATAGTTGCCGTTCATCAATGCGCTAACGGGATTATCCACGATATTGAAAAGCAGCGTATTCAATACCTGGCCAATCCCTTCAGGTGGTGTGATGCTGGCATCTGTGGTCGCAAATTCCAGGGTCGTGGGGAACAAGAAGCTCATGGTGACTGCCGTCAGCGAGGCAGCAAGCGTACCGACAAGGTACAGACCAATAATAGGGCGCATATTGGCGCGCTGCCCTTGTTTTTGGTTTGCAATGGAAGCCGCCACTAAAACGAAGACCAAAATGGGGGCAACGGCTTTCAACGCGCTGACAAAGAGTTGTCCGAACAGTCCTGCATTCGCTGCCCACTCAGGAGACAGGTATGCAAGGACACCACCGGCAAGAATACCGACAAGGATTTGAAGTACCAACGAGTTGCCTCGGCTGACACTGGCGAGTTGTGTTTGACTCATGTGACTCTCACTTCACTGTGTTTATTATCAATGGCTGTTAATGAATCGTTAGAAGTGACGAATTAAACCAGTTTGATTCACCCGATGTAAAGGGAAAATTACTACTTTGCACTAGTTATGTAGGACTGAGCCGGAGAGTTGTCATTAAGTAAAGGTTTACCAGGTGTAATTATTCTGTTACCGCCACGAGATTAATGGCGATAATGGAGAGCATCGCCGAGCAAATGCACGCATTCCGTTGCCTCTTCAGCATAAAAAAAGGCGGCTTCGCAGCCGCCAGAAGGATAACAACTAACACAGAATTTTTTTAGTAAATCGCATGTCCCACGGTATTGAGTAATTTGCTCACACCTTTGGTGAAATAAAGCGGTGCATCTGCCACCGTGTAGCACAAACACCCTTGTTTGGTGAATGGCGTATGATGATGGCGACTATCGAGCAAAATAAAATCACCCGGTACGTATTCGCCACTTTCATCCTCGAACGTACCATCAAGCAAAAGGGTTAACTCATAGCCTTTGTGCGTGTGCGCAGGCACCGAGCCGCCTTCATCAATATGGAGGAAACTGGCACGTGTTGCCCCTTCATCAAGGTTCAACCGGGCGCGCTGTACTTTGCCAAATGATGACCAGTTAGAATCGCTAAAGCGCTGTAGCGCGCGTGGCAACGTGTAGGTTTTGTTACTCACACTTATTTGTGTTGCACGGACTGGTGTTTGCGCATCGACGGCACCATCATTGGCCGCCGCATCTTCGAAAATGGCAGCAAGCATTTCGTCTTCAGCCGCATAATCCCAATCAGCAACGGTTATTTCTTCCTCGTCGAACGCTGTATCTGCAAGCGAGGCTTCTGCAGCGGCGACATATGCCTGGCATTCCTGGCAGAGCTCAACATGTGCTGACAACGCAATCGCCATCGAGGTGGGCAGTTTGCCAGCGGCAAACGCGTCAAGTAAGTCGGTCGATGGGTGATATTTAATCATTGTTTAACCTCCAGGTGATTGCGGAGCTTTTCCAGACCTAAACGCAATCGGGATTTTACGGTGCCCAACGGCACGTTTAACTGTTCTGACAACTCTTGGTGGGTAAGCTGTTTCAGGTAAACGCCTCTCACCACTTGTTGTTGCACGTCGGGTAACTCATCAATGAACGACAGCAACTCTTGATCCATCATATATTGCGCACCAGCATCCGACTCATTGTCCTGCTGGCCAGATTCGAGCACGGGCCAAATATCATCACTGAAGTTGTCTTCCCGGTTCGATTGCACCTTACGCAACATGTCAAAGCTAATGTTACGCATGATGGTAAAGACCCATGTCGTCGCTGCGCCTTTATCAGCGTTGTACAAATGCGCTTTTCGCCACACAACCAACATGGTTTCCTGCACAAGCTCCATCGCTTGCCCATCAGCACGGAGATGCTTGGCGCCGTAAGAGCGAATCTTAGGGCCAAAAAACCGGAACAGGCGCTCGAAGGCAACACGGTCACGGTCTTCCGAGACTTTCAATAATAATGCAGACAACTCTTCCTTCGTCACGTCAGTCATGTTGGCACGCGTGTCCCGTCTGGAAATGGTGGTCTCAGTATACATGGTTTGTGGCGCAGTCATAGTTGAGTCCTATCTGTCGTAGCCGTCCATTTGGCTACCAGTACGTGGGTAGCAGTGATTGGATCACTCGACTTCCTCTTCGAGCAGCTGACTGATAAATTGTTTCGCTTCTTCTGCTGACTCTTGAGCAATAAACCATTGTTTTTGCGCATTAGAAAGCGGCAAAATTTCGAGCCAGCGCTGACAGCTCCAGGTTAAATCTTCGAAATGAGGCGCTTCATATTGTTCTGCGTGTTCAGGGTGAGCGGCAAAGACGTGTTTGAGCCCTGAGGCGATACGCGCTTTGTTGTCGGCTTGCGCCTCACCCAAATGCTCATCATGAGGCCAATCATTGAGTGCGCGCACATCGCCTACCCAAAGTTTGTCCGCTTCTTGGTCCGTCGACATAATTTCTACCCGCTGGCGACCGGCGATCGTGATACCCAGCAAGCCGTCGGGCAGTGTTTCGAAATCGACGATGTCGACTAAGGTGCCGTACTTGTAAAGACGCTTTCCCTGCATCATTGCCAGCACAAATCCTTCTTGATTCGCTGAGCACTCACGGACGAGGCGTAAATAACGAGGTTCAAAAATGCGCAGTTTGGCTCTGCCTCCCGGCAACAAAAACAGGGGCAAAGGAAACAGCTTAGTCATACTCATGCCTCCTTCTATCGATTTAACATGTCTTCCATTACGCGTAGGGCAATGGATGCGATCAAGCCGGCCCTTGTATCAAGCTAATCGTATTGACATTAATCACCCATGTGGCATTCTAGATGTCTAAATGGCCAATTAGCAAGGTGAAGGGAATGAAGATAAAACAACTCAGCGCAAGTCTCGCGATACTTCTCGCGGCGGTATTCCTCTCAGGGTGTTCCGACCAAACTGAAACCATTAAAATTGGCGCAACGGTCGGTCCCCACGCGCAAGTGGTTGAATCGGTGGCTGAGCAAGCGAAAGAAGAAGGGATTGATGTTGAAGTCGTAGAGTTCTCTGATTACATCTCGCCTAATGCAGGGTTAGCGGATGGTAGTTTGGATTTAAACAGTTATCAGCATCAGCCGTTTCTCGACAATTTCAACCAAAACCACGATAGCGAGTTGGTAGCGATTGGTCGCTCAATCTTAATGCGGATGGGGATTTATTCTGACAAAGTCGACAAGGTCGAGGCGTTAGCGAATGGCGCACAAATTGCGATCCCCAATGATCCCACAAATGCGGGTCGCGCGCTGTTATTGCTGGAAGACGCAGGATTGATTACGTTGGCTGACAATGTTGGCTTTAAAGCCACGCTGCAAGATGTTCAATCCAACCCTAAACAGCTCGAATTTGTGGAAGTAGAAGCGGCACAGCTGCCTCGCAGTTTGCAAGATGTCGATGCCGCGGCGATCACCATGAATTATGTGATGTCATCAGGGCTCGATCCGAGCGAGCAGGGCATTTTCTTGGAATCTAAAGATGCGCCTCTCGCCGTTATGGTGGTGGCCGCACGCAAAGACGATCAAGATAACCCGACGTATCAGCGATTACTCGCGTTATTCCAGTCCGACAAAACACGTCAGTTTTTGCAAGATACCTTTAATGGCACCATAGAGCCTGCGTTTTAATTTATTGTCACCCAGTGAAATCGGCCAGTGCAACGCTGGCCGAT
Organism: Salinivibrio sp. IB868; assembly: GCF_001995655.1. Lineage (NCBI taxonomy): Bacteria > Pseudomonadati > Pseudomonadota > Gammaproteobacteria > Vibrionales > Vibrionaceae > Salinivibrio > Salinivibrio sp. IB868. The sequence goes on from NZ_MUEW01000009.1 coordinate 150,186, forward strand.
GGCCAAACGTCACTATTTGTTTACCACTCATACAGTTATTACTGTTACCATAGTGATCTATCGGTGATCCACAATGTGCTAGGATCGCGACGTCTACCTCCCCACATCAATAAAACGCATAGGAAACTGGATGCAATCGGCTAGTCGCCCATTTAATTGGTCGCCCGTATTGCTGGCATGCCTGACCGTCAGCATTGGGCAATTCAGCATGGGCTTAGTATTTCCGTCTTTGCCCTGGATCGCCCGAGATTTCAACCTCAGTATGGACAATGTCCAACTGCTAATCTCTGCCTATCTACTTGGCTTTGGACCATCACAGTTTATCTATGGGCCTATCTCAGATGCGCTTGGCCGTCGCCGCGTGTTGTTAGCCGGTGTGTTGCTTTCACTGATTGGCTTAACCGTGATGGTGAGTTTTAGCGCCAGCTTCACTGGCCTGGTCATTGGCCGCTGCATCCAAGGAATGGGCACCGGTTGCTGTGCCGTGCTCTCGCGTGCCTTTACCCGTGACTCGTATTCTGGGGATCAACTACCGCAAGCCATGTCATATTTGATTATGGTGGCGTCTTTGACCCCGATTGTGGCGCCCGTTATTGGCGGGTTCGTTAACCACAATCTAGGCTGGCTGGCGATCTTTATTTTGCTGATGGTGTACACCAGCATGGTGTGGTGCGTACTGTTTTTCCTGTTTAAAGAAAGCATGCATACTCGTTCACCGTTGCCCAATGTGAAGGTGATTCTCGGCCGTTATGGCGCATTGTTAAAAACACCGTATTTTCTCTATTTCGCCAGTATTAGCTGGGTGAATTTTACCTTGGTGATCACCACGGTGTCGCTGATGCCATTTTTAATGCAAGAGCGCATCGGTATGACCTCGGATCAATATGCGCTGTGGGCGCTTATTCCGACCTGTGGCTTATTGTTAGGGAGTGCGCTGGTTTCGCGCATTCGGCCGCGTTTGGGCACCAAGCGTATGCTGTTGATGGCACCGGTGATGCAGCTCATTTCTGCGGTTTGGTTATGGCTCACCCCGATGGACCCGTTACTGCTGATGATTGGGCAGTTCTTTATGGTGTTTGGCAATGGGATTGCGCTGCCGTGCGCCCAATCGCAGGTGATGCAACCTTACTCTAACCAAGCCGGCACCGTCGCTGCGCTCTCCGGTGGTGGACAGATGATTATTTCTGCGTTGATGAGTATGGCGCTATTGAGCTTGGGCGTTAGCGAAGCATGGCACCTTGGTGTGGTAGTGGGTGTGTGCGCGCTGCTTTCCGTACACAATATCTTCCGCGGTTTTGCGGCACCGAAAGTCAACGTCGCCAGTACCCCGAGTGAGGCATCATGACAAATACAACATTGGAAACGGGCCTGTTTCCGCTGACAACCCCACGCCTGAGCATGCGGCCAATGGTCAAAGCGGACTGGCCGTTGTTCCACCGCCTACACACAGACAATGCCGTGATTGCGCAATGTTTTGACCCGATGCCACTGGATGAGATTGAAACCCGATTTGAGCAACGGCTTACGCCCTGGTCTCCTGACGCTAAGCACTGGTTGTGCTTGGTAATCGTAGAGACGGTGACGCAAACGCCAATCGGCGTCACCGGTTTTTTACTTGAGCAGGGTGTCGCGGAAGTCGGCTATTTACTGTTGCCGCCTTATCACGGGCGTGGCTATGGGACTGAGTCTTTGCAGGCCGTCACCGATTTTGCCATTCATCATGGTGATGCGCGAATCATCAACGCGACGGTAACCGCCGGTAATCTTTCCTCTGCGCGCGTGCTAGAAAAGGTAGGGTTTCAACTCAGCCGGATTGACCCCGATGCCTTCTCTATCGGCGGAGTGTTTTACGACGACTGGATCTATACCTATACCGCAGCATGAATTAAATGTTTTCCCCAGATCACTGATTTTGTTTTGTTCGTTGACCTCAAGTTATCTTGAGGTTTTATCCTTGCCTTCGATGTTTAGCTTTCCAAGCTCAGTTTTCGATAGCACGGATAAAGGGAATGAATGATGACAACAATCGAACACGTCAATATCACTGTGGTGGACATGGAGGCGGCGTTAGCGTTTTTGGCGGTGGCTGTCCCCGATTTTAAAGTTCGCCAAGATGCCCAGTCGCCAAAAGGATATCGTTGGGTGCATGTGGGCAATGAGCACTGCTATTTTGCGCTGCAAGAGCCCAACCCAAGCTCAGAGCCCAGCATACAGCCACGTAGTACCTATAAATCTCAAGGCGTGAACCATATTGGGCTGATCATTGATGACATCGATACCATCCGCGAACGCTTGCTTGAAAAAGGTTATCAACCCAATGGTTCAATGGCGCACGAAACCCACCGCAAGCGGATGTACTTCTATGATAAAGCCGGTTTTGAGTGGGAATTGGTCGCTTACTCATCCGACAAACCGGAAGAAAGGTATCTCTACGAGTAACGCACAAAGCCGCACTGCTCGCTTTCCCAAAGAGAAAAACACCGCCCATCATCAACGGGGCGGTGTGTGCGTCATCGACTCTCTACTCACCAAAAAACTGCTTAATTGCGGTGATCATGCCTTGAGTGAGTTGGTGGAGTTGGTCGTCGCGGATGCAATAAGGTGGCATCACATACACCAGTTTGCCGAACGGGCGAACCCAAATGCCTTGGGCGGTCATTAAGGGCTGAATATCGGCCAGATTCACCGGTTCGGTCAGCTCTATCACGCCAATTGCGCCAAGCACACGCACGTCCGCCACACACTCGAGGGCGCGAGCAGGCGCTAAGCCGGTTTTTAGCTGCTTCTCGATGTGCGCGACGGTCTGCGGCCAGTCACTTTCCAGCAAGGTATCAATGCTGGCGCAGGCCACGGCACAGGCGAGTGGATTGCCCATAAAAGTGGGGCCGTGCATAAAACAGCCTGCATCACCGCTACAGACCGTATCGGCCACATGGCGGGTGGTTAGCGTGGCGGCCAAGGTCATGTAGCCGCCGGTCAGTGCCTTGCCGACGCAGAGTATATCTGGGCTGATCCCCGCGTGGTCGCAGGCAAATAGTTTTCCTGTTCGGCCAAAGCCAGTCGCGATTTCATCCACAATTAGCAGTACATCAAATTCGTCGCACAAGGCGCGCACTTGACGCAGGTATTCAGGGTGATAAAAACGCATACCGCCTGCGCCTTGCACGATGGGCTCTAAGATCACGGCAGCGAGTTGACCGTGATGCGTGGCGAGTGCTTCGCGCATAGGCTGTATGTCGCTAGGATCCCACTCACCGTCAAAGCGGCTTTGTGGCGACGGCACAAAATGATGCTGGGGCAGAAACCCTTTGTAGAGTTTGTGCATCGAATTATCAGGATCCGTCACCGACATGGCAGCGAACGTGTCGCCATGATAGCCATGACGCAAGGTCAAAAACTGTGCGCGCGATTCGCCGCGTCCCTGCCAATATTGCATCGCCATTTTAAGCGCGACTTCTACTGACACAGATCCTGAATCGGCCAAAAAGACTTGCGTGAGCGGGGCGGGTGAATGCGCGACCAAGCGTTCGCAAAGCGATACCGCGGGCTGGTGGGTGAGACCGCCAAACATCACATGCGACATTTTATCAATTTGCTGATGCGCCGCGGTGTTCAAAGCAGGGTGGTTGTAGCCGTGAATGGCTGCCCACCACGATGACATACCATCAATCAGAACAGTGCCATCTTCAAGATGGAGCTCGGCGCCGCTTGCGTGTGAGACGGGCAAGCAAGGCAAAGGGTCGAGCGTTGAGGTGTAGGGGTGCCAGATATGCTCGCGGTCAAAATGTGTGTCTATGCTCATAAATGAACCAGATGTAAACCAGTGTTAACTTGTTGTGTTGACAGGTTAACGTCTGTGGGTAGACTAGCCAAGCATTAAAACGACAACAACGGGGAAAACCGCGTGGAAATAAGACACAACTGGACCGCACAGGAAGTGCAAGCATTGTTCGATAAACCCTTCATGGATTTGCTGTTTGAAGCGCAGCAAGTGCATCGTGAATACCATCCTGCCAACCAAGTGCAAGTCAGCACACTGTTATCGATCAAAACCGGCGCGTGTCCAGAAGATTGCAAGTATTGTCCGCAAAGTGCGCGGTATCACACCGATGTTGAGAAAGAGCGCTTAATGGAAGTGGAACGCGTGCTCGAAGCGGCAGAAAAAGCCAAAGCTTCAGGCGCGACGCGCTTTTGCATGGGGGCCGCCTGGAAAAACCCCAAGCAACGCGATATGCCGTATTTGCTCGATATGATCCAAGGCGTCAAAGGATTAGGGTTGGAAACCTGTATGACTCTGGGCATGTTGGATGCGGAGCAAGCCAAGACCTTGTCCGAGGCGGGTTTGGATTACTACAACCACAATCTCGATACCTCACCTGAGTTTTACGGCAACATTATTACCACGCGGACGTACCAAGAACGCCTCGATACCTTATCCAACGTGCGAGACGCGGGAATGAAGGTGTGTTCCGGCGGCATTATTGGGCTGGGCGAAAGTGCTCGCGATCGCGCTGGTTTGCTGGTTGAACTCGCCAACATGCCGGCTCACCCAGAAAGCGTGCCAATCAACATGCTGGTCAAAGTGAAAGGCACACCGCTTGAGAACGTCGATGACGTCGACCCGTTCGATTTTGTCCGCATTATTGCGGTGGCGCGGATCATGATGCCCAAATCGGCAGTGCGGCTGTCTGCCGGCCGCGAAGATATGAACGAGCAAATGCAAACCTTGTGCTTTATGGCTGGCGCGAACTCGATCTTCTACGGCTGCAAGCTGTTGACCACACCAAACCCGGATGAAGACGCGGATATGCAGCTATTTAAAAAGCTGGGTATTAATCGCGAAGCGGTCAGCCAAAAACCCGATCAAGTCACTGAGCACGACTTACTTGAGCAAGTGGCCGAGCGAGTGGCAGCGCGCCCGCAAGAGGGCGATTTGTTCTACGACGCCAGTGTCTAAGTCCCCATGACTGATACAACATCAGCGCTGACCCGTCGTTACCAAGGCGAGCTGGCCGCACGCCAGCAACAAGGCTTATGGCGGCAAAGTGGTGACAATGCCGTCGCCGAGTCATGGCGCAACTTTGCGGGAAATGATTACTTGGGCCTTGCGCAAGACCCGCGACTGGTGAAAAGGGCGCAGCAGCACCTTGAACGCTGGGGTGTGGGTGCAACGGCCTCGCCGGTGGTATCTGGTTTTACCGCGGCGCATCAATCCCTTTGTGATCAGCTGTGTGACTGGCTCGGTTATCCGCAAGCGTTACTGTTTAACAGTGGTTTTGCCGCCAACCAAGCCTTGCTCTTTACGCTGTTAGGTAAAGACGATGTCTTGTTTCAAGACAAACTCAACCATGCCTCCTTGATTGAGGCTGGCGTATTGAGCCCTGCCACACAGCGCCGTTTTCGTCATAACGACATGGCACACCTTCGCCAACTGCTCGCAAAGCAAATCCAGCCTTCCGCATCGCTGATTGTCTCAGAAGGGGTATTCAGCATGGATGGTGATGTATCGCCAACCGAAAGCCTTGCCGCGATTGCCAACCAATCGGGGGCGCTCTGGGTACTGGATGATGCGCATGGGATTGGCGTGTTAGGGCAAGAAGGTGAGGGCAGTATCAGTCGTGGCGCACGGCCGGATATTTTAATCGTGACATTTGGAAAAGCCCTGGGCATCGCTGGGGCGGCAGTGCTGGCTTCTCCCACCATTATTGATTATTTGCGTCAGTTTGCGCGCCATTATGTGTATTCGACCGCCATGCCACCTGCGCAAGCGGCACTCGTTGAGGATGCGATTAGGCTGGCACGAACAGAGCACTGGCGGCGAGAAACACTCAGCGCTCATGCCGAACAGTTAACGCAAGGCCTCCACGACTGGTTAGAGACGACGTCTGCTTTCGAACCGCACGCTTTAAATACGCAGCCCTTCCCGCAACTGCTCGCGACGCCTAGCCCTATCAAGCCGCTGATTATCGGTGATTTGGCAGCGTTACAGCAGGTGAATCACGCCTTGATGAAGGCGCATATTCGGGTCGGGGCGATTCGGCCACCGACTGTACCTGCCAACACTGCACGTCTGCGGATCAGCTTGTCGGCACAGCATCAAAAAACAGATATCACCGCACTGATCGAGGCGCTGAAGCCGGTATTAGCAAGCGACAAAGCGTCCGAGGTGACGCCATGATCGTCGCCGATAAACAAGCGATTGCCCGCGCGTTTGGTCGCGCCGCGTCCCATTATGATGACAGTGCAACGCTGCAGCGCCGTGTCGGCCATCGGTTAATGGCATTGGCTGAGTCAGAGCGGAAAGCTGTCCGACATGGCACCGTCTTAGATGTCGGCTGTGGCACCGGCTATTTCACCCAGCAGTGGATGACTCACGCTAGGACAGTGATTGGACTGGATCTCAGCGCCCCTATGCTTGCGACGGCAAAAGCGCGCTGCGGCAATGCCATGCTAGGCGTACAAGCTGATGCGGAGCATTTGCCACTGGCCGACAACAGTGTCGATCTGGCATTTAGCTCGTTAGCGCTGCAATGGTGTGACGATTTGCATGTGCCATTGGCGGAGCTGAGTCGGGTCGTCAAACCCGGCGGGAAAATTCTTGTCTCGACACTGCTCACCGGATCACTGTGTGAACTCGACAGCGCGTGGCAACAAGCATGCGGCACATCACGGGTGAACCGCTTTATCACGTTGTCTGGATTACAGCAGGCGACCCAACGCGCCGGGCTTAGGCACGCAACCGTGTTGCAAGAAAGCGAACAGCTCACCTTTGCCAATGCCCATGCGGTGATGAAAAGCTTAAAAGGCATTGGCGCCACTTATCGCCCCCAAGGGGCGGGGCAGCAAGGGCTGGCGACAAGAGCGCAGTTTAGCGCGGTAGAAAAGGCGTATCAGCGTTTTGCACTTGCCGCCAACAACTTACCGGCGACCTATCAAATTGGCTACATAGTGATTAACCACCATGCATGACAGTTATTTTATTACCGGCACCGACACCGAAGTGGGGAAAACCTATACCACGGCGGCGCTGTTGCACGCTTTTATCAAACAAGGTTATCAAGCGGTGGGCTATAAACCTGTCGCTGCTGGTGCCGATTTAGCGCCTGAACATCAACTAAATAGTGACGCTGTCACTTTGCAGCACGCCAGTGCGATCGCATTGCCGTATGCCGCTATCAACCCAGTGTTGTTAGAAACGCCGTGCTCGCCGCACTGGGCGGCGGTGTTAGCCAACAAGCCAATCGATACCCAGATGCTGAGCGATGGGCTCGCGCATTTAAAACAGCAGGCCAGTCCGGTATTGGTAGAGGGCGCCGGCGGTTGGCAAGTGCCACTCAGTGAGACTGAAACGCTGGCCGATTGGGTGGTTGCCCACCAACTGCCAGTGATCATGGTGGTGGGGATTAAACTTGGCTGTTTAAACCATGCTTTACTCACCGCAGAGGCCATACGTGCACGCGGGCTTAGGTTAGCCGGATGGGTGGCAAACGCCGTTGATCCCAAGGCGCAGCACAGTGACGAAATGGTGCGCTATCTTGACGCGCATTTAGATGCGCCTTGTCTGGGGCGCTTGCCGTTTGCTGCCGATGCCTCGCCAGCACAATGCGCGAGCCACTTAGATATTAAGCCGTTGTAAACATATTGCGAGAATGTAGCGATCAAAAAAGCCAGCGCTGTGCTGGCTTTTTGTCTATTCAGGTAGTCAATGCGGGTAGACAATTACTTCTGGTCGTCTCGAACACCCATTAGGCTTTGCTGAACCTCGGCCATTTGGCGCGCCGCTGTCGCGTCATCCGACGCTAACCCAAGCTCTGAGCAGGCTTCATCGAAGCTCATGCCGAGATGACAGGTTAAGATGTCGATAGCGACTCGGTAGTTTTCTTGCTCTGCCATGGTCTCACTCCATTGATAACGCGTTGCGTTGTTAAGGTTAGGTTGTCCACACTGGGTGGTTATAAACTTAATGGTTGATATGACCGCCGACTGCCCATTACTTTGTTGTCTTACGCAGTGCATCAGCGTCATAGTTTTAAACAGCTGCGCATAAATTAGCCTGAGTAAACCGCGATGACAACTCGACCAAAGTCTATATTGGGTTGTTTTTGTCTTTTTTATTGGGCTTTTCTGCCTCGATGCTTGTTAAATGTTTGAATGGATTGTTAAAAATTAAGAGTTGCGCGATATCACAATTTGTTTAGATCAGATCGAAATAACGTGCCACACTAACTGGTTGGTGCAGAGAGCTGGATGGTACGGGCGCCACAAGCGACGACTGGGATTTATTCGTAACAAATTGCATCAAAGGATTGTTTTTATCATTAATGCCCATACTATTTTTATCATTACAACAAATAAGCGCTAAACACTGGGTTTAAGCGACGGAGACACACCATGAAACGCTTAGGATTATTTCTCGCTACCAACCTTGCGGTACTGGTCGTATTTAGCATTGTGCTGAATATCATTTATGCCGTGACAGGCATGCAACCGGGGAGCTTATCTGGGTTGCTGGTACTGGCAGCGGTATTTGGTTTTGGCGGCTCGTTTATATCGTTGCTGATGTCAAAATCAATGGCATTGCGCTCGGTGGGGGCGCAAGTGATTGAGCATCCACGCAATGAAACCGAGCACTGGCTAATGAATACTGTCAGTCAACAGGCGCAGCGCGCTGGCATTGGTATGCCAACCGTGGCGGTATATAACTCGCCTGACATCAACGCCTTTGCGACGGGGGCGAAACGCAACGATTCTGTGGTGGCGGTATCAAGTGGCCTGCTGCAAAACATGACCCGTGATGAGGCCGAAGCCGTGCTGGCGCACGAAATCAGCCACATTGCCAATGGCGACATGGTCACCATGACCTTGATGCAAGGGGTGGTGAACACCTTCGTGATCTTTATTGCCCGCGTTATCGCCGGTGCGGTGAGTGGCATGAACAGTGACGAAGAAGGCGAAGGCGGCGGCAACTGGATGATGTATTTCCTCGTCTCGTCAGTGTTAGAAATCGTGTTTGGTATTCTGGCTAGCATCCTGACCATGTGGTTTAGCCGTCATCGCGAGTTCCGCGCGGATGCAGGCTCGGCGCAGCTGGTGGGCAAACAGAAAATGATTGCTGCGCTGGAGCGTTTGAAAGTCAGCCACGAGCCGAAACTGGAAGGCTCAATGATGGCATTTGGCATCAACGGTAAGAAAACTCTGAGTGAGCTATTTATGACTCACCCACCGCTAGAAAAACGTATCGATGCCTTGCGTCGTGGCGACTATCTCTAACCGGATAGCGTCGTCGAGTCATCGATTAAGCGGCCTGCGGGCCGCTTTTTGTTTGTGTGCGACGCCACTTTATCCCCTCACTGGCGAGCACCGCACCCAATACAATCAACGCCATCGCCACCACGGTAAGCGCACTGACGGTTTCCGAGAACATGGGGATCGCGATCAGTGCGGCCACCACGGGCGTGAATGCGCCTATTGCGGCACTCATTTCTGCGCCCAAACGGCGAATCGCAAACGCATAGCTGTAATTGGCAATGATCCCCACGCCCAAGCCTTGCGCCAGTACATGGTAGCCCAGCTCACCGAAAGGCGCTTGAAGCAGATTAAACGAGATAAGCCCGCTCATCGCGCCCACGGGTAGCAGCAAGACGGCCGACATCGCTAATACCGCTCCGGCTTCTGCGGCATTTAAGCCCGTGACACGCACGCCAATAGTAAACCATGCCCAGCTGATACTGGCTGCGAGCAAAATCAAATGACCTTGGGTGACGCTCCACGGTGAGAAGAACAGCGAATGCCACAAAAATGCGCCAATGCCGATCACGATCAACCCAATCCCTAATCGTCGTCCCACCGAGAGCGACTCGCCATAAACGCTCCAAGCAATGGCGGAGACAAACAGTGGCAAGATCCCAGGAATTAACGAGGCGCCATCGGCGACAGGCGCAAACTGCATTCCTGTGGCGGCGAGCAGATAAAACGGTAAACCTGCCCCGAAGGCAATCGCAAACAGATAACGTTTGCGCACGGCAAAAATATGGCGCACACGATGACGGCTCAGCCAACCAAATAGCAGCGCCGCAGGCAAAAAGCGCAGTAGGGCAATATCGCCACTGGTTAACACCGACTGGCTGGCCTGACGCAAGGAGATAAACAGGCTCGCCCAAATGGTCACGGTGACAAGCATGGCGGCGAGGCCTAATAAACGTTGAGAGGTGGCAGGCATGGTTGATCACTTCCTTGATAATGGATGCAGTTAGTGTGGCAGCGTCAAGGGAGGGATTGGTGGCAAATTAACGGGTAGTTTCATCCCCTATTAGTGGTTATCATCGGTTAGTAGTAAATAATTGATGAAAATTACCAAGGAGGGGGTTTGGATAGTAAAGACAAAGCCATTCTGGCGCTGTTACAAGACGATGCGCGCCGCACCACGGCGGAAATCGCTGATGCCGTTGGGTTGTCGTTTTCGCCTTGTGCAAGACGAATTAAAAAGCTGGAAGCCGATGGGGTGATAGCGTCCTATCAGGTTACGCTCGATCGCCAGCGAATTGGGCTTAACATGACCTTTTTTGTCAACGTGAGTTTGAGCAATCACCGAGAAGAGGCGATTGTTACCTTCGAGCACGCACTGGTGGAAATGGATGAAGTCATCAACGGCCACGTGATCTCAGGTACTTATGACTATTTATTGGAAGTGGTGACGCGAGATTTACCGCACTATGAAGCCTTTATGCGCCAGCTACAAACCTTGGCGATGGTCAAAGACATCAATACCAATGTGGCGATCCGCGCGGTAAAACAGGGAGCGGCGCTAAAAGTGTAGCGCCGCGCTATTAATGTGAAATAGTGGTTAGCGAATAGCGAATAGCGAATAGCGATTAGCTAAGGTGCTGGCTCAACCAGTCGCTAAAGGCATTTTGTGGCAGGGCACCGTTGAGTACGTCAACGCGCTCGCCGTTTTTAAATACCATTAGCGTCGGAATGCTACGAATACGATATTGCGCCGCCAATGCTTGCTGCGCTTCGGTATCGATTTTAACAAAACGTGCGCGGCCTTCTTCTTGCTCGGCCACTGCCGCAAAAGCAGGCGCGAAGCTTTGGCATGGGCCACACCACGGGGCCCAAAAATCGACCACGACAGGCACATCGCTATTTAGCAACGCGTTAAAGTTTTCGCTGGTGCCCTCAATCGGTTTACCGTCCAGCACATCAGACTGACACTTGCCACATTTGGGCGCGTCATTCACCCGCTCGTTTGGAATGCGGTTCATGGCTTGGCAGTGAGGGCAGCGTGAGGTTAAGGTTGTCATTGGGTTTCCTCGTTGAATTATTTGTGTCTAATATAAGCGGGTGACGTCGCTCGCCCAAGTTGAATTTATCAATCACTCAAATAGAAAAAGCCGATGACATGGCACCGGCTTTCATGAGGTGTTATTGATTCAGTGCGCGCTAGAGTGCATCCACCACATTGAGGATGGCACTGAGCATATCGCGACCGAAGGCTTGGCTGCGCGCAGGTGACCAACCAAAATCCGGGTCCGGTTGGTCGTTATGATCTTTAAATGGCATTTCAACTGTGTACGACAAGCATTTAAAGCGCTCACCAATCCAGTTTGAGCCCACGGTCAGATTGGCCTTGCCAGGTGCGTCTTTGTCATAGCCGTGCTCGTCTTGGAACTCTGGCGTCACGGTGAGCAGGGCACGCTTAAACCTGTCCTCTAAATCCGCCATACGCGCATCGTAAGAAGGGATCCCCTCGCAACCGGCAACAAAGTTATATGGGATGGCCTCATCACCGTGGATATCGAGGCACATTTTCACCCCTGTTTGCTCCATACGCGCACGAACATGATACACCTCGGGGCTGCGCTCAAGCGTAGGGGCTTGCCATTCTCGGTTCAAGTTGGCGCCCACCGCATTGGTACGCAAGTGGCCGCGCACGCTGCCGTCGGGGTTCATATTGGGCACCACGTAAACGTCGGCCTTTTCCAACAGCGCACGGGCAGTGGTGTCGGTGTCGTCAAGCAATCGGTCGAGCAGCCCCTCGATAAACCATTCCGCCATGGTTTCGCCTGGGTGTTGGCGAGCAATCAGCCAAATCGGTGTTTTCGGTTGGACGGATTCACCTAAATCGGCACGAATTTTCAGTAGGCTAATATCGCGCCCATCCAAGGTCTGGCCGAGGGTTTCTAGCTGACATTGTGGATAGGTCTGCGCTTGGTGAATTAAATCCAGGTGGCGCTCATAGCTATACGGCGCGAAGTAGGCGAAATACATCGAGCCATGTTGCGGCGTTACTTTAATGGTCAGTGTATCGCCGTCAAATTCGGTGGGGACGCGGAACCAGGTATCGCGATCGTAAGAGGCGACCGCCTGATAATCTTTCCAGCCTTCAGGGTAGGCTGAGCCTGCCAGTTGCTGAATATGCAGTGTGTGAGCCTGATTCACTTGCGCCTCTAAGCGAAAGTGGAACCACTGATAAAACTCAGACTGATTGTCGTGGTGAATGGCAAGTTGAATGTTGTTGATGTCGTCATCGTTAACAACGCGAATATTCCCGCTGTCGAACTGGCTAAAAATACGCATAGAGCATCCTTTATCGGTTTGAGAGGCCAGCTGTGTTTGCACCTGAAGGTAAGCCTTATGTTGTAAAACCGAGCGTGACTGTCTGATTAGCAACGAACCGAGTCACTCATTGTCTTCACTGACGAGCTCGCCACTGACTAATCACGTAGGCAAGATGGCTTTACTGGCTTATTATTAACAGTATTGTGCCTTATCTTGTCGTACTGTGTCTTAGCTGGCAAGGTGCCCTTATCACGCTATGACCATCTTTTTCCTCAAAGATTATCTTTTCCTCAACCAAAAAGGAGCCACTATGCATTTGCAGGATCCTGAGCTTTTAAAAACACAGGCACTGATCAATGGGAAGTGGGTCGATGCCGACAGCCAACAAACCCGCGCAGTGACCAATCCTGCGAACGGAGAGCACTTGGCGACGGTACCTAATATGGGGGCGGAGGAAACCAGCCGCGCCATTGATGCCGCGGATGCTGCGCTACCCGAATGGCGAGATTTAACCGCCAAAGCGCGGGCAGACGTGCTTTATCGCTGGTACGAGCTGATGCTCGAGCACAAGGATGATTTAGCTGCAATCATGACGGCTGAGCAAGGCAAGCCGCTAAAAGAAGCCGCGGGCGAGATCCAATACGCGGCCTCGTTTTTACAGTGGTTTGCAGAAGAAGCGAAGCGAGTGTATGGCGCGACCATTCCCGCGGAGCAAGCGGATAAGCGTATTTCAGTGATCAAGCAGCCGATTGGCGTGACCGCGGCGATTACCCCGTGGAACTTTCCAGCGGCGATGATTACCCGTAAAGCGGCCGCAGCATTGGCGGCGGGTTGTACCATGGTGGTGAAGCCTGCCAGTGACACGCCGCTATCGGCACTGGCCCTCGGTGAGCTCGCGTTGCGAGCCGGGCTGCCAGCTGGAGTGATCAGTGTGGTGACCGGGGCGTCGGGCCCCATCGGTGATACCTTATGTGCTGACAGACGTGTCCGTAAGCTCTCGTTTACCGGCTCGACCGAAATCGGCGCACAGTTGATGGAGAAATGCGCCCCAACCATTAAAAAGCTCTCGCTGGAGCTGGGCGGCAATGCGCCTTTCATTGTGTTTAATGACGCCGATATTGATTCCGCGGTTGAAGGGGCCATTGCAGCGAAGTTTCGTAACGCAGGGCAAACCTGTGTCTGTGTGAACCGCATCTACGTGCAATCGGGCGTGTATGAAGCCTTTGCAGAAAAGTTTATCCAGGCGGTGAGTCAATTGCAGGTGGGTAAAGGCACCGACGATGGCGTGGACATCGGCCCGCTCATCAATAAGGGGGCAATGGACAAAGTGAATGCCCACCTGGAAGATGCCAAGCAAAAAGGCGCGGCGATTGAGCTGGGTGGCGCGTGCCCTGAGCTGGGAGAAAACTACACCCAACCGGCGGTGATTAAATACGCGACCCCAGCGATGCGGATAGCCAAAGAAGAGACCTTCGGCCCCGTGGCACCGCTGTTTTCTTTTGAAGAAGAAGCGGACGCCATTGCCATGGCCAATGATACGGAATTTGGGTTAGCGTCTTACTTTTATGCCAAAGACATTAGCCGGGTGCACCGTGTTGCCGAAGCGCTGGAATACGGTATGGTAGGAATCAACACTGGCTTGATTTCGACCGCGGTCGCGCCCTTTGGTGGGGTGAAGCAATCGGGCCTTGGCCGTGAGGGCTCACACTGGGGACTCGATGAATACCTAGAAATGAAGTACTTGTGTTTGGGTCTGTCGTAACCTGAACGGCTTAAACCGCTAAGTGTTAAAAATTACTGACACGTAAAGCGGGTTTTACGCTGTTTATTGCAGTCAACTTGCCTCGAACGTCACCAAATTGGTGATAATTCAGTCAGGTTGACTGTTTTTTGGCGGCTTAGTGTATGAATATTTGCATTTGCCCACATCCGCTCTGTTGTTGGCTTTTCATCCGTGGTAAAACTCAAGTACTATGCGTAAGAGAAGTCCAACCGTTGCCTTGTGGCAGCATGTTGGCGAACCAAACCAAGTGGAGATACAAGATTGATCAATGTGTTCCTTGTAGATGATCACGAGCTGGTTCGCACAGGGATTCGACGTCTTTTAGAAGACGTTCGTGGCATAAAAGTGGTAGGGGAAGCCGACAGCGGTGAAGCTGCACTCAAGTGGTGCCGGCAAAATCACGCCGATATTGTCCTAATGGACATGAATATGCCAGGCATCGGTGGGTTGGAAGCGACACGCAAGTTGCTTCGTTACTCGCCGGACGCCAAGATTATCGTGCTCACGATCCATACAGAAAACCCGTTCCCCACCAAGGTCATGCAAGCGGGAGCCGCGGGTTACCTAACCAAAGGTGCCGGTGCCGATGAAGTGGTGAACGCGATCCGCATGGTCAACAGTGGCCAGCGTTATATCTCACCGGACATTGCCCAGCAAATGGCGCTTAGTCAGTTCTCTGCCTCTTCAGATAATCCTTTCAAAGAGCTGTCAGAGCGTGAATTGCAGATCATGCTAATGATCACCAAAGGGCAAAAAGTCACCGACATATCCGAGCAGCTTAGCCTGAGCCCGAAAACGGTGAACAGCTACCGTTATCGCTTATTCAGCAAGTTGGGCATTAATGGTGATGTGGAATTGACCCACCTTGCTATCAGGCACGGCATGTTAGATACCGAAACCTTGTAACGCGAAGTAATGTAGTACGAGACCGCGCAGTGCCGAACACCTTTGATGCTAAAAATTTTCTGAAAACCGTTCCTCACCAGCCCGGCGTTTATCGCATGATGAACGCCGCGGGTGACATTATCTATGTGGGTAAGGCCAAAGATCTCAGCAAACGCCTAGCCAGCTACTTTCGGGTCCAGGTTTCCAGTGAGAAAACCAAAGCCTTGGTGCGTAACATCGCCGATGTAGAGGTGACGGTGACCCACACCGAAACCGAAGCGCTGATCCTTGAGCACAACCTGATTAAGCAGCATCGCCCCAAATACAATGTGTTGCTGCGAGACGATAAATCTTATCCCTATATCTACCTCAGTGCTCACGAGCATCCGCGGCTCGCGATCCACCGCGGCGCGAAAAAGAAAAAGGGTGAATACTTTGGTCCCTTTCCTGATGCCAATGCAGTGCGCAAAAGCCTGCACCTATTGCAGAAAATATTCCCGGTTCGCCAGTGTGAAGACTCGGTGTATGCCAACCGCAGCCGGCCTTGCTTGATGTATCAAATTGGTCGCTGCTCTGGCCCTTGTGTGCCAGGGCTGATTAGTGATGATGACTACGCCGAGCAAGTCAATTTTGCCCGTATGTTTTTACAAGGCAAAGACCGCGAAGTGATCGACAGCTTGGTCGCCAAAATGGAAACCGCCAGCCAACAGCTGCAATTTGAAAAAGCGGCGGAATATCGTGACCAAATCCAAGCCTTGCGCCGCGTACAAGAGCAGCAGTTTGTCTCGCAAGACAGCGATGATGATATCGACGTTATCGGCTTTGCATTAGAAAACGGGGTGGCGTGCATTCATGTGCTCTTCCTGCGCCAAGGCAAAGTGCTGGGCAGTCGAAGCCACTTTCCTAAGATGCCGGCAGAAACCGACCCTGGTGAAGTGGTCTCAAGTTTTGTCAGCCAGTTTTACCTGGCGCAAGCGGAAGGGCGCACCATTCCCAGCCATATTCTGATTTCTGACGATATCGGTGATGATCTGGGTTGGCTATCGAATACCTTGAGTGAAATAGCCGGTCGCAATGTGCGCCTACAAAGTCGTCCGCGCGGGGCTAGAGCCCGCTTTTTGAAGCTGGCCAACACCAATGCCCGCACTGCTTTGACCAGCAAGATCAACCATCGGATGACCATCCAGAATCGTTATCACGCGCTGCAAGAAACCCTGGGCTTAGAGCCGGTTAAGCGGATGGAGTGCTTTGATATCAGCCATACCATGGGCGAGAAAACAGTCGCCTCCTGCGTGGTGTTCAACCAAGATGGGCCGCTGAAAAAAGAGTATCGCCGTTACAACATTGAAGGGATCACCGGCGGCGATGATTATGCCGCGATGGCTCAGGTACTGACGCGCCGTTATAGCAAACAAGTCGAGCCAGAAAAAATCCCCGATATCATTGTGATTGATGGGGGAAAGGGCCAGCTTAGCCGTGCTTGGGAGGTGCTCGAGCCGCTGATTGCTGATTGGCCGATTAACCCACTCATTTTAGGGGTGGCCAAAGGTACCAGCCGTAAGCCGGGGCTTGAAACTTTGATTAAGGTTTCGGGCGAGGAGTTTTCGCTGCCCGCAGACTCGCCGGCGCTGCACCTTATCCAACATATTCGTGATGAAAGCCACGATCATGCCATTGCCGGACACCGCGCGGCACGGGGTAAAGCGCGCAAGCAAAGTGTGCTCACCCAAATTGATGGCGTAGGCCCTAAACGTCGCCAGGCCTTGCTGAAATACTTGGGTGGTATTCAAGAGCTGAAAAACGCCAGTGTTGAAGAAATCGCCAAGGTGCCCGGGATCAGCGCCACATTGGCAGAGAAAATTCATTCCTCATTGCAAGGTTAGTGGCAATGGGGCACCATAACCCAGTTAATCCTAAAATAAAAAGCTGAGCATGCGTCTAAATATACCTACCATTTTGACCTTTTTGCGCATTGCGCTTATTCCGGTCTTTGTTGTTGCCTACTATCTACCTTATGCTTGGGCGCCATTTGCGGCAGCATTGATTTTTGTGATTGCTGGCGCCACCGATTGGCTGGATGGCTATTTAGCGCGTCGCTTAAAGCAATCGACCCGTTTTGGTGCCTTTCTCGATCCCGTCGCCGACAAAGTGATGGTGGCGATTGCCATGGTGCTGATTGTTGAGCACTACGCCTCTATTTGGATCACGATTCCGGCGGCAACCATGATTGCGCGTGAGGTGATTATTTCAGCCCTGCGCGAGTGGATGGCAGAAATCGGCAAACGTGCCAGCGTCGCGGTCTCATGGGTGGGGAAATTTAAAACCGGCTCGCAAATGTTTGCATTGACCATGCTGCTTTGGCATGGCGCGCCTTGGATTGAATGGTTAGGTTACATTGCGCTGTACGCCGCGGCAGGCCTAACCTATTGGTCGATGTATCAGTACATGATGGCGGCCAAAGACGACTTGCTCGCCGACCCGGAAGAAGAATAAACCGGGCACTGAGCAAACGCATTCACGCCTGTTACCTACTCATATAAACGCAGCCACGATTTGGCTGCGTTTTTTGTTTGCTGCTGGTGGCAGAACAAGAGAAAATGCCTGTTTGACGTCGCGCTTAAGCGAACCGCTGGACTTCGCGCTTTAGGATTAGCGCGGCTAGCCTAGCGCTTGGGAATGGTCAGCACAAAGGCCGCTCCTTGCAGTGGGGAGTCGCTGGCGTGGATGTTGCCATCGTAACTGGCAATGATTTCATCGCACACCGCTAATCCAATGCCAGTGCCAGGGTTGAGCTGATCGGCACGCACCCCACGCTGGAATATGCTTTCCCGATATTGCTCAGGTACTCCGGGGCCATCGTCTTCAATCGCCAATTGCCACACTTCGCCGTGATCGTCGAGCCGGATTTGCACCGTTTCAAGGCAAAAGCGATAGGCGTTTTCCAGCAAGTTACCGAGTAACTCCATCAAATCACTGCGGTGCACTGGCAAAGAGGCACTTTCATCAAACGCTCGCACTACTTTCACGGGTTTATCGCGATAGGCCTTATCTAACATGCCGGTCAGGCTATCAATCGGTGCGGTCAGTGGGCTATCTTCGCGTTTCAGTCCACATTGTCCCACCAATGCGCGTTTGAGCTGATATTGCACCATGTCATCCATCTGGCTGACCTGCTCCAAAATCCGCTTATTCAGCTGCTCGCGCGACAGATGATTATCATCGAGCAGGGCATTGGTGGCGGATAAACGCGTTTTTAAGCTGTGCGCCAAATCATCCATGGCGTGGCGATAACGGGATTTTTGCTTTTCCCGCTGGGTGATCATCCGGTTAAGCGCTTGGGTGACATCTTGCAGCTCGTCAGGGTAATCGTTATCCAGTGTTTGTTGGCGTGATTCAGTAATCGCGATCAGCTCTCTGGCCAAGCGGCGCAGTGGGGAAAAGCTCCAATGACACGCGGCAACCACGAGTGCCGACGCCGAGACAAACAGCAGGCTGATGTAAAACCAGGTCTCGGCTTCTAAATCGGCTAACTGTTGTTTTTGTTTGTCGACGTTGCGCAGCACAAACAGCCGATTTTCGCTATCACCGGGTTGTTTTTCTGATGAAAGCCGTTGCGCCACCACGTTAAAGCCAGCAATGGAAAGGTACTGCGGCTTTTTCG
Organism: Salinivibrio sp. IB868; assembly: GCF_001995655.1. Lineage (NCBI taxonomy): Bacteria > Pseudomonadati > Pseudomonadota > Gammaproteobacteria > Vibrionales > Vibrionaceae > Salinivibrio > Salinivibrio sp. IB868. Next base: position 169,076 of record NZ_MUEW01000009.1, read on the forward strand.
CTTCGTTAGGAATATGTGTGCAGATATCGTCGATATTAAACGCTTGCACATCGCGTGAGGTCCACAGCGTGTGGTTATCGGGCGTACATAGCACCGACATATAATCGCTGCTGGACGGGTCAAGCGATTGAATCCAAGCTGTCAGCTGGTCAGCGCGGATCAGCCCGTCTTTACTGAGCTGCGCCATCACCATCGGAATTTGTGAGGCCAGATCGCGCGAGTAAGCCGCCATTGAATTTTGCTGATACAGCTTATTAATCAAGGCCGCGAGCGCAATCGAGAAAAGGAGAATAATGCCAATGGAGGTGGCGAGTACGCGGGTGCGCAGTCGGGGGCGACATTGGCAAAGGGTAAGTTGGCCTAGTTTCATGGTTTACTCAGCTTGGATCTCGAACAGGTAGCCTTGGCCACGCACGGTCGAGATGGGGTTGTCGTGTCCGGTTTGGATCAGCTTTTTACGCAGACGACTGATCATCACCTCAATGGTGTTAGGGTCGCCATCTTGGTCATGATACAGCACATCGAGCAAGCGTTGCTTGGAGATCACTTCGCGACTGTGACGAATCAGGTACTCAAACAAATCATACTCAAAGGCGGTGAGCTCTAGCGCTTGTCCGTTGACGGTGACCGATTTCGCCAACAAATCTAACTCGATATCGCCAGCGGTGATAGTGGGCTTCACAAAACCGGCACTGCGACGCACCAATGCGTTTAGTCGCGCCACCAGTTCCGGCTTTTGAAACGGCTTTACCAAATAATCATCCGCGCCGGCATCTAACCCCGTGACTTTATCTTGCCAATTGGCGCGCGCGGTGAGCACCAAAATCGGCAAGCGCAGCCCTTTAGCGCGAATATCACGAATTAGGCTAATGCCATCTTGATCGGGCAAACCAAGGTCAACAATGGCAATATCATTGGGGTATTGGTCAGCGTAATAAAGCCCTTCGCTGGCAGTGCTGGCACAGCGAACATGGTGGCCGAGTTCACTGAGTTCGGTGTTCAGGTGATGACTTAAAATCGAGTCATCTTCAATAATAAGAACCTGCATAAAAGCCCCTGTAAAACAAAAAAGCGCCCGAGGTGGACGCCTTTATTATAGGTTTAATAAACTGAATTTTGGCTGACTCAGCGACCGTCTCCAGCGTGACGTTACACCAAAATAATCATCAAGGTGCCGGCTAAGGTCAAAATAACGTTGGCAATCGCATAAGTGCCCGCGTAGCCCAAGGCAGGAATAGTGCTGCGAGCATGCTCATTGATCATATCCATCGCCGGCGCACAGGTTCTTGCCCCGATGATCGCGCCAAACAAGAGCGCGCGGTTCATCTTCAGCACATACGCACCAATCAAATAGGCGACAATCACTGGGATAACACTGATCACAATGCTGGCCAAGATCACCGAAAAGCCCATGTCCGCGATGTAATCAAATAGCCGGCTACCGGCGCTCAGTCCAATGCCAGCCATAAAGGTCATCAGGCCAAGATCTTTCACCATATTCAGCGCCCCTTGGGGCACATAGCCGAAAGTGGGGTGGTTGGCACGTAAAAAGCCGAGGCTGATCCCCGCCAACAGCAAGCCAGCGGCATTACCTAGGCCAAAGGTCACTTGACCGAAGGTGAGGGTGATCATCCCTAAGCCCAGCCCCAAAATAAAGAAGCAGCAAAAGGCGAGCAAATCCGACATCTGGCTATGAATCGAAATAAAGCCGATGCGGTCGGCCAAGCCTTTTACGCGGCTTTTCTCACCACTGATTTGCAGCACATCGCCTTTGTTAAGAATGATCCCTTGGTCCATCGGCATCTCAACCTGAGCGCGCACCACTCGGTTTAAAAAGCAGCCGTATTCCGACAAGTTTAAATCTGACAGCTTTTTCTGCGCCACGCTGTCATTTTTCACCACGATTTCTTCCTCGACAATGCGCAAGTCGAGCAGATCGCGGTCAAACACTTCTTTACCGTTACGAAAGCTCGGGTCCAGCCGTGCATGGCTGTCGGGATAGCCTACTAAGGCAATCTCGTCGCCTTGCTGCAAAATGGCGTCCCCATCAGGGTTAGCCAAAATGCCGTTACGGCGAATACGCTCGATATAACAGCCGGTTTGGCGATAAATACCCAGCTCACGCAGGTTGCGGCCATCAATCCAATCGATCAATTCAGGCCCGACCCGATACGCACGAATAATGGGTAAATAGACCTTACGCTGTGATTCGCTGCCCAAGCCGCGCTCAATCGCAATTTGTTGGGCGGAGTGCTCAAGGTTATGGCGCTGCAACTTCGGCATCAATTTCGCCAGCACAATCAAGCTCACTAGGCCGGTGAGGTAGGCCATGGCATAGCCGACACTGAGGTTATCAATCATCATCCCCAGCTGTTCGCCTTCCGCGCCGGTTAAGCCGGAGTTAAGCGCATCTTTCGCGCCCACTAATACCGGGGTGGCGGTAAGCGCGCCGGCCATCATCCCGGTGGCAATGCTGATATCCAACCCCAAATGGTTTTGGAAGAACAGGGTTAAGCCAATGGCGCTGAGTAACACCGCCAAGGCAAGCAATAGGTATGATTTTCCGTCACGGAAAAAGACGCCAAAAAAGTTCGGCCCCGCCTCAATGCCCACGCAATAGATAAACAGCATAAAGCCGATGCTGAGGGTATCAGGCGAGAAGGTGAACCCCGCGTTGCCAAAAATGATTGCGGTGAACAACACGCCGATGGATCCGCCGAGTTGCACACTACCAATTTTGATCTTTCCGACTGCGAGGCCGAGGGCGAGAACCACAAAAAGGAGTAAAATATCGTTTTGGAGCAGGAGGTTATTGACGTCTATATTCACAGCACAAATGTCCGACAGAGCGTGCAGGGGGTTAATGTGGTGAAAATTATACCAACCTTAATCACACTTTGTTGTACAAATTTAGTGAAATAATCATTAATTTTGCGCAAAAAAAGACCAGTTGCACGTTTTTTGGAAGCATCCACAAAAAATGGCACCCCCGACTGGCTTTTTAGACCCAACCAACACGCCCGCAAGATCTCGGCCAAATCCTCGAAGCAATCTCACAGAATTAGCGCTAGCTAACATTTTGGACATTAGGGAATGAAAACGTTATCACGCCTCTGTTAGGCTAATCCTTACCACAAAAAGGGAAATGGTCTATCGGGTGCCAAAAACCGGCGGGCGGTAGCGTGGGAAGGCTGGATAGTTAACCAGCTTATCGAGATAGAAGCCGAATCGGATGCACGCTTTCGCGGGGAAGAGGCAGACAGTAAAAGCGATAGATACTATTAATAACAGTCAGTTAAGAAAGAAAAGGCGCGTATAACGGTTTTGGGGAAGTGAGTGTGCGTGCTAATACAATGTTATGTAGAGGGCTATATGGGATTTTTGGATATCATAGGCGGAATTGGCCTGGCGGCTTCAATTTCTGGTTTCTCTGCTAGGGATTTGATCCCTTTCATATCGAACCCAGATAAGAAAGAGTTTGAACAATATTTCTCGTTTTTGGAGACCCGGAAGGTCCTCATCGTTCCCTTTGATGAGGAGGTAACTCAAGCGGTAATAGCAAGTTTGGAGTCTATTAAAACGGAGACGGAAAAGCTCCGTACAAACCTCTCTTCAGAGATGGCTCAGCACTTTGTTTTAGAACTTGTCTATACGCTCAGCCGTGAGCTCATGGAATTACACAGTTACCAAGGCTCCAACAACGAGGTTTTGTTTTATAAGACTCTTCAAGCTGTTCGTGTAAAGTTTGCTCGAGTGTTATCGATCCTGTGTGCATCGTACAAAATCGACCTATCTAAAAAGCAAACAGATCTAGCAAGGCTGGTTCTTGAGCATGCATACAGACCGCGTTGATCTTTACATAACAAGTAGCGTCAGTCGGACCGGTTTGTTTCGCTGAGCTCCAAAAATCGGCCGCTGCGCATGGCGTTAAATATCAATCAGGGCTCAGAAAGTTATGATCTTCAGGCATATTGATGGAGTAGTTGCCGAAGCGATTTTTTCTCCATGTGAACGTTTTCGGTATCGTTTAACTGTTGAGAGGTCGAATTCGCCTTCTGGAAAGGTGGTCTGCGTCATCATGCAGAATCCGAGTGTAGCTAATTCAGATGTTGCGGACAAATCGGTCCAGTTTCTTGAAAAGCTGATATTCATCGAGGAATACGAAGAGTTCAAAGGTGTTAATCGTATAATTGTTGTGAATCAATTTGCTTTTGTGCAAACGAACGAGTTTGCGGGTACTGACGAACATATTGGTACTGAAAATGATTATCACATAGAACAGTCTCTAGACGAAGCTGACATCGTTTTAATTGCGTGGGGCTCAGGTAATGCGTATCAAAACCGGCAACAGGCTATCAACGCAATGCTTACAAGGCACCAAGGGAAAACTTTGTTGAAGACAAACAAGCATCCATCCCGTGGAACTTACAATGACTTCGTTGAACCCTACAGGATTTAACAATCGCAGGCACGGCGACGTCTTTTCCGTTGCGGCCTCTTCACTTTCACTTGAAAGCCGCGCGTGCTGCGGGCGGAATGGCTTCAGCATCGATTTTCATCTGCGATGGATGGTTTATTAGCAATAAAATATGTAAAATACGCTTGAAAAAAATGGTATCTAAAAGGAAGAGCTTCCAGTGTCTGAACTAATGTCTGAATTGGACTTTTTACAAAATGAAGTTTCAAAAAGCATTGAAAAATTAAAAGAAAAGGTTAAGTCAAACAAAAGAAAGGCTAGCTGGGTAAACGCTTTATCTATCATATTAGGGGCTATTATCACTCTCACTTTAGGTGTTGATGTGTCAGATGAAAATATACAGTTCCAGAAGAATTTAGCATTATTCTTTGGCGCCTTTCTTACTATCACAAGTGGTTGGAATGCACTTTTTGATTACAAAAAACTATGGATTAGGCAGAAAAGTACGCTGTTAGCTCTATACCAGATACAGAATGAGTTGGGCTATAGGAAGTCAAAAAACGATCAATCTCAATTAGATGATATTTTTGAAAAGTATCAAGATGTTTGGGAGAAGGATAGTAGAGAGTGGAGAAACATTTTCCAAAGTGCGAAGACTGCTAACAATGATGCTTCAAAAAAGGGAAATAGGAGTTAGCTTCTGTGAATATCATTAATCTACAAATAAAAAGAATCGTCATTCATCAAATACATCAGCGTGATAATGATGGAAATAAGGTAACTCCAAGTAGAAGTACTGAATTTATAAAATTTGATACTGAAGCAATGGAAACATTTAAATCTAGATTTATCAATGCCATAGGCTCCGACTCAAAAGCTGTTCCTATGTCCATTGTCAATCAAGAGTCAACTGACCTCCCTCCACTGGTAGATGAAATAAGCGATAGCAGTGACGATGATTATATTTCTTTATCATATGATGTGGCAAACAAATTGGCAGATGCACAACAAAGAAGGAATTTACCTGGAGGGATAGTTGTAGTTTTTAGCGGTAACTATGGAGCAACGCCTAAAAAATTTGTAGGCATTATGAAGGCAGAAATTCACAGTGCTTACGAGAAAAGAGTTAATGAACTCACTGAAGAAATCACACTGCAGTATATTGAAGAGGCACTTCTTACGCCTGCTACAAAGCTATATAAGACAGCTGCTTTTTTCCAAACAAATGATGCTATTGAGGGCGACGATTTAAATTCAAAGTGGGATGTTCTTGTTTCTGATTCACAAATCAGCCAAACAGAAGGGAAAGCTGCTGCACATTATTTCTATTCGAGTTTCCTAGGCTGCGGGTATCCTGAAACAAGTGCACGAACAACGAAACAATTTTATGAGGCCACTTGTGATTTCCTTAATGATATGAATATTAGCGAAGAGAAACGGAATGATTTGCACAATGCTCTTATTTCATATTTGAAACACGAGAATTCAGATGTTGTTAATCCTTCAGAGTTCTCAACCAGGTACTTTGATGTAGAAACAAGGGACTCATATTCAGAATTTCTTGAAGATAAGGATATACCGACAACTGCTTTCACTAAAGATGTGGAGCATATTTCAGGGAAGCTAAAAACAAGAAAACTATCATTTAGCAAAAATGTTAAGCTGATAGCGCCGTCTCAGGTATTCAAAGATTATATTGATATACAGTTAATTAGCGAGAATGATTCCGGAGATACTGTAAATTGGACTAAAATCATTGTCAAAGATGAAATCGTAGCCCAAGAATGAACGAAAAAGAGTTTTTAGAGCGCTGGGAAAAGGACAGCCCCATGTATGACGCATGGGGTGATTTTGTCACGTCTACAATATGTAACCACCTAAAGACTTCCGGCAAAAAATTATCCTCATACTTAAAGCAAAACCCTGAGCACAGAGTCAAAAATTCTCGTTCTCTTCTAGATAAAGCTTTTTATAGAATAAATAAAAGCTATGACAACCCCTACGAAGAAATTGAAGATAAGGTCGGGTGTAGGTTTGTTGTTCTTTTAGTTGAGCAGATAAAAGAAATCACCGACATTATAATTACAGAAAGCAGTTGGAATTACAAGGAATGCAGGCACTTTCACTCAGAAAGAGAGAAAGAGCCTCTATTGTTTACGTATCAATCAGTGCACTATGTCGTAAGGTGTAAGAATAAAATTATTCACAATGGAGTTACAATTAGCCCGAAAACTCCATGTGAGATACAAATTAGGACTTTATTGCAACATGCATATGCTGAGTTAACCCATGATGCTGTCTATAAATCAAAAACTTTAGTTAAGCCAGAAGTTCATCGTACTGTAGCCAAAAGCATGGCTCTAATTGAAACGACTGATGACTTCTTTTCTGATGTAAACAGTCGATTAATTTCTACTGTCTCGGAGAATTTAAACTTTCAGCAGCAGCTTGATGAACTTTATAAAAAACACATTGGTTTGGATAGTGTCGCAGCACAAAAATCTTCAATTGTTGTTCTTGACGAGTTCAGTGGGTTAATTACTGAAGAGCTAATTGGAAAACTTGACGTGTTCATAAAAAACGAATCTTATCTTCCAGGTGTTATTAGAAATGGAATAAATGAAAATCCATTTTATGAGCAAAGTGTAATCATTTTTGTCTATTACCTAATAAAGAAAAAGAAAAACACATTACTTCGTGATTGGCCATTAAATAATAAAGTCTTAGAGAAGCTTGCTGTAGATACAGGTGTATCTCTCGACAGTCATTAACACACTACATAAAACAGTTGCTCGTTCCCACGCTCCTGCGTGGGAATGCATATCTAGCCCTTGCTATCATTCAAACACAAACAGCAACATAACCAGTGTTATATTATTCTGTCTAGGGCATTGATCTCGCTTGTTCGCTAAAGGTATTGACGCTGTCCGCTAGTGTTAGAACAGCGATCAAGTGCAGTTCGGTGATCTTGTGGCGAACCCTGCCTATGATTCAAATGCATATACATTCCCACGCAGGAGCGTGGGAACGAGTTAAGAAGAATTTAACGAGATATGTGTTCGTTAAAAAAATAGAGCCTTATATACTTGCATGATATTAATAAT